>DATFCW010000037.1:0-31510 GCA_035252665.1 Casimicrobiaceae bacterium | reverse complement strand
GGGCGTTCATGGAAGATTCCGAAGGAAACGAGCGGGAAGCCGCGCTCGTTGCGAGCGCGGCGCGAAGCGGCCGCCGACGGAGCGGCCGACGACCGACGCTATGTTACCGCGTCGGCCGGAAAGCTATGCCGCTCGTTGCGGATTGAGCCGGACGACGCCGTCGTGCAAACGATTCAATGCGTTGATGTACGCCTTCGCGGACGCAACGATGATGTCCGTGTCGGCGCCGAGTCCGTTCACGATGCGCCCGCCCTGCTCGAGGCGCACCGTGACCTCGCCCTGCGCGTCGGTACCGCCGGTGATCGCGTTCACGGAATACAAAAGAAGGCTCGCGTGCGAACCGGCCATGCGCTCGATCGCCTTGAACACCGCATCGACCGGGCCGTCGCCGCCGACTTCCGCCACGACCTCGGCGTCGCCGATCGCCATCACCACGCGCGCATGCGGCACGGTGCCCGTTTCCGACGTGACCTTGAGCGCCGCGAGCCGATAGTGCTCGTGCGCCGGCTCGACGATCTCCTCGGAGATCAATGCGTGCAGGTCCTCGTCGAACACCTCGCCCTTCTTGTCGGCGAGCTCCTTGAAGCGGGCGAACGCCGTGTTGAACGCATCCTCGTCCGGCAAATCGATGCCGAGCTCGGTAAGACGCGTGCGAAACGCGTTGCGGCCGGAAAGCTTGCCGAGGACGAGCTTGTTCGCGTGCCAGCCAACGTCCTCGGCGCGCATGATCTCGTAGGTTTCGCGGTGCTTCAGCACGCCGTCCTGATGAATGCCCGATTCGTGCGCGAATGCGTTCGCGCCGACGATCGCCTTGTTCGGCTGCACCGGAAAGCCGGTGATGCCCGACACGAGCTTCGACGCAGGAACGATCTGCGTCGTGTCGATGCGGGTGGTGCAGGCAAACGTGTCCTTCCGCGTACGCACCGCCATCACGATCTCTTCGAGCGATGCGTTGCCTGCGCGCTCGCCGAGACCGTTCACCGTGCACTCGACCTGTCGCGCGCCGTTCATGACTGCAGCGAGCGAATTGGCGACGGCAACGCCGAGATCGTTGTGGCAATGCACGGACCAGACCGCCTTGTCGGAATTCGGGACGCGCTCGCGAAGCGATGCGATCAGCGCGCCGAACTGCCACGGCATCGTGTAGCCGACGGTGTCGGGGATGTTCACCGTCCTCGCACCGGCAGCGATCGTCGCTTCGAGCAGCCGGCAGAGGAAATCGGGCTCCGAGCGGCCTGCGTCCTCGGGCGAGAACTCGACGTCGTCGGTGTATTGGCTCGCCAGGCGCACTGCCTGCACCGCCTGCTCGAGAACCTGCTCCGGCGTCATGCGGAGCTTCATCTGCATGTGAATAGGCGAGCTCGCGATGAACGTGTGGATGCGCATCGACCGCGCGGGACGAAGCGCCTCGCCCGCGCGGCGGATGTCGCGCTCGTTCGCGCGAGCGAGACCGCACACGGTGCTCGTCGTAATCGCCTTGGCGATCTCGTTCACCGCCTCGAAATCGCCGTTCGACGACGCCGGGAATCCGGCCTCGATCACGTCGACGCGCAGCCGCTCGAGCTGGCGCGCGATGCGGATCTTTTCTTCCTTCGTCATCGATGCGCCCGGGCTTTGCTCGCCGTCGCGCAATGTCGTGTCGAAAATGATGAGGTGATCGGACATATCAGGTATCAGGTATCAGAGGTCAGGGATCAACGAAGTCGCATCGCGCTGCTACGCGGCCGCTGCCGCGATCGCGTTCGACATCACTATCGCGCTTTGCGAGCATGCTCGATTCACGGCCGCGACCACGGCGCGAAGCGTCGCCGTGACGATGTTGGGATCGAGCCCCACGCCGTAAACGCTGCGCGTGCCGGCGCGAAGCTGCACGTACGCAACCGCGGTCGCATCTTCGCCGGTACCGGTCGCGTGCTCGTGATACGCGAGCACGTGCACGTCGACGCCGAGCGTTTCGCGCAGTCCATGCACGAACGCATCGACCGGCCCGTTGCCGGTGCCCGCGACGATCGTCTCGACGCCGTCGATCGCAAGCCGCGCGGTCAGCTGCTCGAGCGCGCCCGCCATGCCGCCGTGGCCGCTGCGATGATCGACATAGGCGATCGGACCGGCAGGTGCGACGTATTCACGCAGAAACGCGGCGTGCAGATCGGCCGCGGTCAGCTCCTTGCCCGTCTCGTCGGTGATCGCCTGCACGACCTGGCTGAACTCGATCTGCAGAAGACGAGGCAGCGACAACCCGTAATCGCGCTCGAGCAGATACGCGATGCCGCCCTTGCCGGACTGGCTGTTGACGCGGATGACGGCTTCATAGGTGCGTCCGACGTCGGCCGGATCGATCGGCAGGTAAGGCACTTCCCATTGCCTGTTTCCGGCGGCCTCCGCCGCGCGCTGCGCCGCGAAGCCCTTCTTGATCGCGTCCTGATGCGAGCCGGAGAACGCGGTGAACACGAGCTCGCCCGCGTACGGATGGCGTGGATGAACGGGCAACGCCGTGCAATATTCGGCGGTGCGAATGACCGCACCGATGTCGCCGAAATCGAGCCTGGGATCGACGCCCTGCGAATACAGGTTCATCGCGAGCGTGACAAGGCACACGTTGCCGGTGCGCTCGCCATTGCCAAAGAGACAGCCCTCCACGCGATCGGCGCCGGCCATGACAGCGAGCTCGGCGGCGGCGACCGCCGTGCCACGATCGTTGTGCGGATGAACCGACAGCACCATGCGATCTCGACGCGAAAGATGCCGGTCCATCCATTCGATCTGATCGGCGAAGACGTTCGGCGTCGCCACCTCGACGGTCGCCGGCAGATTGAGGATCACCGGATGCCGCGTTGCAGGACCGAGCACGTCGACGACGCGTTCGCAAATCTCGAGCGCGAAGTCGAGCTCGGTCATCGTGAACGTCTCGGGCGAGTACTCGAAGCGCCAGTCGGTGTCGGGCTGCTCAACAGCGCATTCCACGAAACGCTTCGCGCCCTCGGTCGCGATCGCGACGATCCCCGCGCGATCCTTGCCGTACACGACGCGGCGAAAGAGCGGCGCCGTGGGATTGTAGAGATGGACGATGGCGCGCTTTGCGCCGCGCAGCGAGTCGAACGTGCGACGGATCAGCTCGTCGCGTGATTGCGTCAGCGCCTGGATCGTCACGTCGTCGGGAATCAGGTCCTCTTCGATCAATTGGCGGACGAAATCGAAGTCCGTCTGCGACGCCGACGGAAACGCGACCTCGATTTCCTTGAAGCCCACGTCGACAAGCTGTCGGAACATGCGCAGCTTCCGCGCGCCATCCATCGGCTCGATCAGCGCCTGGTTGCCGTCGCGAAGGTCGGTCGAAAGCCAGATCGGGGGTTTCGTGATCGTCCGCATCGGCCACGTGCGATCGGGGAGGTCGATCGGCGTGAACGGCTTGTACTTGCGCGAAGGAACGTCTTGCATTGCTTTGCCTTTGTGAAGAAAAGGAATCGACCGTCCGGGTCGGACGGGCGGGCACTAACTCGAAGCGAGGGGTGGAGTCTTATCTGCGCGCGAGGCGCAGCAGGAGCAGCAGACTGCCCGAAAGGAGGGCAGGCGCAAGGGCGCGAAGGGGGACGAAACGGCTGCTCATCCACGAGACACTAGCCGAAATCGAACGCGGATGCAAGGGGAGATGCAATGTCACCGCGAGCCGGCCTCCCGCACCCTCCGCTCGCGCAACATTGCCCATCCCGACACGATGTAACCCGACAGCCCATAGGCGACGAAGGCGGCGAACAGCACGAGCGGCGGCTGATAGGACAAAAGCGCGACGAAGACGACGATCAGGAAGATCGCGACGAACGGAACGCTCTTCTTGAGATTGATCGTCTTGAAGCTGTAGTACTTTAGATTGCTCACCATCGTGAGGCCGGCGAAGAGCGTCACGACCCAGGCGAGCCAACGCAACGCGTCGGGGTCCGCGCCGATGTCGTCGATCACCCATACCAATCCTGCGACGAGGGCCGCCGCCGACGGGCTCGGAAGTCCCGTGAAATAGCGCTTGTCCGCAACCTCGAGCAGCGTGTTGAAGCGCGCAAGGCGAAGCGCCGCGCCGGCGACGTAGACGAACGCCGCGATCCAGCCGAGCTTGCCCAGATCGCGCAGCACCCATTCGTACATGACGAGCGCCGGCGCCGCGCCAAAGCTCACCATGTCGGCGAGGCTGTCGAACTCGGCGCCGAACGCGCTTTGCGTGCGCGTCATTCGCGCGACGCGACCATCGAGGCCGTCGAGCACCATCGCGACGAAGATCGCGATCGCCGCCTGGTCGAAGTTGACGTTCATCGCCTGCACGATCGCGTAGAAACCTGCGAACAGCGCGGCGGTCGTGAAGAGGTTCGGCAACAGGTAGATGCCTCGCCTGCGCACGCGGTTCTTCAAGAGCCGCCGTTCGTCGCGAAGGTCGTCGTGCATCAAGCTTTCGACCTTCCGAATTTCACTGTGGCGGCTCGCGCAGCGACGCGACGATCGATTGCGTCGCGTAGACCTTGTCGCCGACCGTTGCACGCGGAGTCGCGTCGGGCGGCAGGTACAAATCGACGCGCGAGCCGAAGCGAATGAAGCCGTAACGCTCGCCGCGCGCGAGGCGATCGCCGGCCTTCACATAACAGAGGATGCGTCGCGCGATCAGGCCGGCGATCTGCACGCAGGTGACCTCGACGCCGCGCGGCGTCACGAGCTTCAGCGCGTTGCGCTCGTTGTCTTCCGATGCCTTGTCGAGCGCCGCGTTGACGAACTTCCCCGCGTGATACCACGTCTTTTCGACATCCCCGTCGACCGGACTTCGGTTCGAGTGGACGTTGAACACGTTCATGAACACGCTGATGACGAGCGCGTCGCGATTCAAATAAGGATCGCGCGCGTTCGCAACGCGCACGATGCGACCGTCGGCGGGCGACAGCACGGCATTCGGGTCGCTCGGCACTTCGCGCGGCGGATCGCGAAAGAACTGCAGCACGAACAGGAAGGCGATCCATGCGAGCGCCGCAAGGAGCCACCATGCATTGCCGAGCAAGGCGGCGACGACCGACAGGGCGATCGCGACGACCAAGGCGACGGTAAGGTGCGGCCAGCCCTCGCGCGCAATGATCGGATGCGGATAACGCGTCACGACATTTGAGCGTTCCGGCGAACGACCGCATCGCCGGGACGGATCGAACTTTCAGCACGCCTGCGACGCGCGGTCCGCGGCGTCACTTCGGGATCGCATCGTCGATGCGCTTTTCCTGCTCGATCGCACCCTGCTTCACCATGTCCTGCACCGACTTCGCACGCTCGAGCGCATCGCGCGGCGTGATCGTGGCCGCCTGCTCGGCCTCGTTGGCGCCGGGCGCCGCGGCGTGGTGCGCCTTCCCGGAATCGTCGAACAAGCCGTAGGCCTTGAGGGCGCTACGCGCGGCGATGCCGACGATGACGAGCGCAAGCAGGATGACGATCAGGCCCAGCCAGCCGCGCTGATGGTGACGCGATGCCATCGCGACGCCCTCGCTTGAAACGACCAAGGGCAAGTATACCGTCGGGTCCCGGCGAACGACGAACGCCGAGGTCCATGGGCTCCGTACGGAGCGCGTCAGTTTCGCGCCTGGTCGACGAGCCGGTTCTTCCCGATCCAGGGCATCATCGAGCGCAGCTTCTCGCCGACGACTTCGATCGGATGCTGCGCCGTCATTCGCCGACGCGACATCAACGTCGGCGCGCCGGCGCGGTTTTCGAGGATGAACTCGCGCGCGTACTCGCCCGATTGAATGCGCGCGAGCGCCTCGCGCATCGCGTGCCGCGTCTCGTCGGTGATGATCTTCGGACCTGTCGCGTACTCGCCGTACTCCGCGTTGTTGGAGATCGAGTAATTCATGTTCGCGATGCCGCCCTCGTAGATCAAGTCGACGATCAGCTTGACCTCGTGCAGGCATTCGAAATACGCCATCTCGGGCGCATAACCGGCATCGACGAGCGTCTCGTACCCGGCCTTGATCAGCTCGACCAGGCCGCCGCAAAGGACGGTCTGCTCGCCGAAGAGATCGGTCTCGGTCTCCTCACGAAAATTGGTTTCGATCACGCCGGCGCGCGCGCCTCCGATCGCGGCCGCGTACGAGAGCGCGACGTCGCGCGCCTTCGCCGACGCGTCCTGATGCACGGCAATGAGCATCGGCACGCCGCCGCCCGCGACGTACGTCGAGCGTACGGTATGCCCGGGTGCCTTCGGCGCGATCATCACGACGTCGAGATCGGAACGGGGCACGATCTGCCCATAGTGGATGTTGAAGCCGTGGGCGAACGCGAGCGTCGCGCCCTTGCGGATGTTGGGCTCGACGTCGGATTTGTAGACGGCGGCGATGTGCTCGTCGGGCATCAGCATCATCACGACGTCGGCGCCCTTGACTGCGTCCCCGATCTCCGCGACTTCGAGGCTCGCGGCCTTCGCCTTGTCCCACGACGCGCCGCCTTTGCGCAGACCGACCGTGACGTTGACGCCCGAATCGTTCAGGTTCTGCGCGTGCGCGTGCCCCTGCGAGCCGTAGCCGACGATGGTGACCTTCTTGCCTTTGATCAGCGACAGATCCGCGTCTTTCTCGTAATAGACTTTCATGTGCTTCCTCGGTCAGTGCCTTCGTTCGATGCAAAGGCGGGGTGAGGGATCAGGGAGGAGAGCGCCCACCGTAACGTGCGCTGCCTGTTGCAAATCGCATACGCGCTCGCCGAAGCCAGTCTCATCCCCACTTTCTCACCCTCGTCCGCTTTTCAGATCCTCAGTATCCTCTCGCCCCTGCCAATCCCCGACGCACCCGTTCGCACCGTCTCCAGAATCACCCCCGGCTCGATCGCCTGCAGAAATGCGTCGAGCTTCTGGCCGGTGCCCGTGAGCTCGATCGTATAACTCTTGTCGGTCACGTCGAGGATGCGCCCGCGGAAGATGTCGGCGAGGCGTTTCATCTCGTCCCGATCCTTGCCCGCCGCGCGTACCTTGACCAACATCAGCTCGCGCTCGATGTGGTTGCCCTCGGTGAGATCAACGACCTTCACGACCTCGACGAGCTTGTTCAATTGCTTCGTGATCTGCTCGATGACATCGTCGGAGCCGCTCGTGACGATCGTCATCCGCGACATCGTCGGGTCTTCCGTCGGCGCGACCGTGAGCGACTCGATGTTGTAGCCGCGCGCGGAGAAAAGTCCTGAGATGCGTGAAAGTGCACCGGCCTCGTTCTCGACCAGGATCGACAGGATGTGCCTCATGGTCGTCGCTTCTTCACAGTTCTTCCGCGAGAATCATCTCCGTCAGCCCCTTCCCGCCCGGCACCATCGGGAACACGTTCTCCGTCTGGTCGGTGATGAAGTCCAGGAACACGAGGCGCTCCTTCTGCGCGAACGCCTCGCGCAACGCGCCTTCGACGTCGCGCGGATGCTCGATTTTCATCCCGACATGGCCGTACGCTTCGGCAAGCTTCACGAAATCGGGGAGCGCGTCCATGTACGACTCGGCGTAACGATTGCCGTAGAAGAATTCCTGCCACTGCCGCACCATGCCCATGTAGCGGTTGTTGAGGTTCACGATCTTGATCGGCAGATGGTATTGCTTGCAGGTCGACAGCTCCTGGATGCACATCTGGATCGACGCTTCGCCGGTCACGCAGACGACATTCGCCTTCGGATTCGCGAGTTGCACGCCCATCGCCGCCGGCAGGCCGAAGCCCATCGTCCCCAAGCCGCCTGAATTGATCCAGCGCCGCGGCTTCTCGAACTTGTAGTACTGCGCGACCCACATCTGGTGCTGGCCGACGTCGCTCGTCACGAACGCGTCGCCGCCCGTCAATTCGTAGAGTTTCTCGACGACGTACTGCGGCTTGATGAGCTTGCTCGCCTTGTCGTAGCGAAGGCAGTCCTTGCGCTGCCATTCCTTGATCTGTCCCCACCAGGCCTTGAGCGCGGAAGCATCGGGTCGCGACGGCGACGACTCGACGAGCTTCACCATTTCGGATAGCACGTCGCCGACGTAGCCGACGATCGGCACGTCGACCTTCACGCGCTTGCTGATCGACGAGGGGTCGATGTCGATGTGGATGATCTTGCGATCGGCGCGATAGAAATGCGCGGGATTGCCGATCACGCGATCGTCGAAGCGCGCGCCCACCGCGAACAGCACGTCGCAGTTCTGCATCGCCATGTTCGACTCGTACGTGCCGTGCATGCCGGGCATGCCGGTGAACTGCGGATCGGTGCCGGGAAAGCCGCCCAAGCCCATCAGCGTGTTCGTGCAAGGGAAGCCCAGGAGCCGCACGAGACGTGTCAGCGCATCGGACGCGTCGTTCAGGATCACGCCGCCGCCGGTATAGACCATCGGCCGCCTCGCTTCGAGCAGAAGCTGTACCGCCTTCTTGATCTGACCGGCGTGGCCGCGCGTGACCGGGTTGTACGAGCGAAGCGAGATCGTCTTCGGGTAATTCCACTCGGCCTTGTGCTGCGAGACGTCCTTCGGAATGTCGACGAGCACCGGTCCGGGTCGTCCCGATGTCGCGAGGTAGAACGCTTTTTTCATCGTCACCGCAACGTCGGCAACGTTCTTCACGAGGAAGTTGTGCTTGACGCACGGACGCGTGATGCCGACGGTATCGCATTCCTGGAACGCGTCCTGGCCAATCGCGGCCGTCGGCACCTGCCCGGTGATGATCACCATTGGGACCGAGTCCATGTACGCGGTCGCGATTCCCGTGACCGCATTGGTGACGCCCGGACCGGACGTCACCAGCGCGACGCCTACTTTTTGCGATGAGCGCGAATAGCCGTCGGCCGCGTGCACGGCGCCCTGCTCATGACGAACGAGTACGTGCTTGACCTTCGTCTGCTTGAAGAGCTCGTCGTAGATGTTGAGGACCGCGCCGCCCGGATAGCCGAAGACGTACTCCACGCCTTCTTCCTGCAGACAGCGGATCAGGATTTCCGCACCGGTCAATTCCATGTCATCCCTCGTCCTTGTGTCGCCGGCAATCGCCACGAACTCGATTGCTCGCGCTCGCGTGGAGCGCGCGCCCGCCAAGGCTTGAATCGGGTAGAAAGCCGCGAATGGGCATCGGGGCCGTCTCCGGGGAGGCTCGTTGGCGCTTGTGGCGCCGCGGAGGGAGCTTCATCGGCCCTTGTTGCAATACAGCATCCGGACCTCGCGGTCCGGAAGATGTGACAGTACCGGCAAACCGAGGATGCGGTCAAGCGGGCTTCGCTACGGCGCAGCATGGAAGACCCGCGCGACGCTGTTTGCAACGTACCGCCTATAATCGCCGCCGTCTTTGACATTGGTGCCAGGATGTATCGGGAAATGGGTGCCAGAGATGTATTTCCCGGCGGCCCTCCAGCGACTAACGGTCTCGGTCGGGAAATGCATCTCTGGCACCGATTTCCGCTCGGCACCGATTTCGGCTTCGACAAGGAATCCCGCGAACTGGCCCTTCATCAGGAAATCTCGAGCTTTTTGGCCGATGTCGAGCGGCGCGCCTTCAAGCAGGCGATGTACGCCGTCCGCGACGAGGATGCGGCTCTCGACATCGTGCAGGACGCCATGCTGAAGCTGACCGAGAACTACTCGGACCGGCCGGTCGGCGAGTTGCCGATGCTTTTCCAGCGCATCCTGCAAAACGCGATCCACGATCACTTCCGACGCCAGAAGGTGCGCTCGACGTGGACGACGGTGCTGTCCGCGCTCGGCCACAAGGACGACCGCGACGAAGAGTACGATCCGCTCGAAACGCTCGCCGGGAAAACCGACTCCAACGCCGCGTCGGACCCCGCCGCCAACGCCGAGCAACGCCAGACGATGCGCATCATCGAGCAGGCGATTTCGAGGCTTCCGCCGCGTCAACGCGAGGCGTTCCTGTTGCGTTACTGGGAAGAACTCGACGTTGCAGAAACCGCCGCTGCCATGAGATGTTCCGAAGGCAGCGTGAAGACCCATTGCTCGCGAGCCGTCCACGCCTTGGCCGAAATGCTCGAGGCGAAGGGAATGAAGCTATGAACGACGACCGACAATCCGAATTCGGCCGGAAGGTCGCGCGGTACCTCGATCGAAGCGCCGACGAGCTTCGGCCCGGCACCCTCTACCGACTGCGGCAGGCACGCGCCGCCGCGATGGCGGGCGTCGTCGCGGGCGAAAACGTTTCCGCCGAATTGGCGCTGGCCGGCGTGCGGGGCGGCATCTGGAGTCGCAGCGGCCTGCGCCGTCCGTTCGGCTGGCTCGCGCTCGTGCTGCTGATCGCCGCGGGAGGCTTCGGCTATCAGCAGTGGCACGCGATGCAGCAAGTGCGCGAATTCGAGGATCTCGACCTGCATCTGCTCGCGTCGGATCTTCCGATCGACGCCTATCTGGACAGGGGATTCCAGAATTGGCTTCGCGCCGGCTTCGAGCGCTGAGCCGGCTCATCGTCGCCGGCGTCCTCGCCGCCTCGGCGGCACAGGCGCAAATCGGTCTCGACTCGCCGTCGTGGAACCAGCTCTCGGAGCATGACCGGCAGGTGCTCGCGCCGCTCGCCTCCGACTGGAACAAGCTCGATGCGCAGCGGAAGGCAAAATGGCTCGGACTCGCCAAGCGGTATCCCAGCCTTCCGCCCGACCAGCAGCAGCGGATCCAGGGTCAAATGCGCACGTGGTCGCAATTGACCCCCGAGCAGCGCAACGCCGCGCGCGAACGTTACAAGTCGCTCAAATCGCTGCCGCCCGCCGAGAAGAGCGAGATGCGACGGAAGTGGCAGGAATACCAGAACCTCCCGCCCGAAGAGCGACGCGAGCTCGCCGCGCGCCCGCTGCCCAAAGCCGGGCCGCCACCGCGGTCCAGTGTAAGGCCGGCGATACCGCCGCCCGTCCCGCGGGGCCCGCCCCCCGGTCGTCCGGCGGGTCAGTGACGGCCGGTAGACAAGGCACGCTGGGCGCAACGCCGGAAGACGCATCGCCGCGCGTC
Source organism: Casimicrobiaceae bacterium (assembly GCA_035252665.1). GTDB lineage: Bacteria > Pseudomonadota > Gammaproteobacteria > Burkholderiales > Casimicrobiaceae > VBCG01. The sequence goes on along the minus strand of DATFCW010000037.1, from coordinate 20,556 downwards.
GCGTCCATCGCGCGTCGCCTCGCTGCCCTGTTCTACGAAGCGCTGCTCCTCATCCCGATGATCATCGTGGCGGGGTTCGCGTTCCTGCCGTTCGCCTCGCCCGCCGCCCTGGCGACGAAGACGCTCGCCACGCCTTCCCCGGTTGCGCGCGCGGTGATGTTTTCGCTGCTCGTCGTGGGCGGCGCCGTGTTCTACGGCTGGTGCTGGAGCGGCGGCCGGCGCACGCTCGCGCAGAAGACGTGGCGGCTTCGCCTCGTCGATCGCCGCGGCGCACCGCTAACGGCGACGCGCGCGCTCGTTCGCTACGCGGCGTTCTGGATCGGCCCGGCGATCGCGCTCGGCGGCTACGCGCTGCTGCAGGCAAGCGGTCACGCACGAAACGCGCTCGCGTTTTTCGCACTCAATTACGGCTGGGCGATCGTCGATCCCGATCGGCAGTTCCTGCACGACCGCGTCGCGGGAAGCGCCATCGTTCAGGACACGCGGAACAAGCCATGAAAGTGTTGACGGCAGCAGCAAACGATCGCGCGGCCATCGCCGCTGCGTTTGCTGGTCCTGCGCGTCTCGTCGTCGTCGCGCTTTGCGCCGCATGGTGCGACACGTGCGCCGAATTTCGCGCGGCATTCGATCGGCTCGCGCTGTCGCGGCCGCGGACGACCTTCGTATGGCTCGATATCGAGGACGACGCGGAGGTCGTCGGCGATGTCGACGTCGAGAATTTCCCGACGCTTGCCATCTATCGCGGCGGCGACGTCCTGCACTTCGGCGTATCGCTGCCGCACGAGACGACGGTGGGACGACTCGTCGACGCGCTCGCCGATCAGGCGCCCGCGCTCGGCGATCCGCCCGACGAAGTAGTCGCGCTCGGCAACACGCTTCGACGCTGATCCGGGGTTCTGCGCGCAAGCAGCACGCCGATCGCGATCAGCACCATCCCGGCGAGTGCGAGCGCGCCAAGGCGCTCGCCGAACAACGCATACGCCATCAAAGCCGTCACGGGCGGCACCAGATAAAAGAGTCGCGCGACATCCGCGGCGGCGCCATGGCGCAGCAGCCAGTACAGCACGCTGATCGCGCCGACCGACAGCACGAGCACCGACCATCCGAGCGCGAACGCGAACTCGCCGGTCCACGCGATCGGCGTCGGTTCGAGCCACGCGACGATCGGCGCGTACAGGAGGACGCATGCGCCGAACTGCACGACCGCGCCGCTTCGCAGGTCGACGTTCGCGGCGAACCGCTTCTGATAGAGCGTCCCGACGCTGATGCCGACGAGCGCCAGGACGATCGGCAGCAGCGCGATCGCGTCGCCGCGAAGCTCGATCTTCTCGCGCACGACGAAGTACACGCCAACGAGCCCGAGCGCGAGACCGACGCATTGCCGGGCATTGATCGACTCGCCGAGCCAGGCGCGCGCGAGAAGGACGGTCAGGAGCGGCTGCAAGCCGACGAGCATCGCGCTCGTGCCCGCCGGCATGCCGCGCGCCATCGACACGAACACACCGCCAAGATAGACGCCGTGCACGAGCCACGCGGCGATCGCGACGTGCGCGATCGTTCGCATGCTGGTCGGAAATCGCGCGCGCGTCGCCAACACGACGGCGCCCATCAGCGTAGCGACGAGCGAAAAACGAACGAGCAGGAACTTGAGCGGCGGTGCGTAGGGCAGACCGTATTTCGCCGCGATAAAGCCGGTGCTCCAGAGCACGACGAAGAGCGCCGGCAGAAGCGGATTCGCGGTCGAGCGCAGACGCCTGCCTTAAACTTTGGCGCCTGCCGCGCGAAAACGCTCGACGCTCGCGGCGATCTCGCGACGCGCCTCGTCGGGCCCGGCCCAGCCGGCGATCCGCACCCATTTGCCGGCCTCGAGGTCCTTGTAGTGCTCGAAGAAATGGGCGATCTGCGAAAGCTGAATCTGTGGCAGGTCATCCGGCGTGTTGATCGCGCGGTACATCGACGACAGGCGCTCGATCGGCACGGCGAGGATCTTCGCGTCGCCGCCCGCCTCGTCGTCCATACGCAGCATGCCGATCGGACGGCAACGCACGACGACGCCGGTGATGAGCGGGACGGGCGAGATCACGAGAACGTCGCAGGGATCGCCGTCGTCGGACAGCGTTCGCGGAATGTAGCCGTAGTTGCACGGGTAGTGCATCGACGTCGACATGAAGCGGTCGACGAACACGGCGCCGGTTTCCTTGTCGACCTCGTACTTGATCGGCTCGCCGTGCATTGGGATCTCGATGACGACGTTGCAGTCGTTCGGCACGTCGGAGCCCGCGGGGACGCGGTCGAGGCTCATGCTTTTCTTTAGCTACGTGGCGATGCGCGGGCGGAGTTGGCGATTATACGGTCGCGCAACGCGCTCGCTGGCGGTTGCTGCCGCAACGGCGCTGCTGTCGTTCGCCGCGCTCGGCGAATCGTCGCGAACGGCGTCTCCCTCGAATCCCGTGCCGTTCTCCGCGCTGCACGCCGGCGCGGCGCTCGCGCCGTGGACGCACGTCGCGATCGCCTTCGGCAAGCGTGAAACGCACTATGATTTGATCGACGATGACGGCACGGTGGTGCTGCACGCGGTCGCCGACAACGCCGCGAGCGCGCTTGCATATCCGTTGCATCTCGCGCTGCACGACGCGCCGATCCTCGCGTGGCGCTGGAAGGTCGCCGGCGAGATTCCCGGCGCCGACCCAAGGCGCGCATCGCGCGAGGACGCACCCGCTCGCGTCGTGCTCGAGTTCGACGGCGATTCGTCGAAACTTCCGCTCGTCGATCGCGCCATCTATGGCGCTGCGCGCCACGTCGCCGGACGCGAGCTGCCCTATGCAACGCTGATGTACATCTTCGCGAACCGTGAGGGGGTCGGCACCGTCATTCCCAATCCGCACACACGCCGCATCCAGATGATCGTCGTGTCGAGCGGCGCGTCGGGCGTGGGCCGCTGGCAGTCGCTCACGCGTAACGTTCACGCCGATTTTGTTCGTGCGTTCGGTGAGGAGCCGGGGACGCTGACCGCGGTCGGCGTTTTGACCGACAGCGACAACACCGACGGCCATGCCGAGGCGTGGTACGGCGACATCCGCTTCGAGCACCCGCATTGATCGATGCGGGTCGGGTGAAACGCTCGCGAACCGTTCAGCGCGACTCGGTCTTGCGGCGATAGTCGCTCGAATAGGCGATGTAGATGTCGCGGGCGCGCGCGAATTCCGCGCGCTCTTCCGGCTTCAATGCGCGAAACGCCCGTGCGGGACGCCCGGCCCAGATCCAGCCTGCCCGCACGCGGGTATTCGGCTCGACCCACGCGCCCGCGCCGATGCAACCGCCCTTCTCGACGACGACGTTGTCGCCGACGCGCGCGCCCATGCCAACGAGCGCGTCGTCCTCGATCGTGCCCGATCCGAGCTCGACGTTGTGCCCGATCGTGACGCCAGCGCCGAGCAACAAATCGCCGCGCAGGCGATCGGTTGCCAAGACGCAATTGTCCTGCACGTTGGTACGCGCGCCGATCTCGATGCGCGCGTCGCCCGCGAACACCGCGCAACCGAAGAAGATGCTCGCGTCGTCGCAGAGGTCGACATCGCCCTTGACGATCGCCGTCGGCGCGATGAAGGCGTTGGCCCCGCGCGATGCGCGACCATGTGCGACGATCGCGCCCGCCGAGCGATCGGCCAGTTCGCCGACGAGCTTCGCCCAGTCGGGCACGCGCCGTGACGCGAGCTCCGGCGGCGGCTCGCCACTGCGAAGCGCGTCCGCGAAGGCTTTCGCTTCACTCTGCGTAACGGCACGAACCGGCTTCGCCGGATGGCCGGCATAAAGATAACCGCCCCCCAGCTCCTTGCGCGGCGGCACCACGCTGTCGGCCGCTACGACTGCATGCGACCCCACGCTCGCATCGTCCATCACGACCGAGCACTCGCCAATCACCACGCCATCACCGAGCGTGCATGCGTGCGCGACGCCGTATCGGCCGATCGTCGGAGCGTCGCCGATGATCGAGCCGCGGATCTGATCGGCGATGTGCGCGGTCGCATGCGGGCCGAACCATGCGTCGGCGCCAATGCGAATCGCCTCGCCGTCGGCGCGTACCGTCGCGTACTCGCGAAGCGTCGCACGCGGACCGAGGGTCGTGCGACCGATCAACGCTGCGTAGTCGTCGACGCGCAACCCTTCGCCGATCGACGGCGAAAATTGCAGGTAATCGAGAAGGAGGCCGCGGGAAGAAGCGGTGGTGGCGGTCATGGCGGATCAGACAGCGTCGATGCTGGACACGTTCGCGCGCTGCTCGCGCGCCCCCAGCCCCGGTCCTAAAACACCGGATTCTCCCTATACGTCCCCCACGATCCCTTGAGCTTCTCGATGATGTCGCCCATCGTCGCGCCGGCGGCGACGAGCTCGATCGTGATCGGCATGATGTTCTCGTCCTCGCGCTTCCCGACCTCGACGAGTCGATCGAGCAGCGCAGCAACCTTCGCGTTGTCGCGCTCGCGCCGCACTTTCTGCAGTCGCGCGATCTGGCGCTCCGCGGTCGACACGTCGTACGGATGCAGCTCGATGTCGAATTTCTCTTCCGGGTCGACGAACATGTTCACGCCGATCACCGGCTTCTGGCTGCTCGCCTTGTCGAGCGCGGTTTGATAGGCGAAATCGGCGATGCGCCGCTGGAACCAGCCTTCCTGCGTCATCTTGATCGTGCCGCCGCCGCGGTCGACCTCGTCGACGACGGCGAAGATCGCGCGCTCGTACTGCGTGGTCAGGTTCTCGACGTAATACGACCCGCCGATCGGATCGACGACGTCGGCAACGCCGCTCTCGTACGCGATGATCTGCTGCGTGCGAAGCGCGATCTTCATCGCCTCCTCGGTCGGGATCGCGAACGCCTCGTCCATCCCGTTCGTGTGCAGGCTCTGCGCGCCGCCGAGCACCGCGGCAAGCGCCTGGAAGCCGGTGCGCACGATGTTGATCTGATATTGCGGCTTGGTGAGCGAGGCTGCCGCGGTCTGGCAGTGAAAGCGAAGCCGCATCGATTCGGGATTCTTGGCGCCGAAACGCTCGCGCATGATCTTCGCGTAGGCGCGGCGCACCGCGCGGAACTTCGCGATCTCCTCGAAGAAGTCCGACTGGCAGACGTAGAAGAAGGCAAGCCGCGGCGCGAACTCGTCGACCTGCATGCCCGTCTTCAGCACCGCCTCGACGTACGCGATCAGGTTGCACATCGTGAACGCGACCTCGTCGAGCGGCGAGCTGCCGGCCTCGGAGATGTGATAACCCGAGATGTTGATCGGGTTGTAGCGCTTCATGTTGCGCGCGCAGAACGTGATGCAGTCGCGAACAATCCGCACCGACGGCGCGACGGGAAACGCCCATTCCTTCTGCGCCTGGTATTCCTTCAGGATGTCGGCCTGGATCGTGCCCGACAGCTTGTTGAGGTCATAGCCGCGCTTCTGCGCGAGCGCGACGTACATGGCGAGCAGGATCCACGCGCTTGGATTGATCGTCATCGATACGGAAATCTTTTCGAGATCGATGCCGTCGAACAAATGCTCCATGTCGGCGAGCGTATCGATCGCGACGCCTTCTCGGCCAACCTCGCCTTCGCTCATCGGATGGTCGCTGTCGTAACCCATCAGCGTCGGCATGTCGAAGTCGGTCGACAGTCCTGTCTGTCCTTGCGCGATCAGGTACTTGAAGCGCTTGTTCGTGTCCTCGGCGGTGCCGAACCCCGCGATCTGGCGCATCGTCCAGAAGCGCCCGCGATACATCGTCGGGTACGGGCCGCGCGTGAACGGATAGCGTCCGGGCAGTCCGATGTCGTCGAGAGGCGTATCGGCAACGTCGAGTGCGGTGTACGTGCGCTTGACCGGAAAGCCGCCGATCGTCTTGAATTCGTCGGCGCGCTCGGGCGCGCGCGCGACGAATTTGGCCACCTCGTTCTTCTCCCACGCGTCCACTTCGGCCTCGAGCGCGGCCCGCGTGCGCGCATCGATTCCATTGGTGGGCGTTGTCGCGTCGTTCATGCTTCACCTCCGATTCGCAATTCGCGCAGCAGTTGCCGCGCCGCCTCGTGGGGCGACAACGTCCGCGCATTCAATTGTTCGAGCAGCGGCGAGAGCTTGCCCGTTCGATGGCGCGCGAACGCGTCATGCAACAGGCCTTCGCCTGCCGCGAGAAGTCGCCGCTCGGCGATCGCCGCACGACGCTTTGCGATTTCACCGCTTTGCTCGAGCTCGAGACGGTGGCGATCTATGGCGGCGAGCAGTTCCGGAACGCCCTGATCGCGGACGGCGCTCGTCGCGATGACCGGCGGATGCCGTAAACCCGGGGCATCGCCGTCCTGAAACCGCTCCGTATCCATCCGCGTCGTCCCGAGCGCCAGCATCGTCTTCAGATCGGCAATCGTCCTGTTCGCATCAGGTCGATCGCATTTGCTGACGACGTGGATGTCGGCGATTTCGAGAATGCCGGCCTTGATCGCTTGGATGTCGTCGCCGAGGCCCGGCGCCGACACCACGACCGTCGTATGCGCGGCACGCGCGACATCGACTTCGTCCTGGCCAACGCCGACCGTCTCGATCATGACGATGTCGAATCCCGCGGCATCGAGCACGTCGACCGCTTCGAGCGTGCCCTTCGCGAGGCCGCCGAGCGCACCGCGCGTCGCCATGCTGCGCACAAACACGCCGGGATCGCCGCCGAGCTCACCCATCCGAATGCGATCGCCGAGAATCGCGCCGCCTGAAAACGGACTCGACGGATCAACCGCAACGATCGCCACTTTGCGACCGCTCTTGCGCACTTCGGCGGCAAGCTTCGCGACCAGCGTCGATTTGCCGCTCCCCGGGACGCCGGTGATGCCGATGACGTGCGCGCGACCCGCATGCGCGAACATTGCATCGAGCGTCGAACGTGCCTCCGCGATGCCCGATTCCGCGCGCGACAAAAGACGTGCGATTGCGCGCGTGTCGCCTGCGAGGACGCGGGGTTGGAGATCAGCGGAAGGGATGTAGCCCATACACGAATCAAAAGCGGGATGAGGGGTGAGGGAGGAGGGAGGAGAGTGCCTTCGGCGAAGCGTCTCGCTTGGCCCCTCTCATCTCTCATCTCTCATCCCTCGCCCCGCTTTTCGCCCAGTCGCGCGTTCATCTCCCGAAACACTTCCCGATCGTCGATCGTGCGCCGCGCCTTGAAGTCGGTGCGCGGAAACGTTCCCGGCGCGACGATCTCGAGCTTCGATCGCAAGCCCAGCATCTTCGACAGCCGACGTGCCGCTTGGTCACGCAACGCCGCATGCGCGGCGCCGCCCGCGGCATGATGCGAAGCGTCTATCTCGATGCGGATCAGCAGCTCGTCCATGGCGCCTTCGCGCATGATCACGATTCGATGTTCGCCGCCATACCCGGGCAACGTATTGAGCACCGCGTCGACTTCGCTCGGATAGACGTTCTCGCCGCGAATCGTGAACATGTCGTCGATGCGGCCGAAGATGCCCTGCGGAAGCCGTGGATAGGTGCGGCCGCACGCGTTCTCGCCGTCCTCCCACAGCGTCAGATCGCCCGACGCGAGCCGGATCATCGGCTGCGACGTTCGCTCGAGATGCGTGTAAACCGGGGTGCCGCGCTGCCCGTACGGCACGCGCCGATAGGTGACGGGATCGCATACTTCGGTGTAGACGATGTCCTGCCAGCACAGCATCCCGTCGGTTTCGGCGCTGCCCGCGACATGCATGAACGGCGTCATCTCCGCCATGGAGCCGCAATCGATCACGCGTGCGCCATATGCATCGACGATGCGGTCGCGAACGCCAGGCACCGACGCGCCGGGCTCGCCGGAGAAGAACATCGTCTTCAGACCGAATCCGCGCGGATCGTAGCCCTCGCTTCGCGCGACCTCGGCAAGATGCAGCGCGAACGATGGCGTTGCGTAGAGCGCGCCCGGCTTGACGAGGTCGAGCCACATCGCCGCGCGCGCGGTCATTCCCGGCGCGCCTGCGCCGAATGGAAACGCCTTCGCGCCGAGACGCTCCGCGCCCGAGAGCGCGCCCCACGAGCCCATGTACAGGCTGAAGATCGCGGCGATGAACACGACGTCGCCCGGACCAATCCCCATGCCCCACATGATTCGCGCGTGCGCGTTGGCGATCGCGTCCCAATCGCCTCGACCGATGGCGAACGCGGTCGGCCGCCCTGTCGTTCCCGACGTGCCGTGAATGTGATGGACTTCGTGCTGGGGAATGCAAAGGTAATCGCCGAACGGTGGAACGCGCGATTGCGCCTCGCGCAGATCGTTTTTCGCGATGATGGGAACCTTGTCCTCGAAGTCTTCGAGCGAGCGCAGGTCGTCTGGACGAAATCCGACCGCGTCCCATTTCGCGCGATAGAACGGCGAATGCGCGTACGCGTAGCGCGTCACTTCGCGCAGGCGATCGACGATCGCGCGCTCGCGCTCGCCGGGCGGCATCGTCTCGCGCACCGGGAACCAGTAGCGCGACCCCGACGCGGGCGCGTACCGCGCATCGAAGCGCGGCGGAAACGACCACTGCTCCATCGCGTGAGCCGTCATGATTTTGCCTGATACCTGATACCTGATAGCTGGTCACCTCGGCCCGCGCTCGTCGACCAGCCGCCGGATCGTCTCGACGATTCGCGCTGGCGGCGTATCCTGCAGCAGCAGCTCGCGCACGCCGAGCGCCTTGAGCTTGGGCAGATCCTCGTCGGGAATGACGCCGCCGCCGACGACCAGGATGTCGTCCGCGTCACGCTCCTGCAAAAGCTTCAGGAGCCGCGGGAACACGGTCATGTGCGCGCCGGACAGAATGCTGACGCCGATGACGTCCACGTCCTCCTGAATTGCCGCTTCGACCACTTCCTCGGGCGTGCGGTGCAGGCCCGTATAGATCACGTCCATGCCCGCATCGCGCAGCGTTCGCGCGACGATCTTGACGCCGCGATCGTGGCCGTCGAGGCCGACCTTGGCGATGACGACGCGGATCGGTTGAGCCGATGGTTCCACGATTCCTCCTCGAAATGCGCGGACGATCGTCAGATTATCGCCGTTTGGCGCAGCGTTCGGTACCGCACCGTGCACAATACGGAGCGCGGGGATGAATCCGATCCGAGTGCGCCCCGCATCCAACTCGAAGACTTTCGATCTCGCTCCGATGCCTCGCTGGTCGCTACCACTGATGATCCTCGCCGCCGTCATCATCGCAGCGGCGCTCGCGTGGTGGACGGCGAACCGGACGATCGGCGCCGGTGCACCGGCCAAGGTCGAGCATCGCGACGTGGGGCCGTTCCATGCGTTGCAGGTCGGCGGCATTGCGCAAGTGCGGCTTGAGCAGGGCGATGGCGAATCGATTGATGTCGAAGCAACGCGCGACGCGCGCGTGAAAAGCGAAGTCGTCGATGGACATCTCGTGATTCACGCCGAAGATCGCACGCCATGGTTTTCGCACCTGTTCCTGCGCAGGCGTACGCCGCCGGCACAGATCACGGTGCGCTTCCGATCGATCGATGCGATTGGGATCAGCGGCGGAGTGGCGATCGAGGCGGCCTCGCTCGCGGTGCCGGCGCTTAACATCAACGCATCGGGCGGCACGAGTCTCAGCGTGGGCGACCTTCGCGCCGACACGCTTCACGTCCGCGGCTCCGGCGCGCTCCGCGCGAAGCTCGCAGGACGCGTGGGAACGGAGAACGTCTCGATCTCGGGCGCAGGCTCGTACGCCGCCGAACGCCTGATCGCGCAAAACGCCACCGTGTCGGTGAGCGGCGTCGGCAACGTCGTGGTGCATGCCGAGCGAACGCTCAATGCCGACATCTCGGGCGCCGGTGTCATCGAGTACGTCGGCAATCCGGACGTTACGCAGCACGTCACCGGCATCGGCCGAGTCGAACGACGCGAAACGCGGAAGCCTGCCATGACCGTCGAAGCGGCGAGCACAGGTTCGCCCGCGTAGCAGCGGCATCGACGCGCTAGAATCGCGGGTCTTTGCCCGACATTCGCACTCGATGCGCGTCTCGAAGTTCTACCTAAGCACGCAGAAGGAAGCGCCCGCCGAGGCGGAAGTCGTCAGCCAGAAGCTGATGCTTCGCAGCGGCATGATCAGGAAAGTTTCATCGGGCATCTATAGCTGGATGCCGCTCGGACTGATCACGCTGCGCAAGGTCGAGCACGTCGTGCGCGACGAGATGAATCGCGCGGGCGCGCTCGAAACGTATCTTCCCCACATCCTGCCTGCGGAGCTCTGGGAGGAGACCGGGCGCTGGGACAAGTTCGGTCCCCTGCTTCTCAAGATCAAGGATCGGCAGCAGCGCGATTTTCTGTTCGGCCCGACGCACGAGGAAGTGGTCACCGACATCGTTCGCAAGGACATCCGAAGCTACCGGCAGCTCCCGATCAACCTCTATCAGATCCAGGTCAAGTTCCGCGACGAGATCAGGCCGCGCTTCGGCGTCATGCGCGGGCGCGAGTTCCTGATGAAGGACGCGTATTCGTTCGACGTCGATCGCGATGCATTGATGGCGTCTTATCGCGCGATGTACGACGCGTACGAGCGCATCTTCACTCGGCTGGGCTTAAGCTTTCGCGCGGTCGAAGCCGACACCGGTGCGATCGGCGGATTCGCGTCGCACGAGTTCCAGGTGCTCGCCGAGTCCGGCGAGGACGCGATCGCGTACAGCAGCGAATCCGATTACGCCGCGAACGTCGAGCAGGCGGAAGCGATCGCGCCGGCCACGCCACGCGCTTCGCCCGCCGAGCGAATGTCGCGCGTTGCCACACCCGGCAAAGCAACGTGCGAGGGGGTTGCGCAGCTCCTCGGCCTCCCGCTTTCGCGCACGGTCAAGTGCCTGATGATCTTCGCGCAGGACCGCGTGCACATGCTTCTGATCCGCGGCGATCGAATGGCAAACGAGGTGAAGATCGGCAAGGTCGCGTCGCTTCGCGACTGGCGCTGGGCGAGCGAAGCCGAGATCGTCGACGCCATCGGCTGCCTGCCTGGCTATCTCGGCCCGGTCGGCATGCCGAGCGACATGCCGTTGATCGCCGATCGCGAGGTCGCGGCGATGAGCGACTTCATCTGCGGCGCGAACGAGGCCGACTATCACCTGCGCGGCGTCAACTTCGGCCGTGATTGCCGCGAGCCCGACCTCGTCGCCGACATTCGCAATGTCGTCGCCGGCGATCCGTCGCCCGACGGGAAGGGAACGCTTTCGATCGTCCGCGGGATCGAAGTCGGGCACGTTTTTGCACTGGGCGATGTGTACTCCACAGCGATGGGTGCGACGTACCTCGATGCCGAAGGGCGCTCGCGTGTGCTGCAGATGGGCTGCTACGGCATCGGCGTGACGCGCGTCGTCGCGGCGGCCATCGAGCAGAACCACGACGAACGCGGTATCGTATGGCCCGCGGCGATGGCGCCGTTCGCGGTGGCGATTGCGCCCATCGGCTATGACAGGAGCAGAGCGGTGCGCGAATGCGCGGATCGGTTGCATCGAGATCTCGAGCAAGCAGGCGTCGAGGTCCTGCTCGACGATCGCGGCGAGCGGCCTGGCGTAATGTTTGCTGACCTCGAGCTGATTGGCATCCCGCATCGGGTGACGATCGGCGATCGGGGCCTCGCCGAGGGTGTCGTCGAATACCAGGCCCGCCGTGAAACGACGTCGACCAAGGTCGCCGTCGCGGAGGTGCTTTCGTTCATCAAGCAACGGATCGGGACCTGATGCAGAAGCATCGCTTGCCGCGAACGCCGAAAACGTGTGCCGCGCTCGCGCTTGTCGCCATCGCGTCCGCGGTGTTTCCGATGGCCGCGCACGCGGGTGCGCAGGTCGAGGAGAAGCTCGCGCCGTCGGTCGTCGTCGGCCTCGCGCGCGCCGTCGCGGATAATCCGGTACCGCGCGACTATCTGAACCGCGCCGATGTGCGCGCGTGGATCGCCGAGATGTCGCCGAGACTCGCGTCGCATTTCCCTGACGACGGGGCGCGAACCGACTTTCTCGCGACGGTCCACTACGAAGCGACCCGCGCCGGCCTGGATCCGCAGCTCGTGCTCGGCGTGATCCATCACGAAAGCAACTTTCGCAAGTACGCGATCTCGTCGGCCGACGCGCGCGGCTTCATGCAGGTGATGCCGTTCTGGGTGCGTCTCATCGGCAAGGCGGATCAGAACCTGTTCCAGTTGCGCACGAACCTGCGTTACGGCTGCACGATCCTTCGCTACTATCTCGACGCCGAGAAGGGCGATGTCTTCCGCGCGCTCGGTCGCTACAACGGCAGCCTCGGGCAACCCGACTATCCGATGGCCGTCATGGCGGCGATGAAACGCTATCAATCGACTCCGTTCGTCGCGCCGGTGAAAACGGCCGCGACCGTGCAATCGCAGTAGATCGTTCGTCCAGCGCCGGCAGCGACACACACTCGGTTGCGCCGGGCCGCCGCCAAGCGACTGAGCGCTCCCCCACCGGGGACAGCGAGCCGACCGCGCCCGGGGGTCGTTCATCGCGCGGTCGCTTCGCCCCTTCGCCCACCGGTCCGTTGCACTTTGGCTCGCTCGTCGCCGCCATGGCGAGCTACGTCGACGCGCGGCATCGCGGCGGGGAATGGCTCGTGCGAATCGAGGATGTCGATGCGCCGCGCACGCGCAAGGGCGCGGACGATGACATCCTTCGCACGCTCGAGCGTTACGGCTTCGAGTGGGACGGGCCGGTATGGCGGCAATCCAAGCGTGTCGACGCATATCGGTCCGTCCTTTCACGGCTCGTCGAGCGTGGCATCGTTTATCGGTGCGCGTGCGGGCGGCGCGAGCTCGCGGCGCTTCCGATCGGTCGCATCGGCGAACGCGTCTACCCGGGCAGGTGCCGAAACGGCATCCTCGCCGAGCATGCACGACGACACACGGCGGTTCGCATACGCGTGCCGCCCGCGGCGATCGAGTTCGACGACCGCGTGTTCGGTCGATACATGCAGCATCTGGATCGCGATGTCGGCGATTTCGTCGTGCGCCGTAGCGACGGACTCTTCGCCTACCAACTCGCGGTCGTCGTCGACGACGAAGCGCAACGAATCACCGATGTCGTGCGTGGCGCGGATCTTCTCGCGTCGACGCCGCGGCAGATATTCCTGCAGCACGTGCTGGGCTTCGCGACACCGATCTACATGCACGTGCCCGTCGCCGTCGACGAGCACGGCGCGAAGTTTTCCAAGACCACGGCCGCGGCGGCGTTGCCCGATGCGCCGCTTTCGGCGTTACGCGCGGCGTGGCGTTTCCTCGGTCAGCGCGATGTGCCCGCGCGTTCGAGCGTGCGCGATTTCTGGTCTTGGGCAAGCGCGCATTGGCGGGTCGACGCAATTCCAGCAAAGCTCGTGCAACCCATCGCGGCCTCGTTCGACCACTGACGCCGCGCGTATAATCGCGGCTCCAAGTTGTAAGCAATCGAGCCGCGCCGTTCTTTCGCGGACTCCCATTCCGCATGACCACCCTCGTTGTCGTCCGCAAGGGCGATGCCGTCGCCATCGCCGCCGACTCGCTCACCACGTTCGGCGACACGCGTCTTTCCGCCGACCACGATCGCACGTTCGACAAGATCGTTCGCTATCGCGACACCTACATCGGGCTGTGCGGCTCGGCGGCGCATCAACTCGTGTTCGAGAGCCTGCTAGCGAAGCACGGCGATCTCGATTTCGCGCACAAGTCGGCGATTTTCGAGACGTTTCGCAAGCTTCATCCGATTCTCAAGGAGCAGCACTATCTGAATCCCAAGGAGGAAGAGGACGATCCGTACGAATCGACGCAGATCACCGCGCTGATCGCGAACGGCAACGGCATCTTCGGCGTGTTCTCGATGCGCGAGGTGTTCGAGTACACGCAGTTCTGGGCGGCAGGTTCCGGACGCGAGTTCGCGCTCGGCGCAATGCACGCGCGGTATGCCCAAACCAGGACCGCCGAGGCGGTGGCGAAGATCGGCGTCGAGGCAGGTGCCACGTTCGATCGCAATTCGGCGCTGCCGATGACGATCTATACACTGCCGCTGGCCAGGAAGTGAAGCGAACCACAATAATGCGAACAGGGAGTAAGGCACCATGAGCCTCTACACGCCGTCGCACTTCGCCATCGACGATCGTGCCGCCATCGCGCGCCTGATCCACGACTACCCGTTCGCGACGCTCGTGACGCCTGGCCGCCCGGAGCCGTTCATCTCGCATCTGCCGCTGCTCGTCGTCGCCGAGTGCGAGCCGCATGGCGCGCTGCTCGGGCACATGGCGCGCGCGAATCCGCATTGGCAGAACGCTTCCGGTGTCGACTCGATCGCCGTTTTCCATGGCCCGCATGCTTATGTCTCGCCGTCGTGGTACGCGGAGCCGGCCAATGCGGTGCCGACGTGGAATTACGCGACGGTCCACGCCTGCGGCGCGCTCGAGATCATCGACGAGCCGGCGCAAACGCGCGCCGTGCTCGACGCGCTCGTCCAGCGTTTCGAGGGAACGCGCGATGCTCCGTGGCAATTGGCGATGCCGCAGCGACAACGCGACGCGCTCGTCGGCGCGATCGTCGGGTTTCGCATGCGGATTCGCAAGCTGACGGCCAAGTTCAAGCTGTCGCAAAATCGGCCGCGGCACGATCGCGGTCGGGTTGCCAAGGCGCTCGAAGGCGAAGGCTATGCGGAAGCTGCCGCCGTCGCGCAATGGATGCGCGCGTACGTCGACATGGGCGAATGACCGATTCGTTGCAAGGCAACGTCTCGCGCTCGGAGGACGAGCGTATCCGCATTGACAAATGGCTTTGGACCGCGCGCTTCTATCGCACGAGAACTCTCGCCGCCGATGCGATCGAATCGGGGCAGGTGCGCATCGACGATGCGCGCGTCAAGCGCTCGCACCCGGTGCGGATCGGCTCGCGGGTCAACATCCGCAAGGGCGATCTCGCATGGGACGTCGAAGTGCTAGGCGTCAGCGAGCGACGCGGACCGGCGCCCGACGCAGCGCGCCTCTACCACGAAACGTCGGAAAGCGCGGAAGCGCGCGAACGCATGCTCGCCGCGCGCGCGAACGCCCGATCGCTTCGTGCAAGCGGCCGCCCGACGAAACGCGATCGTCGGAAGCTCCAGGATTTTCTGAACGAGCCGTAAGCCAGTTTGGGGTCAGAGACGAAACTTTCCCAGACGATCGCGTTCCGCGACGACCGTTCGTCGAAGTTTCGTCTCTGACCCCAAACTGGTCTCTGACCCTATACTGGTTTCAGCACAGCCTCATCCCCGCAAAATCGAGGATGAAATCCGGCTGACGATACGCGGCGAACACAAGCCACGCGATGGCCGCGGCGAGCAGCATCGCGAGCGCGTGAAAGGCGATGCGCCGCACGCCGCGCGAGCGGCCGGCATCGACGCCATCGGAGCGAAGAATCGGGTCGCGTGAATCCACGCGACCGAATTTACGCCGTTTGCGAAGCGCCCGGCAAGTCGGGAACGCGCGTCACCGGCGCCGAAGGCAGGATGCCCCGTGCGCGCAGCGCCGCCATCACCGAATTGAAGTCGACCGCGACCTGCACCTGCTCGATCGGCTTTGCGAGAAGATTCACGGCGCGTCCGCTTACGATGAGCGGCACCGAATCGGGAAGCGCGCGGCGCAGGCTGCGAATCTCCTGTCCGGCGATCTTGCCCGAGATGCCGCGGTCGAACAGCAGCACGACGAGCGACGCGTTGTACGCCGACGCCGCGGCGCCGATCTCCTGCGCGGGAATGCCTGTGCCGAGCGTCAGACAATTGATGCCCTCGGTGAAAAGCAAAAGCTCGAGGATCGCAAGCCCGAGTTGATTCGGATCGTTCGGCGGCGTCGCAAGCAGCAACTGACGCGCATCGCGCGTCGGACGAACGAGCCGCGTGACATCGCGCAAGAGGCGCTGCGCCAGGTCGCAGAAGCGCAGTTCCTGGAACGTCTGCATCTCGCCGCGCACGACGCGCTCGTGCACCGCTTCGTTGAGCGGGATGAGCGTCTGCTCGAGAAATTTGCGCAGCCCCTGGCCGACGAGCAGCTTCGACAGATGGTTCTGCAACTCGCCGATCCGATGTTCGCCGAGCAGGCGCACCGACTGCGCGATCTCGGCCGGAAGCGGCGTGGGCTCGGCAACGGCGAGTCCCACCATCGACTGAAGCGCCGAATCGGTAAGCGGCACGACAGCACCGGCTCGCCAGCCTTCCGACAGAAGCTGCTTGATGAGCTTGAGGCGCGCGACCTGGTCGGCCGGATAGACACGATCGCCGAAAGCATCGCGAAGCGGCGAAGGAAAACCATAGCGGCGCTGCCACATGTAGAGCTGCTCACGTCGCAGCCCCGTGATGCGCACCACTTCCCGAATGTGCAGCGCTCCCGCCGTATCGCCCATCGTCACCGCCGGTGCATTTGCCGGCGCTCCGCTCGTATCGTGCCGCCGTGAAGGCGCCTCGATGAGGATTCCCATGTTCCTCGTCCCTTGCCTTTTGTAGCGCCACGCCCCCATCGGGGACGCGCGCGTCCCTTACGCCTTCGCGAGCACGGTCACCTCGGCGAAAACCCTTCCCGACGCCGGGCGTCCGTGCCGCACGGACATCGTCCATGCATGATGCGTGCCACGCCACAGGCCGCACCGGGCGAATATTGCCGCGCCATGTACGAAAATCGGTCCGAAACTTGCAGCAAACGCACATCGTCGCGCCCGACGGTCGGCGGCGCGCTTGCGCTCGTAGTGAGCGGTCAACGGAACGCGACGATGCGACTGCCTATTCACCGCTTTACCTGACGCTCCACGACGCACGATGTTCGGTTTTGGCCGGTCCAACAAGGATCCATTGTCCGACGTGAAGTCGGCGTCGCGCTGGCTCGCGACGCTGCCCGGCACGGATTCGCTCGCCGTGCATTCGGATGTCGTCGTCGAGCTGGAGCGCGTCGCGGGCCCGATGATGACGCGAACGCCCAATCGGCTGCGCGCCGTGTTTCACGTCGACGCGCAAACGGTTGCGCAGCGCCGCGCGCTCGTCGCGCAATACGTCGAGCACGCGAACCGCAGCTCGCGCATCGAGAACCAGCTCTGGACGGCGCTCTTCTCGCTGACGCAAGCATTTCTTTCGACTTACCAGTCATTCGCGAAGGAGATTGACGAGCGGCCGCAAAGCGCGCGCTGGCAGGACCTTCTGCCCGAGCTCGTCTGTCGGCAGGTCGTCCATCTCGCGCTCGACGCGCGGGTGCGCCTTTTCCGCTACGAGCAGTGGATCCCGGCGAAGTGGGCCGAGCTCCATGCGCTGATGACGCTCGCCTGCTCGAGTCGATTCGAGCGCCGGGTCATCGTGCTGGGCGATGCGAGCACCACGACGATCGAGCACGAATACCTGCGTGCGCTCGTGCTGCAGGTGATGAGTGCGGGCAGCCTGACGGCGCGCCAGGTCGAGTTCATCTGGAGCGAGCTCGACGACTGGTGCGCGCCGCTTCGCCTGACGCTCGAGCCGTCCGCTTCGCATACGTTCTTCGTCGATCTTGGCGGACGCGAAGGCCTTCGGCGCCGCAAGCCGGGCCCTCTGGAAAGCCGCGTGCTGTTCCTCGACACGAGGCCACTGCACGCGGTGATGATGCAGCACGTCGTCACGCTCGAGCAGAAGATCAAGGCCGAGCCGCTGTCGAGCCGCACCCCGCGACGAAGCGAGCAGTTGACGCTCTTCACCAAGCTCGCGGCGCAGGTCGATCCCGAATTCAAGCCGTTCGCGCGTCGCGGCGAGCGCATCGCGACGAGCGGCAACGTCGACGCGATCGTCGGCTTCCAGAAGATCGCGAGCTACTTCAGGGAAGAGGCGCGCCAGCCGCTGGAAATCGTCGATTCGACCGGGGAGAGCTTCGATAGCACGATGGACCTCGCGGTGTTCGGCCGCATTCGCGACGAGCCGACGCGACGGCGGGAGATCGCGCGACGGCGCATCGGCGCGCATGCCGCGCCAGGCGGTCCGTGGGAAGCGAAGGACGTATCGCAGACGGGATTCAAGCTGATCGCGCCGATCCAGGTGGCGAATGCGGTCACGCTCGGCACGCTGGTCGCGATTCATCCGCACGGCCAGCCGCGCTGGACGCTCGGCATCATTCGCAGGATGAAGCGCACGTCGGCCGATCGCGCCGAAATCGGCCTCGCGATCATCGCCGATACGATCGGCGCCGTCGACGTCAACGAGCAACGGAAACGATCGGCCGAGGAATACTCGATCGATGGCGAGGGGACGACGATCAACGGACGCCGCTTCGGCGCATTGCTGCTGTCGCTTCGCGCGCGCGACGGCGAGCCGATGGTCCAATCGCTCATCGTTCCCGCGGTCGAATATCAGGCCGCTAAGCGCTATCAGGTGTCGACCGACAAGGCCCAATACCGGATTCGCTTCGGACGGTTGATCGAGCAGCAGCCCGACTGGGTGTGGACTGCGATCGAGCCGCTCGAAGGCTCCACGCGGATCGTGGCGCCCGCCACCGCGGGACCGACGACGGTCACCGGGATGTCGACGACGAGCCGATCGGTTCGCTGATCGCTATACTCGGGCGATGGCGCCGCCCGATCGCTACGCCGAAATCCACGCCGCGCACCGCTGGAACGTCCCGCCGGATTTCAACATCGCGCATGCGTGCTGCGCGCGCTGGGCGCATGACCGCGCGCGATTCGCGCTTTACTGGGAAGACGAAAGTGGCGAGCGCACGGCTTACACCTTCCACGATCTCGCGCAGGCAGCGAATCGCCTGTCGAATGCGCTGTCCGCGCGCGGCATTGGTCGTGGCGACAAGGTTGCGCTGATTCTGCCGCAGCGGCCGGAAACGGCGATCGCGCATATGGCGGTGTATCAGCTCGGCGCGATCGCCGTGCCCTTGTCGTTCCTGTTCGGGCCCGAGGCGCTCGAGTATCGGCTGGTCAACAGCGAAGCAAAGGCAGCGTTCGTCGATCCGCGGTCGCTGCCGAATCTCGCGCCGATTCGCGAACGATGCGCAAAGCTCGCGCATACCGTCGGTGTCGCCGGTGCGGAAGGACCGGGTGTCGCGTCGTGGCACGAATTTGTGGAAGGTGAGTCACGACATTTCACTCCGGCGAAGACGCGGGCCGACGACCCCGCGGTATTGATCTATACCAGCGGAACGACCGGGCCGCCGAAGGGCGCGCTGATGCCCCATCGCTGCCTGATCGGCAATCTGCCGGGCTTCACGCATTCGCACGACGGCTATCCGCAACTGGGCGATCTCTTCTGGTCGCCGGCAGATTGGGCGTGGACTGGCGGGCTCATGGACGCGCTTCTGCCGGCGTTCTATTTCGGTCAGCCGATTGTCGGTTATCGCGGCCGCTTCGATGCCGATCGCGCGTTTCGGCTGATCGAGCGCTATCAGATCAGAAACACGTTCCTGTTTCCGACCGCGCTCAAGATGATGATGAAGGCGTATCCGCGTCCGCGCGACGTCTTCGACGTGAATCTGCGCAGCATCATGAGCGCGGGCGAGGCGGTCGGCACCGCGGTGTTCGAGTGGGCGCGCGATGCGCTCGGCGTGACGATCAACGAGATGTTCGGACAGACCGAGATGAACTACATCGTGGGCAACTCGCACACGCTATGGCCCGCGAAGCCGGGCTCGATGGGCCGGCCGTATCCGGGTCATCGAATCGCGCTGATCGACGACGATGGCAACGAAGTGCCGCGCGGCGAGCCGGGCGATGTCGCCGTTCATCGCATCGCGCCCGACGGCACGCCCGATCCGGTGTTCTTCCTCGAGTACTTCGGCAACGCCGATGCGACGCGAAAAAAGTACAGCGGCGACTGGTGCCGCACCGGTGATGTCGCGGTCAGCGACGACGATGGCTACCTCTGGTATCGCGGCCGCGCCGACGACATGTTCAAGGCCGCCGGCTATCGAATTGGTCCATCCGAAATCGAGAATTGTCTCGTTCGCCATCCCGCGGTCGCGAATGCCGCCGTGGTGCCGTCGCCTGACGAGACGCGCGGCAACGTCGTGAAGGCGTTTGTCGTGCTCGCCGCGGGATATGCGCCCTCGCCTTCGCTCGAAGCCGATCTCGCGCAGCACGTGCGCGCGCATCTCGCGCCTTACGAGTATCCGAAGGAGATCGAGTTCATCGAGGCGCTGCCGATGACGACGACCGGCAAGGTGCAGCGGAAGGTGCTGCGCGAGCGGGAGATAGCGCGAAAAAGCGGCGCTTCGCCCGCGTAGGCAGCGTTGCAATGAACAACGTGCGCGCGGCCCGCTGGACGCGGGCCGCTCCACGGGTCAAACGCTGCGCTTCATCGACCGGCGTTGGGACAGCAGCGCTGCGGCCGCGAGCAATGCGAGCACAGTGAGCACCAGGCCCCAACCGCTCAGCGTCGGAATCTCCTCCACCGCACCCGGTGCAGCGCTTGTCACCGACTGAATCAGCGTCGTCGACGCCGATGAAATTGCCCGCGATGGTCACGCCATCGGTCGCGACGACGATCCTCGCTGTGCCGTCGATGATGGCAAGCGCTTCGCACCCTACCGGGTGCGAAGCGGAAAATCGTACCCAGGCCAATGCCGTTGATCCGCACGGTCAGA
>DATFCW010000036.1:0-5356 GCA_035252665.1 Casimicrobiaceae bacterium | reverse complement strand
CGTCGAACGACTGCAGGACCGCATCCGCACCGCTGTATCGCAGCGGGCACCCGTTCGCATTCATGGCGGCGGAACGAAGGATTTCTACGGCGACGCGCTCGTCGGCGATGCGCTCGACGTTCGCGATGTGCGCGGCATCGTCTCGTACGCGCCGGGCGAGCTCGTCCTGACGGCGCGCGCCGGCACGCCGCTTGGCGAGATCGAGCAGGCGCTTGCGAATCACGCGCAGATGCTCGCGTTCGAGCCGCCACATCATGGCGAAAAAACCACGCTCGGTGGAGTCATCGCCGCTGGTCTCTCCGGACCGCGCCGCCCGCATGCCGGCGCCGCACGCGATTTCGTGCTCGGCACGCGCGTGATCGACGGGACCGGGACGCAGCTCGCGTTCGGTGGACAGGTGATCAAGAACGTCGCCGGTTTCGACGCGTCGCGACTCATGACCGGCGCGCTCGGCACGCTCGGCGTGCTGACCGAAATCTCGCTCAAGTGTCTGCCGCGGCCCAAGATCGAAACGACACGCGCTATTGACTGCGATGCGACCCGCGCGCTTTCGCTGATGAACGAATGGGGGCGAAAGCCGTTGCCGATCTCCGCGACATGCCATCATGGCAATCGCCTGACCGTGCGATTGTCAGGCGGAGGCGCCGCCATCGCGGAGGCGGAAACGATCATCGGCGGCGAGGAGATCGACGGTGCCTCGTTCTGGCCCGCGCTTCGCGATCAGACGCTCGATTTCTTCGCGCCCGCGCGCGACGGCGATGCAACGCTTTGGCGCCTCTCGGTGCGCTCGACTACCCCGTGGATCGAATGGGCAGGCGACACACTGGTCGAATGGGGCGGTGCATTGCGCTGGCTAGTGTGTCGAAACGCGATCGACGCGCAAGCGATACGTGCATGCGCCGCGGAGCATGGAGGGCACGCAACGCTTTTTCGCGGTCCTGACAAATCGATCGGAAGCTTTCAGCCGCTGTCCGCGCCGATGCTTGCCTTGCACGATCGCCTGAAGCAGGTGTTCGATCCGCATCGGATACTGAATCCCGGCCGGATGTACGCGGCGCTATAACTCCATGGAGACACGACTGCTGCCGGCGTTCGCCGCCACATCGGAAGGCAGGGAAGCCGACGCCATCCTTCGCGCATGCGTGCACTGCGGCTTTTGCACGGCCACCTGTCCGACGTATCAGCTTTTGGGCGACGAGCTCGACGGGCCGCGCGGGCGCATCTACCTGATCAAGCAGGCGCTCGAAGGCGCGCAGGTGAC
The DNA here is from genome assembly GCA_035252665.1 of Casimicrobiaceae bacterium. GTDB lineage: Bacteria > Pseudomonadota > Gammaproteobacteria > Burkholderiales > Casimicrobiaceae > VBCG01. Next base: position 4,095 of record DATFCW010000036.1, on the reverse strand, counting down.
GGCGAAGACGCAGCTTCATCTCGACCGCTGCCTAACGTGTCGAAGCTGTGAGACGACGTGCCCGTCCGGCGTTCGCTACGGCCGGCTCGTCGACATCGGACGCAAGTTCGTCGACGAGCGTGTCGAGCGTTCCCCGATGGACGCCGCACGTCGCAACGCGCTTCGACGGGGGCTGCTGTCGCGTCCGCTCTTCGGCGCGGCATTGGCGTTGGGACGCGCGGCGAAAGCGTTCTTGCCGAGCAGGCTTGCTTCGTCGATACCCGAGGTGCGCGACGCTGGAAAATGGCCGCCCGCGCGACATGCCCGTCGCGTGCTCGTGGCGCAGGGCTGCGTACAACCCGCGCTTGCCCCGAGCATCGACGCGGCGACGGCGCGCGTGCTGGATCGCGTCGGCATTTCGGCGCTCGCTGTCCAAGGCGGCGGCTGTTGCGGCGCGCTTTCCTATCATCTGTCCGAACACGACGAAGCGCGTGCGCTCGCACGTCGCAACATCGATGCATGGTGGCCGCACATCGAGCACGGCGCCGAGGCGATCGTCGTGACCGCGAGCGGCTGCGGCGTCATGGTGCGCGAATACGATCATCTGCTCGCCGACGATCCCGTATATGCATCACGCGCGAAACGCATCGCCGCCCTTGCGCGCGACCCGGTCGAGCTCGTCGCCGCCTCATGGGAAGCGCTCGCTCCCCAACTCGACCGCACTCGGAGCAACGTTCGCGTGGCATTCCATCCGCCGTGCACGCTCCAGCACGGCATGCAGATTCGCGGCGAGATCGAACGGTTGCTGGCTGATGCGGGCTTTGACGCGATGCCTGTTGCCGATGCGCATTTATGCTGCGGTTCCGCGGGCACGTATTCGATCCTTCAACCGGACCTCGCGCAGCGCCTTCGGACAAACAAGCTGCGCGCGCTCGAGGCGAACAGGCCGGACGTGATTGCCACGGCCAACATCGGTTGCATGACGCATCTGCAATCGGGCACGCGCGTCCCGGTACGGCACTGGATCGAGCTGATCGACGACATCGCGCGTCCTGCCGATGATCGCGTGCCCGTGGGTCGCGACACGCATCGCGAAGCGGTCGCGGCAGGATGAGCGCGCCGGCGGATCGCGAACCGCTTGCGCCGATGCTTCGAGACGCATATCGCTCGTTTCTCGCAATCCCGACCCGCTGGATCGACAACGACGTCTACGGCCATGTGAACAACATTGTCTATTACGCGTACTTCGATACGATCGTGAACGCGCACCTGGTTCGTTCGGGGCTCGATATTCGCGACAGTCCGCAAATCGGTGTTGTCGTCGAAACGGCGTGCCGCTTTCACACGCCAATCGCTTTCCCCGATGCCGTGCATGCGGGATTGCGCGTCGCTGCGATCGGCCGATCGTCCGTTCGTTACGAGATCGGCATCTTCCGCGGCGACGATCGCGAGGCGGCTGCCACCGGGCGCTTCGTCCACGTATGGGTCGATCGCAGCACGCGTCGGCCGGTCGCGATCCCAGCGCGCATCCGCGCCGCGCTCGAGCGCCTGGAAGTCGCATGAACGCTCCGCGTGATGTGCGCACGGATGTCGTCTGCGAGCGGATGACGCCGAATGCGCTAGCGCAGGCGAAGCAGCTTCTCTCGACGTTTCTCGAAGGGGATCCGCACTACCGCGAATCGGCCGCGCGCTATGGCGACGGCGGTGCGGAAGCGCTCGATCGCGCGCTTGCGCTGTTCCTCGCACGACCCGAGATCGGCTTCGTGTGGCTTGCGCGGGTCGACGGCGAGGTCGTGGCTGCATGCGTCGTGTGCTATGCGATCTCGACGTCGCGCGGAATGCTCGTCGCCAAGCTCGACGACGTCACCGTTAACCCGCGATACCATGGACGGGGCATTGGCACCGCGATGCTCGACGCGCTGGCCGCGCGCCTTGCAACCGACGGCATCGGGCGCATCGACACGGCGTGCCATCGCGACAACGACGGCGCATGGCGCTTTTATGCGGCGCGCGGCTTTCGGCCGCTCGGCGAGGAGCGGCTCGCGCTGTTGCTGTAGCCACTTTTCTCTGGAAATTCCAATTCAAGGAAGAACGACATGAAGCGCTTTTTCCCTTTCGCGAGCCTCATCCTGTCGCTCGGCATCACGGCGCCGGCGCCCGCGCAGCCATCGGGAACGATTCCAATGCGCGACTTCTTCCGCAATCCCGATCGCGCGTACTTTCGGATCTCGGGTGATGGCAAGACGCTGTCGTTCATGCAGCCGTGGGAGCGGCGGATGAACATTTACGTGCAGCCGGTGGGCGGCAACGCCGAGCCGGTGCGCATCACCGCCGAAAAGGATCGCGACATTCCCGACTACTTCTGGAAGGGGGCCGATCGCGTCGTCTATACGAAGGACTTCGGCGGCGACGAGAACGACCATGTCGTCGTCGTCGATCGGCATGGCGGCGCGCCGAAGGACGTCACGCCCTATCCCGGTGTCAAGGCGCAGATCATCGATCCGCTGATCGAATTCCCCGATCGTATGCTGATCGGCCTCAACAAGCGCGTGAAGGAGGTGTTCGACGTCTACGAGCTCGATCTCTCGAGCGGGCAATTGACCGAGATCGCGCAGAACCCCGGCAACATCACGACGTGGGGCGCCGATCACGCGGGCAAGCTTCGTTACGCGATCGAGACCGATGGCGTCGAGCAGACCTATCTGTATCGCGGCGACGACTCGGGTCCGTTCAAGCCGGTGTTGAAGACGACGTTCCGCGATCAGTTCGTCCCGCAGGTTTTCACCGCCGACAATCGCAAACTCTATGTCGCGTCCAACCTCGGTCGCGACAAGGTGGCGATCGTGCTCGTCGATCCCGCGACAGCGAAGGAAGAGGAGATGATTTACGCGCGCGACGATGTCGACGTCGCGGGCGTCGTCTGGTCGAAGGCGCGCAAGCGTCTTGCCTACGCGAATTACCAGACATGGAAGAACGAGCGCCACTATCTCGACCCGGACGCCAAGGAGCTTTTCGAGCGATTGGAAGCAAAGGTTCCAGGCTACGAAGTGATCGTGCAATCGACGACCGACGACGAGTCGGGGCTGATCGTCGCGGCGACCAACGATCGCACGCAGGGAACGCGCTATCTTTACGATCGCAAGCACGACCGGCTGACGAAGCTTGGCGATGTGGCGCCGTGGCTGCCGGAGGCGAAGATGGCCGCGGTGAAGCCAATCGAGTACAAGTCGCGCGACGGCTTGGCGATCCACGGATATCTCACCGTGCCGCACGGCGCCACGCCGAAGAACCTGCCGGTGATCGTCAATCCGCACGGCGGTCCGTGGTTTCGCGACGGATGGGGCTTCAATCCTGAAGTGCAATTCCTCGCAAGCCGCGGCTACGCGGTCCTGCAGGTGAACTATCGCGGCTCGACGGGTTACGGACGCAAGTTCTGGGAGGCGTCGTTCAAGGAGTGGGGCTTCAAGATGCAGGACGACATCACCGACGGCGTGCAATGGCTGATCAAGGAAGGGATCGCCGATCCGAAGCGGATCTGCATCTACGGCGGAAGCTATGGCGGCTACGCAACGCTCGAGGGCCTCGTCAAGACGCCGGATCTTTACGCATGCGGCGTCGACTACGTCGGCGTGTCCAATCTCTTCACGTTCATGAAGACGATCCCGCCGTACTGGAAGCCGTTTCTCGGCATGATGCACGAGATGGTGGGCGACCCGGAAAAGGACAAGGAACGGATGACGGCCGCTTCTCCGGCGCTGAACGCCGACCGCATCAAGGTGCCGCTTCTGATCGCGCAGGGCGCGAACGATCCACGCGTCAACAAGGACGAATCCGATCAGATGGTGAAGGCGCTCAAAGCACGCGGCATCGACGTGCCCTACATCGTCAAGGACGACGAGGGTCACGGCTTTCACAACGAGGAAAACCAGTTCGCGTTCTACGAGGCGATGGAAACGTTCCTCGACAAGTACATTGGCAGCAAGTCGGTGAACTGAACTGTCTCGTTGCCGAAAGCATTCGTGATGAGCGGCAACGGACCGCCCCGAGCGGCGAATTTCGCCCCCGCGGGGGGCAGCGAAGCGCGCGCCGAATCCAATCGGCCGCGAGCGTGGGGGG
>DATFCW010000035.1:0-4977 GCA_035252665.1 Casimicrobiaceae bacterium | reverse complement strand
TCGCGGTGGACTGCGTCTGGCGCCGCGTTTCGCGGCGAATGCGCGCAAAGGTCTTGCGCAGGTCGGTATTGGCGCTGGATGTATAGCGGAACGTGGGGTCGAGGATCGATTTCATGCGCACCTCCATGCGCGATGCGGCTGGGCAGGAAAGCGGCAGCGGCCCGCTTTCGCCGGATCGACAAACGCCGAACGCGTTGCAAGATTTCTGCCATATCGCGATCGCGCTCGTGCGCCGCTCTTGCGCCGTATCGTGTCGGCCAACACCGCGTTGTCGCAGTGTCAACGCCGTCGACACTTTGCACGCGTCGCGCGTGCACTGTCAACGCGACGAACGTCGTATGCCGCCCCGGTAGAAACGCAACAACAGATAGCCGCCGATCATTCCACCGAGGTGGGCGAAGTGCGCAACCCCCGGCTGCGAGCCGGAAACGCCGAGCAATAGCTCGATCGCCGCATAGACGAGGACGAACACGCGCGCTGGCATCGGAATCGGCGGGAACAGCAGCATGACGCGGTTGCGCGGGAAGTAGATCGCGTATGCGAGCAGCAGGCCGAAGACCCCGCCCGACGCGCCGATGGTCGGGTAGATCGCACCCGACAGCATCGCGACGATCAGTTGCGTGATCGCCGCCGAAACGACGCAGACGAAGTAGAAGATGGCGTAGCGACGGGCGCCGAACACCTGCTCGATCGCGCTTCCGAACATGTAGAGCGCGAACATGTTGAAGGCGAGGTGCAGGATGCTCCCGTGCAGGAACGCGTACGTGACGAGCTGCCATGGCTCGAACGACACGCCTGCATGCATGCTCGATGTCGCAAACGGCCACAACGCGAACCAGGCGATGAAGGTCTGCGGGGCCAGGTTTTGCAGCAGGAACACCGCGACATTGGCGACGATCAGCGCGGTAGTGGCGGGAGGCATCGGATCTTTCGGAAAACGGGCGCGAAAGGCGCCCTTCGACGTGAGATGGGGGCATCGGGCCGATGGGGCAACCCGCTGGAATAGAATGCCACGCGTCGACCGAGCCCTTGCCTTTCGCCTTGCAATCGAGCGCCACGCCCGTCCCCCGCGTCATCCGCCACGCGGTCGCGGTGATCGAGAACTTCCTGCCCGAACCCGCTTGGCGCGCGCTGCTCGAGCGCGTGCTCGCGAGCGAGGCGCAATTCGCGCCGTCGGCGACAAACGACCGGCGTAGCGACTACCGCCAATCGCTGGTGCTGAATCCGCCGGCCGACCTCGTTGAACCGGTCGTTGCGCGCGTGCGCCAGGCAATCCCGCAGGCGCTTGGCGCATTGCGCCTGCCGCCCGTCCCCATCGGCATCGTCGAGGCGCAGGTGACGGCGAGCGTGGACGGGAGCTTCTTCGGCGTGCACAACGACGCGGGTAACGACCAGGTGCGAAAGCGTCACCTGACCTACGTCTACTACTTCAACCGCGCGCCGAAAGCCTTCACGGGCGGACAGCTACGCGTGTACGACGACATCGTACGCAACGGCAAGCTCGCGCGAGGCGAGACGTTTCACTCGATCGAGCCGCTCCATAACCGCATCGTCTTCTTCTGGGCCGGTGCAATGCACGAGGTGATGCGCGTCGACATACCGTCGCGCGCGTTCGCCGACGCACGCTTCACCGTCAACGGATGGGTGAACGCGGCTTGATGCTCTTTGGCTACTCGCCGTAGTCGCGCGCGGGGCGCGCGCACTGCGCGAGATCCGAAGCGTCGCCTACGCAATAACGGGCGCGTGCACGCTGCTGACAGCCGGGTCGTGCGAAGAAGCGCTCCTCGCTGCAATGCGCGAGCGCCATGTCGAGCGCAGCGCCTTGTGACGAAACGCTCGCCACGCGCGTGCCCGTCGCATGGAATGCGATCGTCGTCTCGGGGCCGTGTGGTGCAGCGACGGCCGTGATCGGCTCGGGCGCGGTGATCGGCGCATGGACGATGGTCGTCTTGTGCCGTTGCGGCGCGACGCGAGTTGCCGGTGATGGCGCCGCCGCCTCGAACGCGATGCCGCGAACCGGTGTCGGCTCGTCGACGTCGGGCATGACGGAATGCACCGGCGCGCTCGGCAGCTGTGTTCCAACGACATGCACGAGGCCCGCGCTGCCGACACCGATCGCGAACGCGATGGCGACGATGTTCGCCGGCGAGCGAACGCGGGAAAGCCAGCCGGGTTCGGCCAGGCGCGACGCCTCTCCGCCGCCGGATTGCGCGACGAGCGCGTCGATCGACATTCCGGAGTAACGCGCGCGGTCGAGCTCGTGCTCGCATTCGCGGCACAGCTTGCCGGGACGCGTAAGGCGCTGGCTGCACATCCGGCACTGCATCATCGTGTATCTCGAATTCAAACTAATGTGGGGTCAGAGACGAAACCATTCTGGGGTCAGACACGAGACTCGCCAACAGGTCGCGCAATGACGTCCGTCCTCGTCGCAAGTCTCGTCTCTGACCCCCAAGCAATTCACGGGCCGGCCGATGTCTACATCGAATGCGATTGGCGTGTCGCTTGCTTTGCCGGGTAGCCGCGTGCGCGTTGCACGCGCCATGTCCCGCATGTGATGCACAACTTCACCACGACAAACCGCGACTCGGGGCGCGCTCGCCTGCTGCGGCTCATCTGGCCGTTCGTTGCGATCGTCGTGCTGCTGCTCGGCCTCGGCGTTGCAAGCCTCGGCGTGTTGCGCGGCGTGCGCGCGTACATCGTGGCCGAGAGCCTCTGGTCGAATGCGCAGAAGGCGTCCGTGCAGGCGCTGGCGCAATACGCCCAGACGCGAAACGAGGACAACTTCGATCGTTACGTCGAAGAATCATCGGTGCTCGCGGCCGCGCGCAAGGCACGCATCGAGCTCGACAAGCCATTCGCCGATTACGCGACCGTGCGTGCGAACCTGCTCGCCGCGCGAAGCCAGCCCCAAGACATCGACAGCATGATCGATCTCTACCGGCGCTTCCGGCGCATGCCGTTCATGATGGAAGCGGTGCGGATTTGGAGCGACACCGACGTGCTGCACGACGAGATCGATGCGCGCGCGAAGGCGATGCACGCAATCGTCGCGCGCGGCCGCGGCAACGCGGCGGATCTCGTTCCGCTGCTCGTGGAGGTTCGCGCGCTCGATCGCGAGTCGACGTCGCTCGAGCGTGCGTTCTTCGCCACGTTCGCGAAGGCGGCGCGGCGCGTCGAGCTCGTGCTCATGGGCGCAACGCTGGTCGTCGCGCTCGCGCTCGTCGCGGCGGCCGTGATTCGTACACGTGGATTGATTCGTCGCGAAGACGCGTTCCACCACGCGTTGCGCGAAAGCCAGCAGCGCTACGACCACGCGATCAGCGGCACGAACGACGGCATCTTCGACTGGTGCCTCGCGTATCCCGAGGTTTACCTGTCGCCTCGGCTCGAAGAGCTGCTCGGCTACGCGCCCGCCACGCTACGCGAGACCGCGGCGTCGTTTCTGTTGCGAATCCATCGCGCCGATCGGCGCGCGGCGCTTGCCTGCATCAAGGGGCATTTGCGCGATGCCGAGCCGTTCGAGCTCGAATGCAGGCTGCGCATGAACGACGGGGGATACCGCTGGTTTCGCATGCGCGCCCGCTCGGTCCGAGGCGCGCGCGGCACGCCCGAGCGCATGGCGGGCTCCCTCGCCGACATCTCCGATCGCAAGCGTGCCGAAGCCGAAACGCAGGCGCAGAAGGAGCGCGCGCAGGTGACGCTCGCGTCGATCGCCGATGCCGTCATCACGATCGACACGTCGGGCAGCGTCGAATACATGAATGCGGTTGCCGAGCGGCTGACCGGCTTTGGCATCGACGAGGCGCGCGGCGTGCCGCTCGCGGATGTGTTCACGGTGCAGGATGACGTGACGGGCGTCGCCGTGCCCAATCCTGTCGCGCAGGCATTCCGCGACGGCGCGACGATCCATTCGGAGGGCAACGTCGTGCTGCGAAGGCGCCACGACGCGCCGATCGCCGTCGATTACGCGGCGGCGCCTATCCGCGACAATGCGCGAGACGTCGACGGCGTCGTGCTCGTGTTCCGCGACATGAGCCGCGAACGTCAATACGCGACGCGGCTTGCGCATCTCGCGAGTCACGATGCGTTGACCGGGCTTTTGAACCGCCGCGAGTTCGAGCGGCGCGTGAACGCGGTGCTCGTCGAACGTCAATACGAGGCGGGCCAGCACGCGGTGCTCTACCTCGATCTCGACGAATTCAAGGTCGTGAATGACACCTGCGGCCACGCCGCCGGCGACGAGTTGCTGCGCCAGGTGAGCGCGGTGCTGCGCCCGCGGTTACGCGAAGGCGACACGCTCGCGCGCTTGGGCGGCGACGAATTCGGCGTGCTGCTCGAGCACTGCGGTCCCGAGCCCGCGTTCACGATTGCCGACGGACTTCGCACGGCGATCGGCGATTTCCATTTCCAGTGGAACCAGCGCTCGTTCAAGATCGGCGCGAGCATCGGTGTCGTCAACGTCCCGCACGGTCCGCAAACGCTCGCCGGCGTGCTGTCGGCGGCCGACGCCGCATGCTACATGGCGAAGGACAAGGGACGAAACCGCGTGCAGGTTTACAGCCCCGAAAGCGACGAGGTGACGCTGCGCAAGGGCGAGATGGAATGGGTGAACCGGATCCACCGCGCGCTCGCCGAGGACCGCTTCCTGCTGCACGCGCAGCCCGTTCGCGACACGCGCGGCGAAGACGACGCGTCGCCGTATACCGAGTTGCTGCTGCGGCTGCGCGACGACGCCGGCGAGCTCGTCCCGCCGACGTCGTTCATCCCGGCCGCCGAACGCTATCACCTGATGCCCGCGATCGACCGCTGGGTCATCGCATCGGCGTTTGCGATCCTCGAGCGCCTGCTGGAGTCGGACCCGCCCCCGAGCGGCGTCTTCGCGATCAACGTCTCCGGCGCATCGATCGGCGACGAGGCGTTCCTCGACTTCGTGCAATCGCAATTCCTTCGCTACTCGGTCCCGCATACGAGCGT
>DATFCW010000034.1:0-3739 GCA_035252665.1 Casimicrobiaceae bacterium | reverse complement strand
AAGAATGCGGCGGAAGCGACCAAGAGCGCGGCCGACGCGACGAAGGAAGCAGCTGCGCAGGCAGCCGACGCTGCGAAGGACGCCGGCGCCAAGGCGGCCGACGCGGCCACACGGGCTGCCGATGCGAGCAAGGAAGCCGCGCAAAAGGCCGGCGACGCGGCGATGAAGGCGAACGAAGCCGCGAAGGAAGCTGCAAAGAAGTAAGCGAACCATCATGCGGCCAAAGACGACTTTCGTCACCATTTGCCTGGCCGCCTGAAACGCGACTCGAAAGTCGTTCGTCTCTGACCTAGGGGCCGTCCCGGCGACGGCCGTTCGCTTCAAGGCCCGGCTTCGGGACCCCAGTCAGCGTGCCGCGTTCGTCGGCGCGTGCATGACATTGGCATTCCTGTTGCACGAGTCCGTCCGGTTGCGCCGACGCGCGCCGCCAACGATCCGCGCGGCACGGGAGCGCCGCGAGGCGCGCTCGTCGCAACCACCCTCATTTCAACGGACGATCGAAACGGTGCGTTCGTCGACTGTCGTCGCCCGGACGGAAGCCGGCTCGGCGGAGCTCGCCGTTCCGGCGCACGGGCTCTCCCTCACGCAGCGCCGCTTTCTGACGCTGCTCGACACTTCGTGCACGCTGGACGAGCTCGCGCTGCGGCATCCTGCTGCGGCGGAAAAGCTCGAGCGGGACGTCTCGCGCCTGGTCGATCTCGGCCTCGTGGTCTGCGATCACGCGGCAAACGACGCGACGCAAGCCGAGCACGTCGCGGTCAACGATTCGCTCGCTGGCGAACCGAAGACTGCACGCGAAGAAGCGGCGCCGCGACATGTCGCGCGCATCGGCATGTCGCGTGGCCGGCGAATCGCATGGATGCTGATTCCCGCCGCCATCGTCATGATCGCGTGGACCGTATGGCAATCGTCGTCGGCGCCGACGCTCGGAGGCCAAGCGCGCGCACGCGCGTCGCAGTCCGCGAAGGACGCGAGTGCTACGACGCAGCCAACGGATCTCGATGTCGCCCCGATCGCCACGCGCGTGCTCAAGGGCGATCCCGAACGGCCTCGCGATGCATCAAAGGACGCGCGCGCAGCGATGAGGCCTGCCGATGTTCGCGCGAGCAGCGGTGCGGCGAAGCCGGCGCGCGAAGCGGAGCCGCGCACCGCGCCGCCAATTGCCGGCGAGAAGCTTTCGCCCGTCCTGCCGGTCGAGCGTCGTACGCCGTCGGTCGAGCTCGCGCCGATGCCCAGCCCTGCGCCCATGCCCGGTTCTGCGTCGATACCGGAATCGATGCCGCCGAGCGCGGCGCGATCTTCCACGTCTCCGCAAGCTGCGCAGCAGAGCGTGCAAGTCGCGAGCCTCGTGCCGCCAGCCGGAGTGCTGCATCCGGCAGCGCCCTCGTCCGTCGCGCTCGTCCCGATCGTGCGCGAATCGCCGGCATTTCCGCGCGAGGCGGTCGCAGTCGGCTTGTCGCGCGGCGATGTCAGGGCGCGGCTCACCATTGATGCGAAGGGCAACGTCACCGACGTGACGATCGTCGAGGCGTCGCATCGCGCCTTCAATCGCGCGGTGCGCGAGACGCTTTCACGATGGCGCTTCGAGCCCGGCGCCGGCAACCGTACGACGACCGTCGATATCGCGTTTACCCGCGACTGACTGCAAAAAACGGTTCGCCCGTAAAATCGGCGGATGGAAGAAGCCGCCATCTCGTTCGTTCCACCGCCGCCGACGCCGCGAAGGCGTGACCCACGCAAGGCGGAGTTCGAGCTCGCGAAGTTGCGAAAGCGCCTGCGCAGGCTCGTCGGCCAGGCAATCGCCGATTACGCGATGATCGAGACGAACGATCGCGTGATGGTGTGCCTCTCTGGCGGCAAGGACAGCCATGGCCTGCTCGACGTCCTGTTGTCGCTCGCCAAACGCGCGCCGCAGCCCTTCTCGATCGTCGCCGTCAATCTCGATCAGAAGCAGCCCGGCTTTCCTGCCGACGTGCTGCCGCGCTACCTCGAACGCCGCGGCGTCGAGTTCGTGATTGCCGAGCAGGACACGTACAGCGTCGTCAAGCGCGTGATTCCCGAGGGCGGCACGATGTGCTCGCTTTGCTCGCGGTTGCGTCGCGGCGTTCTTTACCGCGTCGCGCGCGAGATCGGCGCAACGAAGATCGCGCTGGGCCATCATCGCGATGACATCCTCGCGACGTTCTTCCTGAACCTCTTCCACGGCGGCAGGATGAAGACGATGCCGCCGAAGCTCGTCTCTGACGATGGCATGCACGTCGTCATCCGACCGCTCGCGTACGTGCGCGAACGCGATCTTGCGCGTTATGCCGAGGCGTCGGCCTTTCCCATCATTCCGTGCACGCTGTGCGGCTCGCAGGAGAATTTGCAGCGAAAGCAGGTCGCCGAAATGCTGCGCGAATGGGACAAGCGCTATCCCGGGCGCATTGAGTCGATCTTCAACGCGATGCGAAACGTCGCACCGACGCACCTCCTCGATCGGTCGCTGCAGGATTTCGCGGGGATCAGGGCAACCGGTGTTCGGTCTGTGGACGGTGATCGTGCGTTCGACGAGGACGAGAGGTAAGCAGGGTCGGGAGACACGTGAAACTCGGCCTGCAAAAACCTGGCTGGAAAACGTCCTCGACCAGACCATTGTCCTCCTACCTGACCGTGTGCCTCCCCTGTCCGAACAGAATCTTTCGCGACGCCTCGTCGCTGATCGCGGGCTTCACGTTCACCGTCTTCGCGAGCGCGTAAGCGCGTTGCGTTGCCGGACGCGCCGCGATCCGCTCCTTCCAGCGCTTGAGATCGGGAAACTCGTCGATGTTTTGCCGCTGCCGCTCGGGTTGTATCCACGGATAGCAGGCGATGTCGGCAATCGTGTATTCGCCGACGATGAACTCGCGCCCGCGCAACTGTTTGTCGAGCACGGCATAGAGGCGCGCCGTCTCGTTCACGTAGCGATCGATCGCGTAGGGAATCGGCTCGATCGCATAGCTTCCGAAATGATGGTTCTGCCCCGCCATCGGGCCCAAGCCCGCCATCTGCCAGAACAGCCATTGGATGCAATGCCAGCGCGTGCGCGGATCGGCGGGGATCAGCTTGCCGGTCTTCTCGGCGAGATAAAGGAGGATCGCGCCGGACTCGAAGAGCGATAACGGACCTCCGCCAACAGTGGGCGCGTGATCGACGATCGCGGGAATTCGGTTGTTGGGCGCAATCGCGAGGAAGTCCGCCGCGAACTGCTCGCCGCGCGAGATGTTGATCGCCTTGACCGTGTACTCGAGAGCGGTCTCCTCCAAGTACATCGTGATCTTGTGACCGTTCGGCGTCGTCCAATAGTAGAGATCGACCATTGCCAGGTATCAGAGGACAGGTATCAGGTATCAGAAAGTTCCAGGATAAGCGCCGCCGTCGGCAAGGATGTTTTGTCCCGCGATGTAGCTCGCGTGCACGCTGCAAAGAAACGCGCAGATCGCACCGAACTCGCTGGGTGCGCCGAAGCGACCCGCCGGCGTGGCGTTCATCGCCGCATCGCGCGCATCGTCGTACGAAATGGCGGCTGCCTTCGCGCGCGCTTCCATCGTCGCGCGCAGTCGGTCCGTCGCGAACGCGCCGGGGAGCAGATTGTTGATCGTGACGTTGTGCCGCACGACCTTCCGTGCAAGCCCGGCGACGAAGCCGGTCAGGCCGGAACGTGCACCGTTCGACAGTCCCAGCACGTCAATCGGCGCTTTGACGGCGCTCGACGTGATGT
>DATFCW010000033.1:0-2032 GCA_035252665.1 Casimicrobiaceae bacterium | reverse complement strand
CGAGGCGGTGCACCGGCTCGCCGAGCTCGGTCTGGTGCACGCGCGCCAGGGCGGCTCGACGGTGGTGCTCGACCCGCGCGAATCGGCCGACCTGCGCGTCATCGATCTCGCGTACCGGCTCGGCCCGTCGACGGCGAAGGACGTGCTCGACTTCACCGAGCGGCAGGCGCTGAACGGGCACGTGCTGCTTTACCTCGCCGAGCGCCACGCGTCGAAGAGCGATCGTGAGCGGCTCGCGGCAATCGCGCTGGAGTACGCGCAGGCGGGCGCGCCCGAGTCGGAGCTGCACGCGTTCGAGGAGCGCTTCTGGCGCGAGGTGGCGCGCGCGACGAAAAATCGTATCTGTCTGTTCGAGGTCAACTGGTGGTTTCGGCTGGTCGGCGATCACCCGCGCGCGCGTCACGCGATCACCGCGCCCGAGCGCGTGCGCGCGGCGGTGCTGTCCGAGCTCGCGCGCCGGCTCGCCTCGGGCGACGACGCCGCCGGTTATTACCTCGAGGTCGCGGGCAAGATGATCGATCACGTGGAGCTCGGCGCGCGCCGCGCCGGCGAACGAAGGAGACGATGATGCGAAAGACGATCGGCCTCGGGTTCCTGCTCGCGTTCGCCGCGTGCTCGTCGACGAAATCGACGACCGAAGTTCCGGGCAACGTGCACTTCACGATGAACGTCGACGTGGCGGCGGGCGCGGAGCTGTTCCGCTGCCAGTTCGTCACGATGCCGGCGGGCATGTCCTATGTCGTCGCGGCCGCGCACCACTACACGCCCGGCTCGCATCACATGCTGCTCTTCCGCACCGATCTCTCGACGATCCCCGCGGGCGGCGATCAGATCCAAGACTGCTACGAAGGTCAGGGCGGCACGATCATGAGCCACGTGCGCGGCGTCGTGTACGGCTCGCAGGTGCCGGACGGATCGTTCGAGATGCCGAGCGGCGTCGCGTTCCAGATGGCGTCGCAAGAGGTGCTGCTGTTTCAAGTGCACTACTTGAACGCGACGCCGAACGACATCATGGCGAAGGTCGACGTCGGGCTGAGCACGATCACCGACGGCAGCTCGGTGCCGACGAAGGCCGGCAACCTCTTCTACTACGATCCGTTCATCGACGTGCCGCCGCAGGCGACGACGGCGAAGGCGGGCGCGCGCTGCACGCTCACGAGCGACATCACGCTGGTGAACATCTTCCCGCACTATCACTCGCGCGGGTACGGCTACGAGGCGTACATGGATCCGCCGGGCGCCGCGCCGTCGGCGCAGCCGTTCTACACGTCGACCGATTGGGAGCACCCGGCGGCGTACACGGGACAACCGATCCAGATCAAAGCGGGCACCGCGATCCGTTGGAACTGCGATTATCAGAATCCGGGTACGAACGAATATTTCCAGGGGCCGAGCGCCGCCGACAACGAGATGTGCATGTTCACCGGGCTCTACTATCCCGCGGTCGATCAGAACTTCGAATACTGCATGCAGACGATGGACTCGTTCGGCACCGGCAGCGCGACCTGCTCGGCGACGACGACGTGCTTGCAGCAGTGCCCGGCCGGCTCGATGCCGACGTTCGGCGCGGGCATGGCGAACGTGCCCGACTGCTATCAGAAGTGCTTCGTCGCGTCGTGCCCGTCGGCGTCGACGCCGCTGCTCAACCAGTTCGCGTGCATCCAGCAGCACTGCGACGCCGAGTGCAATCAAGGCATGGGCAACTGCCCGAACTGCGTGTTGGCGAACTGCGGCACCGAGTACCAGGCCTGCCAGAGCCACACCTGCCCGTAATGATGCACCCGCATCATGAAATGATGCGATCGCATCACGCCCCGCAATTTTGGCAACGCCTACTATTGTAGGCAGTTTTCAAACAGCGTAACCTCCGCGACTGGAGGACGCTTATGCGTGCAGTCAAGATTATTTTTGCCGTGGCATTTTTATCGCTCGCGGCGTCGGTTCCCGCGTGCAGCTGCGCGGACAGCTCGCGCTCGGGCCGGTTCGATCTCGGCGGCGACGGCAACTTCCAGATCGGAACCATCAGCGTCAC
>DATFCW010000032.1:0-19529 GCA_035252665.1 Casimicrobiaceae bacterium | reverse complement strand
GATCCGGCGCGCACGATTCCACGCGCGATCCCGCTTGCGCTTTTGCTGACGCTCGTCGTCTATGCGGTCGTATGCGCGACGGCGCTCGTCGCCGTCGATGCATCGTCGCTGGCATCGACGTCGGCGCCGCTCGTGCGGGTTGTTTCTGGCGGTCGTTTCGCAACGCTCGCGCCGGTCGTGCGCATCGGCGCGGCCGTGGCGTCGCTCGGCGTGCTGCTGTCGCTTCTCGCGGGCGTCAGCCGGACGGCATTCGCGATGGCGGGCAACGATGATCTGCCGAAGCGGCTCGCCTCGGTACACCCGCGATATCGCGTTCCCGGCCGCGCTGAGCTCGTCGTGGCCGCCGTCGTCGTCACCGTCGTGCTCGCGACCGACGTGCGAGCGGCAATCGGCGCGAGCTCGTTTGCGGTGCTGGTCTACTATGGGATCGCCAACGTTTCCGCGCTCACATTGCGCGAAGATGAACGGCGCTTCTCCCGGGCAACGGCGATCATTGGCGTCGCGGGGTGCGCGTTGCTCGCCGTGATGTTGCCGCGCAATGCGATCATCGTTGCCTGTGCGGTGCTTGCCGCCGGCGCGGCGCTCTATGCGGCGAGGCGCGTCGCGATGCGCTGAACCTTCGCTGCCGGCTGGAAGTCGGTAGGCTTACGGTTTGTCACCGATGGAGCGCTTACGCATGGAACGACAAAAGCTGGGCCGAACGGGGTTCGACGTCGCGCCGCTGGCCCTCGGCGGCAACGTTTTCGGCTGGACGGCCGACGAGGCAACGTCGTTTCGCGTTCTCGACGCATTTGTCGACGCGGGCGGCAACCTGATCGACACGGCCGATTCCTATTCGCGTTGGGCGCCGGGTCACGCCGGCGGCGAATCGGAAACGGTGATCGGCCGCTGGATCGCACGGCGCGGGCGCCACGACGACGTCGTCATTGCGACGAAGGTCGGTTCCGACATGGGGCAGGGCAAGTGCCTGCGCCGCGACTACATCCTTCGCGCCGCCGAGCAGTCGCTTTCGCGACTCCACGTCGATGCGATCGACCTCTACCAGTCACACTGGGACGACGAGACGACGCCGTTCGACGAAACGCTCGACGCGTACGCGCGACTGATCGAGCAGGGCAAGGTCAAGGCGATCGGCGCCTCGAACCTCTCCGCCGCGCGGCTTTCGCAGGCGCTCGAGGTGAGCGCGCGCGAAGGTCTTCCCCGTTACCAGACACTCCAACCGCTCTATAACCTTTATTCCCGCGACGAATTCGAGGGAGCGCTTTGCGAGCTTTGCCTGCGCGAAGACGTGGGCGTCATCACGTATTTTTCGCTCGCCGCAGGATTCCTCACCGGCAAGTACCGCACTGCGGCCGATGCGACCAAGAGCGCGCGTGGCGAGGGCATCGTCAAGAAGTACCTGAACCCGCGCGGCATGGCAATTCTTGATGCGCTCGACAACGTCGCCTCGCGCGTGCACGCGACACCGGCGCAGGTCGCGCTCGCCTGGCTGATGGCGCGACCGGGCGTCACCGCGGCGATCGCAAGCGCAACCTCGGTGGATCAGCTTCGCGAACTCGTCGGTGCGATGCGCCTCGCCCTCGACGAAGTGGACATGCGCGAGCTCGATGCGGCGAGCGATCCGTCGCCGGACAACGTCCTCTCGTAGTCGCCTTACGAATCCTGCGGTATCGGCGCCGGCGTCACGGCAATGCCGAGCACGTACACCATTCGTCCGCCGAGCCAGCCGGAAACGAGCAGCATCAGGATCGTAGCGAGCGACAACCACACCCAGCCGTCGGGATTCTGCGGCGTTCCCAGACGCTGCCAGAAGTTGATGATGTAGAGCACGACGATCACCAGGTTGATCGACATGTGCACGAGCGCCGTCTTGCGCGGCGCAGGCGGCAACGACAAAAGATCGATGAAGCCGAAGATGGCGGCGAGGAGCGCACCGATGATGCCGGCCGCCATGTCGTACAGCGCGACGGTGCTCCAGGCGGGCGCGCCGCCGCCGAAAACGAAGAACAGGTCGCAGATGAACGAGAAAACCCACAAGCCGATCGGAATCGTGACGAGCATCGGGTGAATCGGATGCCCGGCGATGTTCGCAGGCGTACGCATGAAGACCTCCCGGGTGGGTTGTGAGCCCGACGATTGGATGAAGCGCAAGGAGTAGCCGTTCCTGCGTAGCCGATTGCGCCGATGAGCGCAAGACGCGGCGCTCAACGTCGTGCGACATGGCCGCGAAACATCGCGAGAAACGCGAGGTCGTAAGCGATCTTGATGACGCCTGCAACAACGAGCGGCCAGCCGAAGGCCGACACGCCAAGCAGATAACCGGCGGCAAGCGGACTGACGGCCGCGGCGAGGCTTCGCGGCACCGACGTCACGCTCGCCGCCGCGGGACGCTCCGCCGCGGGCACGACCGCCATCACGAACGAGTTTCGTGTCGGCACGTCCATTTGCGACAGCGCGCTTCGCAGCAGCAGAAGCGCGATGCTCGTCGCGAGATTCGGCGCGAACGGCACGAGCAACAGAAGCACGTTCGATGGCAGATGCGTGAACACCATCGTGTAGACGAGGCCGATGCGTGTCGCGATTCGCGCGGCGACGAGATACGACAGCGCCGACAGCACGCCGGTCCAGAAGAAGATCGCGCCCGCGGTCGCGGTCGAAAGTGCAAAACGCTCGAAGAGCCATAGCGCGACCATCGACTGCACGATCAGGCCGCCGCCCAGCGCATCGAGGCTGAAGAGCGCCGCAAGCGTGTAGACGATCTTGCGGCTCGCGTGAAGCGGTTCGGTCGTTTGCTGCGTCTGCACTTCGCTCGTGGGCAGCCGTCGATACACGAGGGCAGACCCGACGCCAAGAAGCGCGTAGACGCCGAACATCGCCTGCAACGCGACGTGAGGCGACAAGCCGCTCGCATGTGCGACCAGATGCGGAACGCCGGCGGCGAGCGCGCCGACCGACGCGCAGAGCGAGCCGACGAGGCTATACCGCGCGAACCACGACGTTCGCCGTGCTTCCGGTGCAAGCTTCGCCACCAGCGCGTGCTCGAGCGGCAGGAACACGCTGACGTCGCCGCTCGACGGATTGAGCGTACCGATGACGGCGATCGCGAAGAGCGGCCAGAAGTCGCGCACGAGCGCGAAGCCGACACCGGTTGCCGTCATCAGCGCCGCGGCAGCGACGAGCATCGTTCGTAGGTGAAACCGATGCGCGCGATAGCCGACGGCGAGCGTCAGCACGCCCGAGCCGAGCAGCGTCGCCGTGGCGATCACGCCAACGTCGAACGGCGTCATGCCAAGGTCGAGCAGGTACAGCGGCAGGATCAGGCTGACGAAGCCGTCACCGAATGCGCGCAACCCTCGCGCGGTGAGCAACGCGCGAAGCGATGCCGACCTCACGCGAAAGGTTGCGCTTCAG
Organism: Casimicrobiaceae bacterium; assembly: GCA_035252665.1. Taxonomy (GTDB): domain Bacteria; phylum Pseudomonadota; class Gammaproteobacteria; order Burkholderiales; family Casimicrobiaceae; genus VBCG01. Next base: position 16,118 of record DATFCW010000032.1, on the reverse strand, counting down.
TCCAGGCAACCGCGACGTCTCGGGGAATCTTCGGCGGCCGATCCAAGTCGAATGCGCGATCCACGAACATGGGAGATCGCGATCATGGACAAATCGACGCCGGAACGCCAGTCGGAGCACGAGGTGCTGGCCCACATTCAGGATCTCGTCGCCGAGGAGCATCGGCTGCTCGGACAAACCGGGCTCGCACCCGCCGAGCACGATCGCCTCGCGCACGTCCAGGTCGAGCTCGACCAGTGCTGGGATTTGCTGCGGCAGCGCCGGGCGCTTCGCGAGACCGGCGGCGATCCCGAGCAGGCGCGCATCCGGCCGCCCGACATCGTCGAGAAATACGTTGGCTGAGGTCGCAGTTGCTTGCTTACTTCGTACGTGCAGCGATCAACGTCCTGCGCGTGTCGGCGACCTTGTTCGCGTCGATCGCGCCGCCCGTGTTACCCCATGCGCTGCGCAGATACGTGACGAGGTCGGCGATCTGATCGTCGCTCAGCTTCCAGTCGAAGGCCGGCATCGCGAGACCGGTCGGGTTCTCGTGCGTCACGGCGGTTTTCTGGCCTGACAGGATGATGTGGACGACCGTTTCAGGGTCCTTCGATTGCACCACGTTGTTGCCCTTGAGCGGTGGGAAGACGCCGGCGATCCCTTCGCCGTTCTCCATGTGGCAACCCGCACAGTCGTCGATGTAGACGCCACGGCCGCTCGCGATCCGTTTCTTGTCGTCGTTCGACGCGTTCTGCGTGCTCGGCGCATTCGCGGGCGCTTTTTCGTGCGGCGGCAGAGCCTTGAGATACACGGCGATCGCGCGCAGATCGTCGTCGTTCAGGTATTGCGTCGAGTCGTGCACGACTTCGGCCATCGGTCCGAAGGCGGCCGCGCGACGATTCGCCCCCGTCTTCAGATAGGAAACGATGTCGTCGGTCGTCCATTCGCCGAGGCCATCGTGCAGATCGCCGCCCAGGCTCGTCGCGTACCAGTGCTCCCCGTAGCCGCCCTGGAACGCTTTCGATTGGTTCGGCGTGCCAGCGAAATTCTTCGGGCTGTGACACGCGCCGCAGTGTCCCAGTCCTTCGACGAGATAGGCGCCGAGATTCCATTGCGCGGATTTCTGCGGGTTCGACTGGTACGTGCCGGGCTTGAAGTACAAAGCGTTCCAGCCCTTCATCACTTCGCGCACGCTGAACGGCCAGGGCAACTCCGGAGGCCGGTTCTGCTGGCGCACAGGCTTGAGCGTTGCGAGGTAGCTGCGGATCGCGTCGACATCGGCGCGCGAGAGCTTCGTGTACCACGGGTACGGAAACGCCGGGTAAAGGTTCTTGCCGCCGGGCGCGATGCCTTCGTGCATCGCGCGATAGAAATCGTCCGACGTCCAGTTGCCGATGCCGGTCGGACCGTCGGGCGTGATGTTCGTCGAATAGATCGTACCGAACGGCGTTGGAACGGCGCGCCCGCCGGCGAAGGGCTGACCGTCCTGGGCGGTATGGCACGCGGCACAGTCGCCTGCCTGCGTCAGGTAGCGCCCGCGTTCGAGCTCGGCGTGCGAGCTTTCGCGCGCGAAGAGCGTCGGCGTCAGGACGAGGAAACCGCCCGCGACGAGCGCGGCCGCGACGGCGAGCGAACGTTTGCGCATCATGCGGAAATGAGCGCGCCGGGTTTGTCGAGATATTGCGTGCGGATCGCGTTCGCGGCCCAGTACGCGAGCGCGCCCACCGTGCCGGTCGGGTTGTAGCCGGCGTTTTGCGGGAACGCGCACGACCCGACGACGAAGAGATTCGGCATGTCCCAGCATTGCAAATAGCGATTGACGACGCTCGTGCGTGGATCCGTGCCCATGATCGCGCCGCCCGTGTTGTGCGTCGTCTGGTACGGGATGATCGTGTAGTGACCCTTGCGCTGCTTGACGTGCATCTCGCGCGGCTTCATCGCTTTCGCGATGCCGGCCGCCTTGTCGGTCAGGAAGTTCGACATCCGGTGCTCGTTGTCGTGGAAGTCGAACGTAAGACGCAGGAGCGGATTGCCGTAAACGTCGCGGTACGTCGGATCGAGATCCAGGTACGCGTCGCGATAGCTCATCACACTGCCGTGCGTAGCGATGCTGACCGCGCGCAGGTAGTTCTCCTGCATCGCCTTCTTCCAGCCGCTGCCCCATTGGGGCGCATCCTTCGGCAGATGGTGTTGCAGAATCGGTCGCCCGCCGGTCGTCCATAGCGCGATATAGCCGCCGCCGACGAACTTTTCGGGTCCGTGATCGAAGTTGTCGCCGTTGAATTCGTCGATCGCCTGGCCGAGCGCGCCCGCGCCCATGAACGGGTTCACGACGTCGTTCAGGAACACGTCGACCGACGACGTGATCTGGTACGCATAGTTGCGGCCGACAACGCCCTGATTCGTGTTCGGGTCGTACGGTTTGCCGATCCCGGAGAGCAGCAGCAGATGCACGTTGTGCTGCGCGAACGCCGTCAGGATCACGAGATCGGCCGGCTGCTCGTACTCGCGTCCCTGCAGATCGACGAACATCACGCCGGTCGCGCGCTTGCCGGTCGAATCCTTCAGCACGCGCGTCACGCTCGCGTGGGTGCGCAGCTTGAAGTTGTCCTTGTGCATGAGCACCGGAAAGATCGTCGTTTGCGGGCTCGACTTCGAGTAATTGCCGCAACCGAACCATTCGCAGAAGCCGCAGTACGTGCATTCGCCCATCTGCACGCCGTAGATGTTCTTGTACGGTTGTGACGTGTTCGCGGCCGGGCAGGGGAATGGCTTGTAACCCACTTCCCTGGCTGCCTTGTCGAAGAGCACGGTGCCATAGCTGCGCTTGAGCGGCGGTAGCGGAAAACCGCGCTTGCGCGCTCCTTCGAACGGATTGCCGCCGTCATGGATTTTGCCGTCGATATTCCCGGCCTGGCCCGAGATCCCGCAGAGGTATTCGAACTTGTCGTAGAAGGGCTCGAGATCGTCATAGGTGACGCCCCAGTCCTGGATCGTCATGTCCGCCGGGATGAATGACTTGCCATAGCGTTGCTCGGTGTGCGAGCGAATGACGAAGTCGGTCGGCAGAAAGCGCCAGTTCTGCCCGTTCCAGTGCACGCCCGCGCCGCCCGCGCCGGCGGCAGGCTTGAACGAGCCGAGATGGCGCATCGGCAGCGCCGTCTGATCCATCGAATTGCGAAACGTCAGCGTTTCGCGCTCGGGCTCCTCGAACAATTCGTTTCGCACCGCGTAGCGAAGCTCGTCCTGGATTTGCGTCGTCGCGAAATCAGGCACCGTGTCGCGAAAGGCGCCACGTTCGAGCGCGAGCACCTGCAAGCCCGCATCGGTCAGCTCCTGACCGAGAATCGCCGCAGTCCAACCGAACCCGACAAGAACGACGTCGACGGGGGGAAGCTTCGTCGCCATTCGCGTCAACTTTCTTTCACACGGGTTCCGTCGCGCCCCAGCAATCCCACAGTCGGCATCGTATAGCGCTTGCCGTATTGATCGATTTCCGCGATGTAGTTGTAGCGCGGCCCCGGGAAGCCGATCAGTTTCCAGCCGATGAAATCGCGGTTGCCGCCGTACATAGGATCGGCGAAGAATCCTTCGACGGTGTTCTGCAGCAGCATGTCGAAGAAGTCCTTCGCGGGCGCGCGCGCGAGGTGAATCTTTCCTTGTTCGAGTTGGTGCAGCATCGCTTCCTGGTCCGATGCACCCAGCTCGGCAAACGGACGCTTGCCGTTTTTCTCGCACCACGAATTCACGTCGGCGATCGCCGTGCGATAAAGCTGTGCCGGCGTGAGCTTGAGCTGGTATCCCTGCTCCTTGGTGCCCTGTTTCCACGGTCCTTGCATGTACCAGGTCTCGGCGCGGCCGTACGGTCCCGCGAGCTGACGATCGATGAAAGTGGCAACGCCGGCTTCCTTCGCGCCCGGACCGAGGTCATCCTTCGGAATCAGTCGTGCGACCGCGGCTTCGACCCACGTGAATTCGACCGGCGTGAAATAGGCGAACTGCCCGGGCGTCGCGACCGAATCGGCGGTCGCGTTCGGGATGAAACGAAGCGGCGCAATCGTCGCCGCCGATGGAACGAGCGCCGCCTTGAGAAGCCTTCGCCTGCTCGCGATGAATGCCATGATGCTTCGCCGTCTCGCCGTGAATCGCTGTGGGACGACTCCGACAAATTGAAAAATCGCCTTGTTCTTCAGGAATGAGCCTGTTGCGCCCATTTCTCCAAGCTTCGATGGAGAAACCCGGCCGACGTTCGGTCGCTTTCAGTCGCGATTCGGAATAAGATTGTTGGCGTTTTCTCACGTGATGCGATCATGGATCTTGCAGGGATGGAAATCTTTGCGCGCGTGGTCGAGGCGCGAAGCTTTTCCGGCGCGGCGCGCAGGCTCAACGTGTCGACGTCCGTCGTCAGCAAATGCGTGACGCGGATGGAGCAGGCCCTCGGCGTGCGGCTTCTCAATCGAACGACGCGAAGCATCAGCCTGACCGAGATCGGCCAGGCGTTCTATGCGCGTTGCGCGCATATCGTCGCCGCCGCCGAGGAAGCGGAGGCGATGACGGCCGGGATGCAGTCGACGCCGCGCGGCAAACTCAAGGTGAACGTTCCGGTGTCCTTCGGCGTGCTGCACATCGCGCCCGCGCTCGAGGGATTGCTCGCCGCGTACCCCGAGTTGCGCATCGACATGACCTTCAACGATCGCGACGTGCATCTCGCCGAGGAGGGTTACGACGTCGCATTGGTCATCGCGAGCGAGGCGCGGCCGACGCTCGTCGCACGCAAGCTTGCACCGATTCGCCAGACGCTTTGCGCGGCGCCGTCGTATTTGCGAAAGCGTGGCGTTCCGGCGACGCTCGGCGATCTCGCGCGCCACGACTGCATCCTGCACACGCGCGGCGCGGAGCGCTCGTGGCAGTTCGAAAGCGCCGAAGGGAGCACGAGCATCGAAGTGCGCGGCGCGCTTCGGCTGGACAACGAGAACGCGGTGCGGCAAGCCGCGCTCGCGGGATGCGGGATCGCGCTTCTGCCGACGTATATTGTCGGCGCCGATCTGCAGGCGAACGTGCTTCGCCCGCTGCTGCCCCAATGCAAGCCGCCGGAAGCGACGCTGTTCGCGACGTATCTGCCCAACCGCTATCTCGCCACGAAGGTGCGGGTCTTCGTCGATTATCTCGTCGCGCGTTTCGGTCCGACACCCGATTGGGATGCGGGCAGCGCGACGCGGCCATCCTCGGTGCACCGGGATGCGCAGGCTGCGCGGGTCGCCGTCGACGGCGCGATGGAACGTTGAACGACAAAGAGGCGCGCGCACTTCTGTCGCGCATGTTCGACGCGGCGGTCGAATCGGCGCAACCGTCGCACGCGCTGCCGCCCTTGCTTCCGCAGGCGCCGCCGGGTCGCACGATCGTCGTCGGCGCCGGCAAGGCGTCGGCGGCGATGGCGCGCGCGCTCGAGACGCACTGGCCGCATTCGCTTTCCGGGCTCGTCGTCACGCGCTACGGGCACGCGGTCGACTGCGATCGAATCGAGATCGTCGAGGCGGCGCATCCGGTGCCCGACGATGCCGGAATCGATGCCGCAAGACGGATACTCGCGAGCGTTCGAGGGCTGACGCGCGACGATCTCGTCGTCGCGTTGATCTCCGGTGGCGGGTCATCGCTACTCACGCTGCCGCTGCCGGGCGCGGCCCTTGCCGACAAGCAGGCGATCAACCGGGCGCTGCTTGCATCCGGTGCGAGCATTTCGGAAATCAACTGCGTGCGCCGCCATCTCTCGGCGATCAAGGGCGGCCGACTCGCTGCCGCATGTCATCCCGCGCGTGTCATCACGCTGGCGATCTCCGACGTGCCGGGCGACGATCCGATCGACATCGCATCGGGACCCACCGTTGCCGATCCGACGACAGTCGACGATGCGCAAGCGGTGTTGCGCAAATATGCGGTCGAACCGACGGCCGCGCTTCTGAAGGTTCTCGCAAGCGACGCCGCCGAAAGCGTCAAGCCCGGCGATCCGCGATTGGCGCGTGCCGAATACCGGCTGATCGCGACGCCGCAGAAAGCGCTCGAAGCGGCGGCGCGCGTCGCGCGCGAGGCGGGCATTGCGCCGCTGATCCTTTCCGATCGCATCGAGGGGGAGGCGCGCGACGTCGGCAAAGCGCTCGCCGCGATCGCGCTTCAGGCGACGACGCACGGACAGCCCATCGCGCCGCCATGCGTATTGCTCTCCGGTGGCGAGACCACCGTCACCGTGCGTAGTGAAGGCGGCCGCGGCGGTCGCAACGTCGAGTGCCTGCTTGCGTTGACGGTCGCGCTCGCGGGGCGCACGAACGTCTACGCGCTTGCCGCGGACACCGATGGCGTCGATGGCACCGAGGAGATCGCCGGCGCGATCGCGACGCCCGACACGGTCGCCCGCGCTCGCGAGCGCGGCCGCAGCGCGGCGGCCGACCTCGCACGCCACGACGCGCATGCGTTCTTCGAGGCGATCGGCGATAGCATCGTCACCGGGCCGACGCGCACGAACGTCAACGACTTTCGCGCGATCCTGGTGATCCAGCAGGCCGGAAACGAGCTCCAACGACGAGCGTGGTCCCTGACCCGTTCCCGGGCGACACGTCAGGCATAATCGCCATGGCATTGAAGGCGCCTTGGCACAACGAGGCGAGAAACACCAACGAGGAGGAGCTATCCATGGCCAAGCTCATGGCGCGCACGTTCGTGGCCGGCGCGCTTTTCGCGCTCTCGCTCGCCGCCTACGCGCAGGACACGATCAAGGTCGGCGTCATCGCCGCTTTCTCCGGTCCGTTCGCCGCGTACGGCGAGCAGATCGAAGCGGGCATGAAGGCTTACATGAAGCAGCACGGCGACACCGTCGCGGGCAAGAAGGTCGAGCTCATCACGCGCGACACCAAGGGACCGGCGCCGGAAGTCGCGAAGCGCCTCGCGCAGGAGCTCGTCACGCGCGATCACGTGCAGTTTCTCGCCGGGTTCGGCCTCACGCCGAATGCGCTGGCGGTCGCGTCGGTGGCTTCGGAAGCGAAGGTGCCGATGGTCATCTCGAATGCCGCGACGTCGATCATCACGACGAAGTCCCCGTACATCACACGCGTGTCGATGACGATTCCGCAGATCGCCGAGCCGCTCGCGCAATGGGCGCTCAAGAACGGCATCAAGCAGGTGTACACGCTTGTCGCTGATTACGGTCCGGGCATCGACGCCGAGAAGCAGTTCACGAAGACGTTCACGGCGGGCGGTGGAACGATCGTCGGTTCGCTGCGCACGCCGCTGCAGAATCCGGACTTCTCCGCGGCCGTTCAGCGCATCAAGGACGCAAAGCCGCACGCGTTGTTCGTATTCCTGCCGGCCGGGCAGCAAGGCGTGTCGTTGATGAAGGAATTCAACGAACGCGGCCTCGCGGCGGCGGGCATCAAGGTGATCGCGACCGGCGACATCACCGATGATCACGTGCTGCAGGCGATGGGCGATCCGACCGTCGGCATGATCACCGCGTTCCACTATTCGGCGGCGCACAAGTCGCCCGAGAACGAGGCGTTCTTGAAGGCGTACCACGCGGCGAACGATCCAAGGATCGGCGCGCCGAACTTCATGGCCGCCGCCGGCTACGACACGATGCACGTGATCTACGAGGTGTCGAAGAAGCTCGGCGGCAAGATCGACGGCGACAAGGCGATGGAAGCAATCAAGGGCATGAAATGGATGAGCCCGCGCGGTCCGGTCGAGATCGATCCGCAGACGCGCGACATCGACCAGACCGTCTACATCCGCAAGGTCGAGAAAGTCGGCGACAAGCTCGAAAACGTCGAATTCGACAAGATCCCGGACGTCAAGGATCCTGGCAAGGAGGGTTGATCCCTCGACGCGGCATCGACGCGCGCGAAGGCCCATGCGACGGCCTTCGCCGCTGGACTTTCGCTACGCATCGGCGTAGACCGCCGTGATCGGCAACCTGATCGGCGTACTGTTCGACGGCGTTGCCTACGGCAGCCTGCTGTTCATCATCGCCGTTGGCTTGTCGGTGACGCTCGGGCTGATGAATTTCGTCAACCTCGCGCACGGCGCGTTCGCGATGGTGGGCGGTTATGCGTGCGTCGTGCTGATGACGCGCGCCGGGGTGCCGTTTCTCGCGACGCTGCCGATCGCGTTCATCGTCGCGGCGCTCGTCGGGCTCGTGCTCGAATGGACGCTCTATCGACGGCTCTATCGCGCAAGTCCGCTCGACCAGGTGCTGTTCTCGATCGGCATCGTATTCATGTCGATCGCCGCGGCGACATACGTCTTCGGTTCGGGGCAGCAGCCGGTGTCACTGCCTTCCTATCTGCGCGGCCAGGTGCACGTCGCGGGACTCGATCTCGGCGTCTATCGTTTGTTCCTGATCGTCGTCGTCGCGCTGGTCACGCTCGTACTGCAATACCTGCTCGATCACACCCGCTTCGGAAGCCAGGTGCGCGCGAGCGTCGACAATGCGACCGCGGCCGCAGGCCTTGGCATCAACGTCAATCGCGTCTTTGCGCTGACGTTCGCGCTCGGCAGCGGCCTTGCGGGTTTGGGTGGCGGCCTCGGCATCGACGTGCTCGGTCTCGACCCGACGTTTCCGCTCAAGTACATGGTGTACTTCCTGCTGGTCGTCACCGTCGGCGGATCGGGCACGATCAAGGGGCCGCTCGTTGCCGCGGTGATCCTCGGCGTGTTCGACGTCGCGGGCAAGTACTACGTGCCGCAACTCGGCGCGTTCGTGATCTACGCGCTGATGGTCGTGCTGCTGCTCGTGTTTCCGGCCGGTCTGTACGGGCGGCGGACGTAAGTGGCAACGCCGAGCGTTCCCGTCGTCTCGACATCAAAGCCGTTGGCACGCCGCGACGCGCTTCCCAGCGACCGTTTTCGCCCGCTCGAAATCGTGTTCTGGCTGATCCCGATCGCGTGCTTCTTCGCTTTCCCGAGCTATCGGCTGCTCGGAAGCCAGGTGCTCATCATCGGGCTTTTCGCCGTGTCGCTCGATCTCGTGCTCGGCTACGCCGGCATCGTGTCGCTCGGTCACGCAGCGTTCTTCGGCGTCGGCGCGTACACCGCCGGATTGCTTGCGGTACACGGCTTTCACGAGCCGATCTCGGGGCTTTTCGTCGCCGCAGTTGCGGCCGCGATCGTCGGCTACCTCGTAAGCTTTCTGGTCGTACGCGGCGGCGATCTCACGCGCTTGATGGTGACCCTCGGCATCGGGCTCATGCTGTGGGAAGTCGCGAACAAGGCGGCCTTCATCACCGGCGGCGTCGATGGTCTATCGGGCGTAACGATCGCGCCGATTCTCGGACGCTTCAGCTTCGACATCGGCGGCCGCACGGCTTATGTCTACGCGCTCGTCGTCGTCTTTCTCGTCTTCGTCGTGCTGCGGCGGATCGTTCATTCTCCGTTCGGACTTTCCGTGCGCGGCATTCGCGAAGGCGGTCGGCGCATGCCGGCGATCGGCGCGCCGGTTGCGCGACGACTGCGCGCGATGTTCACGCTCGGCGCCGCGGTCGCCGGCATCGCGGGCGCCTTGATCGCGCAGACCACGCAGTTCGTCGGCATCGACACGCTGGGCTTCCCGCGCTCGGCCGACCTCATGATCATGCTGATCCTCGGCGGCACCGGACGGCTCTACGGCGGTCTCGTCGGCGCGGCGATCTTCATCGTCGCGCAGGATTATCTGTCCGGCATCGATCCGGTCTACTGGCAATTCTGGATCGGCTTCTTCCTCGTCGTCATCGTGCTGTTCGCGCGCGGCGGCATTCTCGGCGGCCTGGAAGCGCTTCGCGAGCGCATCCAGAGGCGCTCGAAATGAGCGAGACGACCGTCACGCCCGCGCTTCGTACCGAGGCGCTGTCGAAGCGGTTCAATGACTTCGCCGCGGTGAGCGACGTGTCGCTGTCGTTCGCGCCCGGCGCGCGGCACGCATTGATCGGCCCGAACGGCGCCGGCAAGACGACATTCATCAACCTTCTGACCGGTGTGTTCGCGCCGACGTCGGGACAGGTGTTTCTCGGGAATCGCGACATCACGTCGTTGCCGCAGCACGAGCGCGTCAAGAGCGGGATGACACGCACGTTCCAGATCAACACGCTGTTTCCTGGTCTCACGGTGCTCGAATCGGTCGTGCTCGCGATCTGCGAGCGCGAGGGGCAGGGTGGCGTATGGCGCAGAACGGTATCGCAGCAGCAGGCTGCGATCGACGAGGCGCTGCATCTGCTCGAATCGCTGCGTCTCGCCGGCGAGCGCAACGTCACGACTCGCAATCTCGCGTATGGCAAGCAGCGGCTGCTCGAGATCGCGCTCGCGCTTGCGACGCGGCCTTCGATCCTTCTGCTCGACGAGCCGGCGGCGGGCATTCCATCGACCGAGAGCGCCGAGCTCTTCAGCGTGATCGCGAGCTTGCCGCGCGAAGTGACGATCGTTTTCATCGAGCACGACATGGAGCTCGTCTTTCGCTTTGCGGAGCGGATCACCGTGCTCGTCGGTGGAAAGGTGCTGACCGAAGCGACCCCCGGCGAAGTAGCCGCCGATCCGCGCGTCAAGGAGGTCTATCTCGGCGAGGCACAGCATGCCTGAACTGCTTGCCGTCGATCGGGTGACGGCCGGCTATGGCGCCTCGGTCGTGCTCGAGGACGTCTCGCTGTCGCTTCGCGAAGCCGACAGCCTTGCGCTGCTCGGGCGCAACGGCGTCGGCAAGACGACGCTGCTCGTGACGCTGATGGGGCTGTCGCGCCTTCATCGCGGCGCGATGACGTTTCGTGGCGCGCCGCTGACGGGCGTTTCGACGCATCGGCGAGCGCAAGCTGGCATCGGCTGGGTGCCGCAGGAGCGTTACATGTGGCCCTCGCTCACAGTCGACGAGCACCTGAGCGCAGTGGCGCGCCCGGGCCGGTTCTCGCGCGCGAAAGCGTACGAGATGTTCCCGCGCCTTGCCGAGCGGCGTGGCAATTTCGGCAGCCAGCTTTCGGGCGGCGAGCAGCAGATGCTCGCGATCGCGCGCGCGCTAGTGCTGAATCCCGCGCTTTTGCTCCTCGACGAACCGATGGAGGGCCTGGCACCCATCATCGTTCAGGATCTCGTCAAGATCATTCGCGCGCTGGTGAGCGACAGCGGCATGGCGGTGGTCATCGTCGAGCAGCACGCGAAGCTCGCGCTTTCGCTCACGCAGCATGCGATCGTGCTCGATCGTGGACGCGTCGTGCACCGCTGTCCCAGTCAGGAGCTGCTCGACGCGCCGGAACTGCTGCACCGGCTCGTCGCGGTTTCGTAGCGCCGCTTCAGTAGCGCTTGTCGAGCGTGCCAGGCGCTCGCGACCGCTTGGCGCTCACTGGCGCAATGTCGCTTCGATAGCGCACGGCGAGCTTCCATCCCGCGACGTCGCGCTTCCAGCAATCGACGACGAAGCGCGAGGGCTTGCTCGACGTTTCCTCGAAGCTAACGACGGCAACATCGCCGAAATCGTGCACCGCCATTTGCGTGATCGTCAGCGCAACCGGATGCGAGGCGTGGGCGTTGCGAATCCATTCGTCGCGCGGGATCGGCGCGCCAGGCGCTTCCGCGGTGCGCATCTCGAAGGTCGGATCCAGGGTCGCATCGAGCGACTTCGTGTCGTTGGCCGAAGCCTGGGCGGCAAGCTTCGTCTCGAGCTCGTGAAACGTCCTTACGAGCCGCGTAACGGTCGGGACGCGCGACTGCGATGGCGACTGCGCAAGCGCCGGTAGCGCGAGAAGCGCCGCGAAGATCAGGAGGGGAATGCGGCCGCTCATCAACGCTTTCGAGCGGCCGCAATGGCAAATCGTTCGCGAGGCGGGCGAACTTCGTCGCGTTCGCCCCGCAGGAGCGCGTCAGTAGCTCTGCGCGCAGTAACCGCCCGATGCGTTCACCCAGTTCCGCTGGATCAGGAACCGTGAATACGTGCCGGATCCGAGCGTCACGTTGTAGGTGGCGCCGTTCGGGGCCTTGGACGTCGTGCCGAACGTCCACGCGCACTTGTCGGCATTTTCCTGGCCGCGAGCGTCGTACCAAGCATTGAGATCGGGATCGGTGACCGCTTCCTCGAGCTCGTGCGAGATGATGCTCGCCATGCCATCGGCACCCGAGTCGAGGCCGGTCGTCGCGTCCGCGATTCCGTTGGGTCCGACGTCCTGCATTTCGCATGCGCTCGGGCATCGATTCGGATTGCCGACGAACGCGAACTTGATGTCGGTGCGGCTGATGGTGGCGTGAGTGTGCCAGCCGCAGTATTGCGTGCAGAAGCCGGACGTCTCGTTCACGTCGGGCGATGTCAGCACGAAATAGACGCCGTTCGAGTCGAAGGGAAGCCGGCCCGAGTTGATCGCACTTGCGACGACCGATTGCACGCCGGAATCGGATAGCGCGGTGCCGTGCGAGTAGCTATCGGTCGTCGAGCCGCCAAAGCCGACGGCTTTCACGACGTGCTGACTTGAGCCGTTGAAATAGGTCGTGTTGATGTTGAAGTACGACGAGCCGCCTATGTTTTGCGCGAGCGAGTTGAGGATGTCGGTCGCAGGACTTCCCCAGGTGCCGTACCAGATGTAATAGACGGTCGGGGGGACGCCCTTCGAGTTGGGCAGCATGACCGGCCCGCCGTGATAGCTGATTCCATTGGCGCCGCCACTCTTTGTCCTGCCCGCGCGTGCCTGACCGTTGTCGCCGTTGCCTTTTTCCACGCGGTGACCCCAACCCTTGCCGGTCGGCGCGAGCTCGTCTTCACCGCCATCAACACTTGGCGCAACGGCGTATACGGCACTGCTCGCCAGTGCGGCGAAGCATGAAACGGCGATGATGGAAACCGCGGTGTTGCGCATGCGTAAGCTCCCTCGTGGTGGCGAAATCGACCGGCGCTCGACGTACGGCTTTTTGCCGAGCGCAACAATCGTGGCCGCGACTATGCAACACCGCTCGCGCTTATGCAACGCAAATCGTCGGCGTTTCAGATACTTCGATCAAAGTCGCGACGTGCGGCGTTGAACACGCGACCAAAGGCGCAACCGGATCGGGCGCGCTCGGAAAGAGACGCGGACCCGAACAGCGCAGCTGTCGCTCACAATGTGACGACTGCAATCCGTGGTGAAGGAAGCAGTCTTCGTCCGGACACTTCGAGCTTGTGGAAGATGTTGTGCGCATGCGTCTTGACGGTCATGTCGCTGATGCCGAGCACGCGTGCGATCTCCTTGTTGGTCATGCCCTTTCGTGGATCGAAGGTCTGCGTATCGGTCAGCACCAGCACGGTCGTATTCGCCGCAACGTCGACGGAGACCGGTCCGGTCGTGCTCAACAGCGTCGTTTGATCGGTGTTGGCGTAAATGTTGTCCGTCACGTTGGCCGTGATCGTGCGCGACGCGGGGTTCGTCGCATAAACATGCGTGACGACGGTTGATGCCGCCGGCGGTCCGCGTGAGCGTCCACGTGACCTTGATGCTGACCGCTTGCGGGTCAGGCGCACCGGCCTTGCAGACGTCGCCGAACGACACCGAAGCGGGCGTGCCTTCCTTCGTGACGCTCCATTGGTTGTCCGCGCCTTGCGAGGCCGCCATGTCCTTCGCGAGCTGCTGCGGCGAGATTTGCTTGACCGGAATCGAAACGTCCTTGGCGCCAATGCCCGCGGTGCCGAGATCCTGGTTGAGGAGGTCGGAATGCAGCGATGATCCGGGGAAGAGGTGCGAACCGAGCGCCAGCCGCTCGAAATAGTCGTAGACGCAGGTCGTGTTCCGGGCTTGCGTGATCGTCAATGTGCGGTAGATCGAGACATCGGTGCCGCCTACGCCGGGCGCAGCCGTAAGCTGGCCGGTCGTGGAAAGCGCGGCGCACGATGCGCTCGACAATGCCGTGTTGAGAACCGGTGCCGAGATCACGTCATAGCCAGGGTTGCCCGAATTCCCATCGGCACACACGCTTCCGTTCGGCAACGTGATCGTGCCGTCGTTGCGACAGCCCTCCAGCGTGAAGCTGATGCTGTCCGGATTCGCTGTCGCGTGCGCGGCGCCGCCACTGGCCAAAAGCAGGACCAGCGTGGCTGCGATCGCGGTCAAGTGCTTCGTCGACCGTTGGAGGCGGCCTGACGACCAACGCATGAATGCGCTCACGATTCCCCCTCTGACTCGAATTCGCGACGCCGAGCTGGCGTCCGAGCGCGCGCGCTCGCACAAGCGGCGGACGCGCGGTAGCGTCCGCGCAGCATGCGCGGCAGACGAGGGCGGGGAAATAATGCGAGTGGAGTAGGCGGGGCAGGAAAGCGCGGCCTGCCGGGACCGGGTTTCGACGAACCGTCGCCCTTCAGTGCTGCGCGCGCAATGCGTTCGCGCGAATGTCGTCGAGCGACATATTCATCGTCAGCGCCCGCGGATCGAGCGTCACGTGCAGGAGCGCCGGGCGGTTTGCCGCAAGCGCGCGCTCGAACGCCGGTGCGAAATCGTCGGTCGTCGCCACCGTTTCCGCGTGGGCGCCGTATGCTTGCGCGAGCCTCGCGAAATCGGGATTGACGAGATCGGTGCCGAGCACGCGCGCCGGATGCTTGCGCTCCTGGTGCATCCTGATCGTGCCGTACATGCCGTTGTCGATAACCACGAAGACGATGGCAAGTCGATATTGCATCGCCGTCGCGAGCTCTTGCCCGTTCATGAGAAAGCAGCCGTCACCGTTCCACGAGACGACGACGCGCTCGGGATGGACGAGCTTCGCCGCGATCGCCGACGGGACACCGTAGCCCATCGAGCCCGAATACGGAGCGAGCTGCAGCCGACCGCCGCCGTAGCGAAACAGGCGATGCATCCACGTCGTGTAATTGCCGGCGCCGTTAGTGACGATGGCATCGCGCGGAAGCCGTGCGTCGAGCCAGCCGACGATCTTCCACAGATCGACCTCGCCCGGCACGGATCGCGGTGCGCGCCATGCTTCGTAGTCGTGATGCGCTCGTACCGCATCGCGCTTGCCGAGCGAAGCGACGCGTTCATTGAATTGCGCGAGGAACGAGCCCGGCGTGGCGGCGATCGCGAACGCGGGTTGGTAAACGCGCCCGAGCTCGCCCTCGTCAGGATGCACGTGCACGAGCGTTTGCGACGGCACGGGAACGTCGAGCAGCGAATACCCCGATGTCGTCATCTCGCCTAAACGTTCGCCAATGACGACGAGGACGTCGGCGTCGCGCACGCGCTTCGCAAGCGCCGGATTGATCCCGATGCCGACGTCCCCAGCGTAGAGCGGGTGGCGGTTGTCGAACAGGTCCTGCCGGCGAAACGCGCACGCGACCGGCACCTGCCAGGCTTCGGCGAAGCGAACGAGCGCCTGGCGCGCTTCGCCGTCCCATCGACTGCCGCCGACTATCGCGAGCGGATCCGTTGCGTCACGCAAGAGCTCTGTCGCGCGATCGACGTCGTCGGGCGACGCCGATGCGCCGATCGCCTCGACGAACGGCGCTTCGGCCACATCGGCACTCGCTTCCAGAACGTCCTCCGGGAGCGCGAGCACGACGGGTCCCGGGCGTCCGGACGTCGCGACGCGAAACGCATGCGCGACGTATTCGGGTATGCGCTCGACGCGGTCGATCTGCGCGGCCCATTTCGCCACGTCGCCGAACATCCGCCGGTAGTCGATTTCCTGGAACGCTTCGCGGTCGACGGTATCGCTCGCGACCTGGCCGACGAATGCGACGAGCGGCGTCGAATCCTGCTTCGCCGTGTGGATGCCGATCGAGGCGTTCGAGGCTCCGGGCCCGCGCGTGACGAATACGATCCCCGGACGGCCCGTCAGCTTCCCGTAGGCCTCCGCCATGTACGCAGCGCCGCCTTCCTGACGGCAGACGATGAAGGGCAGGCGATCGGTGACGTCGTACAGCGCGTCGAGCACGGGGAGATAGCTCTCGCCCGGAACGCCGAACGCGTGCGTCGTGCGCTGCGCGAGCAAATTGGCGACGAGGATCTCGCCGCCCGTGCGCGTTGCCATTCGTCCTTTGCTCCGGGGCGTCGCCGGTGGGAATCGCGGCCGATTCTACGCGAGCGTCCTATAATCGCGCCCACCCGTCACTATCGCGTTATTCGTGATTCCGCTCGGCTCGAACCTGCACGACGCGCTGCTCTTCGGCGCCTATGCGCACGCGCTGGTGC
>DATFCW010000031.1:0-3931 GCA_035252665.1 Casimicrobiaceae bacterium | reverse complement strand
TGCGATGTCACTTCTTCGTTTTCCCCTCCCTTTCCGCTTGCGCGCGCTCGACCCATTCGCGCAAAGCTGAATTGACGGCCGGAATCAATGACGGTCGCATGGGATTCCTCGCCGCCTCGTCGGCAACCTTCGCCAAGATCTCGGGGTCGACGCGCACCATCGGCCACGACGCCACTGGCTTTGCCTTCTTTCGGCCACCCGCCATTGAGGTCAATATGAATTCATACTGACATCGTGTCAAGTATCATTCGAGTGACCTCGCCTGGCGCGCTGCCACCGTCGAGAACCGTCGATTTGTGCCTGAGTGAAGTAGAAGCGGCAGCCGATGCGGGTGGCTTCGAGCGTGCCGCGCTTGGCGCGCTTGATCAGGCTCTCGGCCGTGCAGCCGAGTTGCTCGGCCCACCACGCGGCCGGGCGCGGGCGATCCGACTCGGCGACCTCGCGCGCGCGGAACGCGCTCGCGAGTTGTTCGCGCACGACGCCTTCGACGGTCGTTCGTACGCAGTCGCGGATCGCGGCATCGATTGAACCGCCGACTTCGCCGCGCAGTTTCGCAGTCGGCGCCGAGCGCGGATCGAGAACGTTACGCGCGTGATGGAGCGGTACGAACTCGGGCTCGCGCGCCGCGCTGCTCGCGGAATCGTGCGCGAGCTGCGCGACGTGGAACGTTAGCCACGTGAGCAGCGATGCGCCACGCGCCGGATTGAACGCGCGAAGCAGTCGCAGGTCACTTTCGACCACGCTGGTCCAGAAGTCGGCCATCACGTCGTCGATCGCGTCGGGCGTGAGCGGTCGCGCGCGCACTTCGCTGGCGTCGCGAACAATCGCGCGCAGCGGCGGGTCGTAGCACTCGACGAATTCGCGCCATGCACGCTCATCGCGGCGAAGCACGAGTTGAAGTTGACCGGAGTGCGCGCTCGCAACGAGCTCGCGCGCAGCATCCGCCTTTACGAGTGCGTCGCTCATGCGACCTCCCGACGCAACAGGTTCTCGCGGATGTACTGCGCCGCCCCGTCTGGCGATAGTTGCAGGAGGTACTGCTGCGCCCGCATGAATGCGTCGTCCGGCATTGCGGCGACAAGCGCGCCGAGCTGTGCACGCTCGGCTCCGTCGAGCTGCACGAGAATCGCGTGGACCTTCGCGTGCGCGTCAACTGCCGTCGACGCCGTATCACCTTCAGCGTCGGTATCGACTGCCGCCTGCTGCGGTGACGCAGGTTGCGCCTCGTTCTCCTGCGGCACAGTCTCCGCCGCCGCTGGCGCGGCTGCGTCGCGCGTCGCGTGCGCGTTCCGCACGTCGGCGATCGCGTCGGCGATGATCGTTCGCATGCTGGCGCGAAGCTGGACGGCGAATTCCTGATCGGCGCGCTGGCGATCCGCGGCGAACTGCGCGAGCGTCCGTTGCAGCTCGTCGCGCGTGATCAACGTGCGCGGATCGTCCTTTGTCGGCTCGGCGGGCTTCGCCGCCGGCTGCGCGCCGAAGCGTTGCATCGCCAACGTGATCGCGCCGGCCGCCGCGACGCCGACGGCGAGATCGCGAACCCATCCGCCGGTCGCAGCCGCCGTCAGCAGTCCGCCGACGGTCGCGGCGATCGCCGCGTGCTGCCGGTCGACGCCGAACCGACTCGCACCGGCGTTGATCGCGAGCGCGCCTCCGACGGCGCCGACGATCGGCGCCACGATCGCGCCCAATCCACTTCTCTCTTCACGTTCGATGTGTGGTGCTTCGATTACGATCACCTCCGTGTTGCGTCTCTGTTCTGCTGCTCGAATCCAATTCGGGTTCCCTCGACGTGCCATCTGCTCCTGCCCTCCACTTACTTCTATCCGCCTCAATGCTGAACGCCGGTGGCATCCACGAGGCACTTTGCAATTTCGCCAAGCGCTTGACCGATCGAGGTTTCTTCAGACTAAAGTCCGCGTCGCAAACCAATGCCGTGGGTTCCAAAGAAGGACACGATCCGCAGGCTCCGCGAGCTACGCAACGACACGACCTGGGAGCTTGCGCGGCGCGCGGGCATCTCCGAGCGGCAAATCCGAAAGCTCGAGTCGGAGACGCCGCCGAAGTCGATTCGGATGTTCACGCTCCGCTCGCTCGCGCGCTCCCTCGATTGCACGCCAGAGGAGATCGCGACCTGGGAAGCTAGGCGCGTGCTCCCGAAGACCGCCCGGCCGCAGCGGAGGCCGCAGCCGAAGAAGCGCGCAATCAACGCGCTCACGAAAGCCGGCCTGCGAATGTTCACGCTCGCCGAGTCTGCGTCAATCGAGCGCGAGCGCCGACTGCGCGGCGAGACGCTCGGTGACGTCAAGACGCCCGTGGGCACGTTCGAGATGCTCGGCCCCGAGCGTTTCGCCGAATGTTGCGCCCAGTGCGGCGCGTACGAAGGCCAGCTCTACCTCGTGGTCGGAAAGATCGTGCGGTCGACGCCGCTCGACGCCGAGCTGGCGAAGAAGCTCGGCACCCAAGCGGACGTCGGCGCGCGGTTTCAGCTATGGCGCGCGTTCGCGCCGGGTTCTTGGTTCTTCGTGACCGTTTTCACGCGCACCGCCAAACACACGCGCGAGTTGATCGAGGCAGGACGCGATCCGATCGGCTTCGTCGCTGCGATCGTCCGCGTGCACGTGGCGCGACCAAAGTACAAATGGCGAGGCTTCCCGCTCTTCGAGCAACAGATCACGCCGTCGCCGTTCGCGCTCGTCGTGGACACGGTCTTTTCGCTTCCGCCCGATCTGTGTCGCAAACTCGCCGCCGAAATCGACGAATGATTTTGGTTCCGATTTACGCTCCGATTTAAGTCCGATTTTCCGCGAAAAATATTTAAATGCTGATTTCGCTGACGATTTCCGACAAATGTTTTTCGCTGCGCTTTAACCCCGGTTTTGGCAGTGGTGCAGCCACAAGATAGGTGACACTTTCAGCAGCATAGAAGGTGTCCCTGGAGCGGGCGAAGGTGCGTACGTCCCTTGAACACCATGCCGGCAGTCAATCGTCGAATTCGATCTCAGAAGCTGCTGACTTGGCGACGTGGTCATCGGGAATCGTCGCGCACGCAACCTCGTCGAGCGACGGCCCCGAGCGAAGGGGCGCTATTCGACGAGCCGGCGCGACGTTGAACATCGCCGCATCATAGCTCCGTTCGACCTCTGGTCGGGCGCGTGTGCGCCGACTCAGCTCCGCCGTCCTCAATGGACGGAGGAGATTTCTTGTTGCTCCCTCTCCTGGCTGGATCGTAGCATCGCGACTTCACGATCACGCAGCATCGCGGGGGACGGCAATCATGGCGGCGGGCGACCTCGTTCGCATCTCCAGTCCTGGATCTCTGACGGTCTGGTGTGTCGCGAAACGCGAAGAAGCCGACCTTCTGCCGCACACGCTTGCGCCGCTCGTCGCGCATCCCTCCGTGAGACACGCGGTCGTCGTTCACACAGGTCCCGTGCGACCGGATTGCTATGGTGACCTTCAGCGCGCATCGTCGAAGGTATTCGAGTATCACCAAGACTTCGGCGACGGACTGGACCGGCCCGTGGCAAGCGGCGGGTTCGACCAGGTCGCTGCGCGAAACTTCGCATTGGGTATCGCCGAGCTCCACGGCGACCGATGGTTGCTTCAATTCGACGCGGACGACTACTACGATCCACGGATCGTCGACTTGCTCGGTCGGCTGCCGACAACGATTCGCGGCGTTCGATGCGCGTGCTATCACCTACTCGACTACCGAAGCTATTGGCAGAACGATCACAAGGTCGTTCTCGACGGCCCAGAGCCGTTGCTCAATCCGCACATTCGTCTGTGGCGAAACGACCAACAGCGCCGGTTCTCAGTCTGCGCGGCGACTGCATCGGCCGCAGCGAACAAGACTCGCCACTGCGGAGTCGACTTTTCTGATCTTCTGCCAGAGCAGGTGACCGACGTTGCGGAGCCGCTGCATCTG
>DATFCW010000030.1:0-3400 GCA_035252665.1 Casimicrobiaceae bacterium | reverse complement strand
TCGACGCCCTGCGCGCCCCGGTGCGGGACAATTCGATCAGCGCAACGAGCCGGATCGTCTGATGCGCCCGTTCGGCTTCAACGTCATCGGGTATGCGAGCTCGAACATCGGTCTCGGTGAGAGCGCGCGAAACGTCATTCGCCTGATCCTTGGCCGCGGTTTTCCGGTGGCGGTGCTCGACTGCGACGCGGGTTTCGGCCGCTCGGGACACGAGACGTGCTTTCAGCAATGGACTGTGGATTCGGCCGATGGGCTGCCTTACGGCATCACGATCGCCGTCCTTTCGCTGACCTCCTTGCCGCAGGCCATCGTCAACGGTCCGGTAACGCTGCAAAGTGATGTAGTCACCGCTGGCTTCTTCTGGTGGGAGTTGCCGTTCATTCCGCATCGATGGGCGGCGTCCCTCGAATACTTCGACGTTCTGCTCTCGGGATCGAATTTCGCGCGAGCTGCGCTCGAGTCGCACGTTCGGCGCGCCCGCGCCCCGATCATCGACGTGATGCACGCGCCTTGCGATCTGCCGAACGTGCAGCCGTGTCGTGCGATGTTCGACCTGCCCGATGACAAGATCGTGTTCCTGTGCACGCTCGACCCGAGGAGCGATCCCAATCGAAAGAATCCGTATTCGGCGATCGCCGCGTTCCTGCGCGCGTTCAATGCCGACGATCGCACTCATCTGGTCATCAAGGTCAACAACGGGAACAACGGCGGCTCGTCCGCAGTGGACCTCGCTGCGCTGCGCAGCGTCGATCAGCGTTCGATCACGATCATCGACCAGGCATTGCCAAGAACCGAGTTGCTGCAGCTATTCGCCTCGTGTGACGTCTTCGTCGGACTGCATCGCGCGGAAGGGTTCGGTTATGGCTTGATGGAGGCGATGGCGCTTGGAAAGCCGGTGATCGCAACCGGCTGGTCTGGCAACATGACCTTCATGAACCAGGCGAATTCGTGTCTCGTCGGCTACCGTCTCGTTCCGGTTGCCGGTTCGATTCCAGCCTATTCGCGCGACGTGTTGAGACAGTCGGTGCACTGGGCCGAGCCCGATATCGCGGAAGCAGCCACTTGGATGAGACGACTTGCGAGCGATCCCGGACTCCGCAGCTCGATTGGCGAGCGTGCGGTCGCGGATATCGAACGCTACCGCGCGAAGGCCGAGCGCGCCGAGTTTCTCGACGAGCTCGAACGAATCTGGCGATGGCGCGCGGAAGCTCCACGAACCGATGCGCCGACCGCCGCCGAGATTCTCGCCAACGTGCGCAGGGCCGAGGTCGATCGAGCGGGCACGATCGACGGATGGCGTTTACGCACGCGTTCGTTTCTCGATCGGCATTTGCTGTGGCGCTTCGCGCGATGAAGATGCGGAAGTAGTCAAGACCGGCCGGCCCGTACGCTTGACGCTATGGGTCAACTCCACGATGCGAGCAAGCGGCGCCAGACAAGCGATGCCTGGCATGCACTCCATTTGCTAGAGTGAGCCAATGACGGCCTACATCGCCAAGCGCCTGCTCGGTCTTCTGCCGACGCTTCTGCTGATCGGCTTTCTCGTGTTCATGCTCGTGCATCTGTTGCCCGGCGATCCCGCGCGCCTCGCGGCCGGACAGGATGCCACGCCGGAAACGGTCGAGCTGGTGCGGAAGGATCTCGGTCTCGACAAGCCGCTGCCGCAGCAATTCGTTCGCTTCGTCAACGGCGTGCTGCACTGGGATTTCGGACGCTCGATTCGCACGAAGCGACCGGTCGCAACCGAGATCGGCGAGCGGTTCATGCCGACACTCTGGCTCACGATCTGGAGCATGGTGTGGTCGGTGCTCTTCGGCATGGCGATCGGCATCGTGTCGGCCGTGTGGCGCAATCGCTGGCCCGATCGCGCCGGCATGACGCTCGCCGTTTCGGGTATCTCGTTTCCCGCGTTCGCGCTCGGCATGGTCCTGATGCAGATCTTTGCCGTCGATTTGAACTGGCTTCCGACCGTCGGCAACGATACCTGGCGCCATTACATTCTGCCGTCGATCACGCTCGGCGCCGCGGTCGCGGCGATCATGGCGCGCTTCACGCGCTCGTCGTTCGTCGACATCCTCGGCGAGGATTTCATTCGCACGGCGCGCGCAAAAGGCCTCGATGAGCGGCGTGTCGTGATCAAGCATGGTCTTCGCAATGCGCTGATTCCGGTCGTGACGATGATGGGTCTGCAGTTCGGCTTTCTGCTCGGCGGCTCGATCGTCGTCGAGAAGGTGTTCAACTGGCCCGGGCTTGGCCGCCTGCTCGTCGACGCCGTCGACATGCGCGACTATCCGGTGATCCAGGCGCTCGTGCTGCTGTTCTCGCTCGAGTTCATCCTCATCAACCTGATCGTCGACGTGCTCTACGGCGTCATCAACCCGACGATTCGCTACCGATGATGGCGACGCTGCCCGCCGCGGTCGGATCGGTCGTGCAGGACACGCGCGTACGCACGCCGTGGTTCGAGTTCTGGCGCAAGTTCCGGCGCCAGAAGGTCGCGCTCGTCGCCGGAGCATTCGTCGCCCTGCTCGTCGTCGTCGCGATCGCGGCGCCGTGGATCGTGCCCTACGACGCCGAGAACTACTTCGACTACGACGCGCTGAACGCACGGCCGTCGCTTGCGCACTGGTTCGGCGTCGACGCGCTCGGCCGCGACATCTTCAGCCGCATCCTGATGGGCGCGCGGATCTCGCTAGCCGCGGGATTCGTGTCCGTTGCCGTCGGCGCAATCGTCGGCACGCTGCTCGGCCTTCTCGCCGGATACAAGGAAGGCTGGTGGGATCGCGTCGTGATGCGCATCTGCGACGTCCTCTTCGCCTTCCCGGGCATCCTGCTCGCGATCGCGATCGTCGCGATCCTCGGCGGCGGCATGGCAAACGTCATCGCCGCGGTCGCGATCTTCAGCGTGCCGACGTTCGCGCGGCTCGTCCGCGGCAACACGCTGGCGCTCAAGCATCTCACCTACATCGAGGCGGCACGCAGCCTCGGCGCGTCCGGGCGCACGATCGTCTTCCGCCACATCTTCCCGGGCACGATCTCCGCCGTCGTCGTCTACTTCTCGCTGCGCATCGGCACCTCGATCATCACGGCGGCGAGCCTGTCGTTCCTCGGGATGGGCGCGCAGCCGCCGACGCCCGAATGGGGCGCGATGCTCGACGCCGCGCGCTCGGACATGCTGACGGCGCCGCACGAAGCGATCTTTCCGGCGCTCGCGATCTTCCTGACCGTGCTCGCGTTCAACCTGCTCGGCGACGGGTTGCGCGACGCGCTCGATCCGCGCCTGCGGGGCCGGTAGCCCGACCATTCCGCGGCCTGCGTCCCGGATTCTGTCATCCGGAGCTTGTCGAGGGATCAAGGTACGGGCAGCACCCAACGAGGTCCGGCAGGCCGCGGCGAGCAG
>DATFCW010000029.1:0-8018 GCA_035252665.1 Casimicrobiaceae bacterium | reverse complement strand
GAGGCTTCGCCCGCGAAGGCGGCGTCCGAGACGAAACGCCGCGACCCGCGCGCGCATCGCATTGCGCGTCGCGGTGACGGAGTGCGGCACATTCTCGTCGGGCATGGAGTTCGGGGCGCAGCGCCCGGAGGCGAAACCTGGTGCCCGCTTCCGCAAGGTCCATGCCGACGTCATTCCGACATAATGGCTTCCGCCCGCGAAAACACGTTCCCGCCACGATGAACCCCGGCACGCCTGCCCTGCACCCCGCGCTCGTCAGCGCCGGCCTCTTGTGCTGCTCGAACATCTTCATGACGTTCGCCTGGTACGGCCACCTGAAGCTACTCGAGAACCGGGCGTGGTGGATCGCGGCGCTCATTTCGTGGGGCGTAGCGCTCTTCGAATACCTGCTGCAGGTGCCGGCCAACCGGATCGGCTTCACCGCGCTCTCGCTCGGACAGCTCAAGATCATGCAGGAAGTGATCACGCTCACCGTGTTCGTGCCGTTCGCAATCTTCTTCATGGGCGCGACGATCAAGCTCGATTACCTGTGGGCCGGCATTTGCATGCTGGGCGCCGTCTATTTCATCTTTCGCGGCTGACCGTTTCGCGGCAGTCGACGGCGTCGACGCATGCATCTGCACATCCTCGGCATCTGCGGCACGTTCATGGGCGGTGTCGCCGCCATCGCGAGGCGCGCCGGGCACGTAGTGACCGGCTGCGACGCGAACGTCTATCCGCCCATGTCGACGCAGCTCGCCGGCCTCGGCATCGCGCTTTGCGAGGGCTACGAGGCGGCGCAGCTATCGACGGTGGCGCAAGACGCCGACGTGTTCGTCGTCGGCAATGTCGTCTCGCGCGGCAATCCATTGATGGAAGCGATCATGAACGCCGGGTGTCGCTACGTGAGCGGGCCACGGTGGCTCTTCGATAACGTGCTTGGCGATCGACACGTGCTCGCGGTCGCGGGCACGCATGGCAAGACAACGACATCGGCGATGCTCGCCCACATCCTCGATCGAGGAGGCCTCGCGCCGTCGTTTTTGATTGGCGGCGTGCCGCGCGATTTCGGCATTTCGGCGCGGTTGACGGACAGCCACTTTTTCGTGATCGAGGCCGACGAGTACGACACGGCGTTCTTCGACAAGCGCTCGAAATTCGTGCACTACCGGCCGCGCACCGCGATCCTCAACAACCTCGAGTTCGATCACGCCGACATCTTTGCCGACCTGGCGTCGATCGAGACGCAGTTTCACCACCTGGTACGAACGATTCCCGGCGATGGCCGCATCGTCGTAAACGCGGCGGACGAGGCACTCGCGCGCGTTTTGGCACGGGGCGCATGGAGCACGATCGAGCGGTTCGATGCGGCGCGTTCTGGCGCGTCGTCGGTAGACTGGACGATCGGCGACAGCGGGGACGTGACGCTGCACGCCGTTCCCGTCGGCACGCTTGCGTTCGGCGAAACCGGCCGGCACAACCGGCTCAATGCGCTCGCGGCAATCGCCGCCGCGCACCATGTCGGCGTGGCGCCGGGCGACGCGCTTGCAGCGCTTCGATCGTTTCAGGGCGTGAAGCGGAGGATGGAGCTTCGCGGGTGCGTCGCCGGCGTTGCCGTGTACGACGATTTCGCGCATCACCCGACGGCGATCGCGACGACGATCGACGGCTTGCGGCGCCGCGAACGCGACGGACGCATTCTCGCCGTGCTCGAGCCGCGCTCGAACACGATGAAGCTCGGCACGATGAAGGCTGCCCTGCCTGGAAGCCTGGCGGCGGCGGATCGCATCTTCTGCTACGCCGCGAATCTCGGCTGGGACGCGAGCGCCGCGCTCGCGTCGCTCGGCGAGAAAGCCGAGGTGCATGACGATCTCGGCAAGCTGGTCGCCGCCATCGTCGGCGAGGCGCGGCGCGGCGATCACGTGCTCGTCATGAGCAATGGCGGGTTTGGCGGCGTGCACGAGAAGCTGCTCGACGCGCTGTCGGCGCGCGCGCAATTCGCGTCACGGCAGTAGCGGCACTTGGTTCCCACGCTGGTCTACCTGCATGGCTTTCGCTCGTCGCCGGCGAGTGCGAAGGCGACGATGCTGCGCGAGGCGATCGCGGCGTTCCCTGCTGCGGCGCGTCCCGTGTTGCATGTGCCCGCGCTCGATCACC
The DNA here is from genome assembly GCA_035252665.1 of Casimicrobiaceae bacterium. Taxonomy (GTDB): domain Bacteria; phylum Pseudomonadota; class Gammaproteobacteria; order Burkholderiales; family Casimicrobiaceae; genus VBCG01. The sequence continues at coordinate 5,882 of DATFCW010000029.1, read as the reverse complement.
GGCCGGCAGTTGCGATGACGGCGATCGTCGATCTCGCGTCCGGCACGACACCGGAGGCGTTGACCTTCGTCGGCAGCTCGCTCGGCGGCTATTACGCGACGTTTGCTGCCGAGCAGCTCGGCGCGCGCGCCGTGCTCGTCAACCCAACCGTGCGGCCCTACGACGATCTCGCGCCGTATCGCGCCCGTCAGGTCAATCTGTACACCGGCGCCACGTTTGAAGTGACCGATCGGCACTTCGAGGAATTGCGGGCGTTGAAGGTCGAGGCGATCACCCGCCCCGAGCGGTATCTGCTTCTCGCGCAAGCCGGCGACGAGGTGCTCGACTATCGCCTCGCGGTTCGCTTCTATGCCGGCGCGTGGCAATACGTCCAGGGCGGCGGGAATCACGGCTACGCCGGTTTCGAGACGGTGATTCCGACGCTGCTGCGGTTTGCGGGACCAGTTTGGGGTCAGAGACGAAACTCGTTGAAAGGGCGTCGCCGAGAGATTCGCTGCTACCCGGAGTTTCGTCTCTGACCCCAAACTGGGTTCCGGTTGTGCATCGCAACTGGCCATAACCCCCGGCGCGCGTTATGCTTGGGGGTAGCCGGATCGCCCGCCTTGTCGGGTCCCGCGCGGCTCAGACATCCGTTTCGCCGCGCACTGCCGGTCCGATCCGAAACGCCGCGGCCAGAAGCTGCGGTCGAACCGCCGCCCGCGCACGAACTTCGCCTGACCGGCTCCGTTGTGCGGCCGGTCCGCTTGCCCCAGGAGCTCGCGATGGCGACCCGCGCTCACGATGAAGTTCGCACTTCGCACTTGGCTGCTCGTTCCGACGAGCCTCGCGCTTCCCAATCCGCCGCACGCTCGCGACCGGGCTCTCGCGTCGGACGCGACCCGGCGACCGAGCCGCTGTCCGACGTCGCACTCGATTTGATCGGGCGCGAGAAGGCGTTCAGCGCCCGCAACTACGATCCGCTGCCGGTCGTGCTTGCCCGGGGCCAGGGAAGCTGGGTGAGCGATGTCGACGGGCACCGCTATCTCGACCTCATGAGCGCGTATTCGGCGGTGAGCTTCGGCCATGCGCATCCGCGCATCGTCGCCGCATTGATCGCGCAGGCACAGCAACTCGGGGTTACTTCGCGCGCCTACTACAACGACGAGCTTCCGCTCCTCCTCGAACGGCTCGCGCAGTTGACCGGGCTCGATCGTGCGCTGCCGGCGAATGGCGGCGCCGAAGCCGTCGAAACCGCGATCAAGGCCGTGCGCAAGTGGGGTTACAAGGTCAAGGGCATCCCCGAGGGTCGGGCCGAGGTCATCGGTTGCGCCGGCAACTTTCACGGAAGGACGATCGCCGTCATTGGCTTATCCACCGAGCCGCAGTATCGCGATGGATTCGGACCGTTCCCACCCGGCCTCCTCACGGTTCCTTACGGCGACGCCGATGCGCTGGAGCGCGCGATCACGTCGCGCACGGCAGCCTTCCTGGTCGAGCCGATTCAAGGCGAGGGCGGCATCATCGTTCCGCCAGCCGACTATCTGGCGCGCTGCCGCGAAATCTGCCGTCGGAATCGGGTGCTGATGATCGCCGACGAGATCCAGACCGGGCTCGGCCGCTCTGGCCGGTTCCTCGCCTGCGAGCACGAGGGCATTAAGCCCGACGGCGTCATTCTCGGCAAGGCGCTCGGGGGCGGCCTTTTGCCCGTGTCCGCGTTCGTCGCCACCAACGACGTAATGCAGGTGTTCCATCCTGGCGACCACGGCAGCACGTTCGGCGGCAATCCGCTGGCCGCGGCCGTGGCGATGGCCTCGCTCGACGTGCTCGTGGAGGAGAAGCTGGTCGAGCGATCGGCCGAGCTCGGAGCGTGGCTCCTTGCGCAACTTCAGGACCTCCGCAGCCACATCGTGTCCGACGTGCGCGGACGCGGCCTCTTCATCGGCATCGAAGTCGACCCGCGATACATCGCGGCGCGTCCGATCGTCGACCGGCTGCTCGCGCGCGGCATTCTGTCGAAGGACACGCACGGCACCGTCGTGCGCATTGCGCCGCCGCTAAACATTCCGCGCGAAGATCTGGAATGGGCGGTCGGCGAAATTCACGCCGTGTTTCGCGAGGTCGAGCGCGATCTGAAGCGCGCCGCGTAGCAACAGTCGTTTCGATGTCGAACGTTCGCGCGATCCTTGCGCTGGTCGTGATGCTTGCGTGCGCGCCGAGCGCGCTCGCCGCTGCGCGGGTCTGCATGAGCGCCGACACGTTCTCCTTCGGTCAGCAACAGGTCGGAACCAGCACATCGCAGTCGATGGTGGTCGCGAACTGCGGCGATGCAGCGTTCAGCCTTACCGACGTTGCTCCCGACGAAGCGAACAAGCCCGGGTTTCGGATCGTCACGTCCTGCGCGACCGGCATCACGCTCGCGCCGGGCGCGCAATGCGGCGCAACGGTTTATTTCGAGCCGAAAGCGCCCGGCCAGGTCTCGGGCGGCCTGTGGTTCCACAACACGACGTCGACGCCGGATCTGTTGCTGACGTTCTACGGCCGCGGCATCGACGCGCAAGCAGGGACGGCGATGCTCGAATTCGCGCCGGCGCTCGCTGATTTTGGAAACCAGCGGATCGGCGTCGAAACGGGACCGATCATCGTCGCGCTGAACAATGCGGGTGCCGCGCCGCTCGTGCCGAGCGCGTTCGTGCTGAACGGCGTCGATCCTTACGACTTCAGCGGCGACATGGGCAGCGGCGCGAGCGCGTGCGGCATTGGCAAGGCGATTGCCCCCGGCGGAAGCTGCACGCTGCAGCTCTACTTCGCGCCGCAGGCGGCCGGATCGCGCACGGCGACGCTGGTCGTCGATGCGCCGCAACTCGCGACGCTCGCGTTCTTCACGCTCGAAGGGACCGGCGTCGACGCGTCGTCGACGATCGATGTGATCGAGTATCACGACAGCGCCGACGATCAATATTTTCTGACCGCCGATGCGAACGAGATCGCGCTTCTGGACAGCGGCGGGCTCGGACCCGGCTGGTCGCGCACCGGCTTGACGTTCGGCGCATGGTCGGTCGAGGCGAGCGATGCGCGCGCGCTTCCCGTATGCCGCTTCTTCGGCGTGCCGGGCGTCGGCCCCGACTCGCACTTCTACACGGCGTATCCGGACGAATGCGACGCGGTCAGCAACAATCCGTACTGGATCGAGGAGGGCGTCACGTTTCGTGAAATGCTGCCCGTGAACGGCGCATGCGCCGACGGCTTCGACACCGTGCAGCGGTTGTGGAAGCCCGGCGCGGCGGTCGTCGATACGCGGCATCGCTATGTGATCGATCCTTCGATCGTGAGCGCCATGCAGGCGCAAGGCTGGGTGCTCGAAGGACCGGTGTTCTGCGCGCCTTCGTCGCAATAACGCGCGCATACGAACGCCTCGATCGCTACGTCGTGCTCTAACATTGCGAAAATGGCTGCGCCCACGCTCGAAGGCAAGCTCGTCGTCGCAATCAGCTCGCGAGCGCTCTTCGACTTGACCGAGAGCCATCGGATCTATACCGACGAGGGCGTCGAAAGCTACCACCGCTACCAGATCGAGCACGAGGACGAGCTGCTCGCGCCCGGACCTGCGTTTCCCCTCGTCACGAAGCTTCTGCGGCTCAATCGCCTGTCGAAGCAATACGTCGAGGTGATCCTGCTTTCGCGCAACAGCGCGGACACCGGGCTTCGCGTGTTCAACGCGATCAAGCATTACGGCCTCGACATCACGCGCGCCGCGTTCACGAAGGGCGAGCCGACATCGCGCTACGTTCCCGCGTTCGGCGCGCATTTGTTCCTGTCCGCCGATACGGGCGACGTTCGGCGCGCGCTCGAGGACGGTTACGCGGCAGCGACGATATTCCCGAGCGTGTTTCGCAACGAGACGGACGAGCTTCGCATCGCTTTCGATGGCGACGCGGTGCTCTTCTCCGACGAAGCCGAGCGTATTTATCAAACGGCGGGCCTCGCCGCGTTCGCGCAAAGCGAGCGCGATGCGGCCGCGAAGCCGTTGTCCGGTGGACCGTTCAAGGAATTTCTCGCGGCGCTTCATCGCATCCAGGCCGACTTTCCCGAAGACCGCAGTCCAATCCGCACGGCGCTCGTCACTGCGCGCAGCGCACCGGCGCACGAGCGCGTAATCCGTACGCTTCGCGCATGGAACATACGTATCGACGAGGCGCTGTTTCTCGGCGGCTTGGACAAGGGCGAGTTCCTGCGCGCGTTCGGCGCCGACATCTTCTTCGACGACCAGGCGCGGCATGTCGAGTCGGCGGCAAAGCACGTTGCCGCGTGCCACGTGCCGCATGGGGTCGCGAACGAATGAGTGGCATCGGCGTGTCGTCCAGGCCGGCCGGCCTTATCATGCAGGCCCCATGAGGAAACGCTATTTGGTACCGCTCGCCCGGCTCGCGTCGATCGCGCTTGTCGCGATCACGCTTGCGATGCCCGCGGCCGCGGCCGATTACAAGATCGGCGTCCTGAACGTCGAGCAGATCCTTCGCCAGTCGAAGCCGGCAAAGGAGGCGCAGGCGCGCATCGAGCAGGAATTCAAGGGTCGCGACGCCGATCTCACGCGCAAGGAGCAGGCGGTGCAGGCCTTGTCGGCGCAGCTCGACAAGGATCGTCCGACGCTTTCACCCGATGCAATCGTGAGTCGCGAGCGCGACATCGACCTGCAAACGCGCGACGTGCAACGCCTGCGGCAGCAATTCGCCGAGGACCTTCGCGCGCGCCAGTTCGAGGAGCTCGACAAGCTCAAGGCGCGTCTCGACCAGGTGCTGACGAAGTACGCCCAGGACAATCACTTCGATCTCATCCTGCAGGACGCGGCGTTCGTCGGGCGCGGCGTGAACATCACCGACGACGTAATCAAGGCGCTCGAGAAGACGCCCTAGCTGCTCCCCTGCTCACGGTCGAGCCGCCGCCCGTGGATCGGATACTGCGGATCGCTGTACCCCGGCGTCGATGGATGCCCGGGATGCACGAGCGAATCGACGATCGCCTCGTCGTCGGCGCTCCACCGCGTGCCGATTGCGGCGACGTAATCGCGCCATTGGGACAGCGTGCGCGGACCGGCGATTACCGACGACACGATCCGGTTCGCCCACAGCCAGGCGAGCGCGAACTGCACCGGTGTTCGTCCGGTCGCGTGCGCATGTTCGCGAAGCTTGTCCGCAATCGCGAACGACTCGGCGCGAAACTCGGTCTGCATCATCCGCTTGTCGTTTCGCGCGGCGCGCGAATCCTCCGGCTTCGTACCGCCCGAATACTTGCCGGTTAAAACGCCGCGCGCGATCGGCGAGTACGTCGCGACGCCGATCCCGAGGTGGTCGCACGCGGCGAGCACCTCGACCTCGGGCATTCGGTTCAGCAGGTTGTAGTACGGCTGGCAGACGACGGGTGGCGGAACGCCTTGGCGCTGACAGCACGCGACGATTTCCGCGATGCGCCAAGCGCGGAAGTTCGACACGCCAAAGTAGCGGATCTTCCCGGAATCGATCAGGGCTCCGATCGCGCCGACCGTCTCGTCGAGCGGCGTCTTCGCGTCATCGATATGCAGATAGTAGATGTCGATGTAGTCGGTACGAAGGCGTGACAGGCTCGCATCGCACGCATCGAGTATCCAGCGTCGCGAGGAGCCGCCGGTGAAGGGCCGGCGGTTGGCATCGCCCGAATGCACGTTGCCGACTTTCGTCGCGAGAATCCAGCGCGAGCGCGCGGATGCAATCGCCTCTCCTGTGATCGTTTCGGATGCGCCATTCGCATAGACGTCGGCGGTATCGATGAAGTTGACGCCGGCACCGGCCGCGTGCGCGACGATCTCGTTTGCGTCGTGCGCGTTCGTGCGATCGCCGAACATCATGGTGCCGAGGCAAAGCGCCGAAACC
>DATFCW010000028.1:0-7756 GCA_035252665.1 Casimicrobiaceae bacterium | reverse complement strand
CGCTTGCGTGACGCGCGATGCGCGCGAGCAGGCGCTCGCGCTCGCCGAGCAGCCGCTCCGCGTCGGCGCGTACCGATTCGTGCAAGGCGCCAAGCCGCTGAACCAATCGGTCGAGCGAGGCGTTCGCCTCGGTGCGCACCCGCTCGACCAGTTGAGCGACATCCTGCGCGGCCATCGGCTCGGGATCGAACGCCGGATTGCCGCTGCTTTCAGCGAACGCGCGATGCAACTCGGCCGTGCGAATGCCGAGCGTTCGCGCAAGCGTCGTGTACGCGCCGTGCACGTCGGCGCCGGCGACGCTCGCGACGCCGCGCGCGATGTCGTCGAAGAAGCGGTCGAGATAGTGCTGCGTGTAGTCCCAGCCGTCGCCCTGGTTCTGGACATAGCCCTGGATCAACGCCAGCGTTGCGGCGCGGCCATCGTCGGCTACGAATTCGACGCTGCCCGCCACCGGCACGGCATTCGCGAAGTGGGCGACCTCGGTCAGATAGCGGCCGACCTCGACTTCGGGATTCACGCCGACCTGCAACCTGCGATAGCCCTTGACGAAGAGCCGATCGGCGAGCGCGACGATCGTATTGCTGCTATGCGCGCCGGGCGTCGACACCGGCAGCGTGACGAAATCGGTGCCCGCGATCTGCGCGAACGTGCTCGTCGGCTTGAAATTGATCGTCCCGCGCGAAGACTTGACGCTCGCGCTTGCGGCCGTCGCCTGCACCAGCGCGCGCACGAACGACTCGTCCCCGAACGCATCGGCCAGTATCCCGACCTGCGCCTGCTGGCGAACCTTCGCGATCGCGAACGACCCGAGCGCGCGCATCAGCGGCTCGTCGAAATCTTCCCATGCGAGCGAAAGCGGCAGGAAATACGCCTGCGTCTCGTTGCCGACATGCACGCGCACGAGCGTGATCAACCACGTGCGATCGCGCGGCTTCCATTCGACGTGATCGGCGATCTCGACACGGCGCACCGCCTGACTCTTCGCCGCATACCACCGCCGTCCGGCGACGAACGCCGGCAGCGCCTCCTCTTCGAGCTGGCGACGCACCTTGTCGGACATGCCCATCCGCCAGGGCACGACGCGCTCGCGAAAGAGGCTCGCCCACCCGTCGAACAGCACGAGCACCGGCAACTCCTGTGTGGCCACCTGCTCCTCGCGTCCTGACGGCACGAGCTGCGCAGGCGCCAGGCGAAACCACAGGAACGCATGGCTCGCGAGCGTGAGCAGGTAGGGCAACTCGCCGATCGGCGGAAACGGCGTGCGCCCGAGAAGCTCGATCGGAATGCGACCCTTGTAAGCGGAGAGGTCGAGCTCGACCGGCTGCGCGGAACGCGCGAGATTCGCGACGCACAGGATGGTCTCGTCGCCGTACTCGCGCAGGTACGCGAGGATCTTGCGATTCGCCGGCCGCAGGAACGAGAGCGTCCCGCGGCCGAACGCGACGAACGCCTTGCGCACCGCGAGCATCCGGCGCGTCCAGTGCAAAAGCGACGCGGGCGCGCGCCATTGCGCCTCGACATTCACCGCTTCGTAGCCGTACACCGGATCCATGATCGGCTGCAAATAAAGCCGCTGCGGGTCGGCGCGCGAAAATCCGCCGTTGCGCTCGGGCGCCCACTGCATCGGCGTGCGTACGCCATCGCGATCACCCAAATAGATGTTGTCGCCCATGCCGATCTCGTCGCCGTAATAGAGCGTCGGCGAGCCGGGCATCGACAAGAGCAGGCTGTTCATGAGCTTGATGCGGCCCATGTCGTTCTCGAGCAATGGCGCGAGCCGTCGCCTGATGCCCAGGTTGATCCGCGCGCGCTTGTCGGCCGCGTACATGTTGTACATGTAGTCGCGCTCGCGCGAAGTCACCATCTCGAGCGTGAGCTCGTCGTGGTTGCGCAGGAAGATCGCCCACTGGCAGCTCTCCGGAATGTCGGGCGTCTGCGCCATGATCTCCGTGATCGGATGTCGCTCTTCCTGCGCGATCGCCATGTACATCCGCGGCATCAGCGGGAAGTGGTACGCCATGTGGCACTCGTCGCCGTCGCCGAAATACTCGCGCACGTCCTCCGGCCACTGATTCGCTTCCGCGAGCAGCAGCACGTTCGGATAGTGCGCGTCGATCATTGCGCGCAGCCGCTTCAGCACAGCATGCGTCTCCGGCAGGTTCTCGTTGTTCGTACCCTCGCGCTCGCACAGGTAGGGAATCGCGTCGAGCCGGAAACCGTCGACGCCCATGTCGAGCCAGAACTTCATGACGCGAAAGACCGCCTTCAGCACCTGCGGATTGTCGAAATTGAGATCGGGCTGGTGGCTGAAGAAGCGATGCCAGTAATACGCCTTCGCGACGTCGTCCCACGCCCAGTTCGACTTCTCGGTGTCGGTGAAGATGATCCGCGTGCCGCTGTACTTCGTCGGGTCGTCACTCCACACATAGTAGTTGCGCTTGTTCGAGCCCTTCGGCGCGCGCCGCGCGGCCTGGAACCACGGATGCTGGTCCGACGTATGGTTGACGATCAGCTCGGTGATGACGCGAAGCTCGTGCCGGTGCGCTTCGCGGACGAAATGCTGGAAATCGGCGCGCGTGCCGTACAACGGATTGACGCCGCGATAATCGGCGACGTCGTAACCGTCGTCGCGCAGCGGCGACGGGTAGAACGGCAATAGCCAGATCGTATTGACGCCGAGGTCCTTGACGTAGTCGAGCTTCTCGGTGAGCCCGCGAAAATCGCCGATGCCATCGCCGTTCGAGTCGTAGAACGCCTTGATGTGGAGCTGGTAGATGATCGCGTCCTTGTACCAGTAAGGACGCTCGATCGGCTGCGACGTGTCAGGCGTGGCGAGCGCGGTCGTGATCGGATCGTTCAAGCAAGTCCCTCACGCGAAATAGAGGAAGTCGTGCTCATCGCGCGTCTGGCGACGGACGCGGAACAGATGCGCCGGCACGTGCGACGGGTCGAGCATCACGAAGTTGCGGGCGCCATGCCACGCATAGCGCGCGTCGGTCAGGAGGTCGTGCACCTGGAACGGCTGGTCGGCGCCAATACCGAGCGCGTCGAGATCGACCGTGACGAATCCCGATTGCGTATGGTCCGGATCGAGGTTCACGGCGACGATGATCGCATTGGAAACCTTCATATCGACGCGCGCGTAGCAGATCAGCTCTTCGTTGTCGGTGGGAAAGAACGTCAGGTTGCCGTCGCGCTGCAGTGCCGGATTGTCCTTGCGTGCGGCGTTGACGCGTGCAATGAACGGTGCCAGCGAATCGGCGCGTTCCAGGTCCCAATACTTCAGCTCGTACTTCTCGGAGTTCAAATATTCCTCCGAGCCCGGCTCGCGCGGCACGTGCTCGAGCAGCTCGAACGCGGGACCGTAGATGCCGTAGTTGGCGGAAAGCGTGGCCGCGAGGACGAGCCGCGCCATGAAGGCCGGGCGTCCGCCGATCTGCAGCGCTTCCGCGAGGATGTCCGGCGTATTCGGCCAGCAGTTTGGCCGGAAGTATTCGCGGCCCGGTCCCGTCATGAGCTCGGTGAAATAGTCGGTGAGCTCCCGCTTGTTGTTGCGCCACGTGAAATACGTGTACGACTGCGTGAAGCCGAGCTTCGCGAGCCGATGCATCACCTTCGGCCGCGTGAACGCCTCGGAGAGGAAGATCGTATCGGGATGCGCACGCTTGATCCGCTCGATCGCCCATTCCCAGAACGCGAACGGCTTCGTATGCGGGTTGTCGACGCGGAAGATGCGAATGCCTTGATCGAGCCAGAACGCCATCACATCATGAAGCTCCTCCCACAGCGTTCGCCACTGATCGGAATCGAAGTTGAACGGATAAATGTCCTGATACTTCTTGGGCGGATTCTCCGCGTACTGCACGCTGCCGTCGGGACGATGCCGAAACCACTCAGGATGCTCGGCGACATACGGGTGATCCGGCGCGCACTGGAACGCGATGTCGATCGCGACCTCGAGACCGAGCGATCTCGCGCGCGCCAGAAAACGCGCGAACTCGTCGAAGGTGCCTAGTTGCGGATGAAGCGCCTTGTGGCCGCCCTCTTCCGCGCCGATCGCCCACGGGCTTCCAACATCGTCTGGTCCCGCGGCAAGCGTGTTGTTCGGGCCCTTGCGGCGCACGCGGCCGATCGGATGAATCGGCGGCAGGTAAACGACGTCGAAGCCCATCTGCGCGACGTAGGGCAGGCGCGCCTCACAATCCTTGAACGTGCCATGCTCGCCCGTCACGGACGCCGTCGAGCGCGGGAAGAGCTCGTACCAGCTCGAGAAGCCCGCGTGCGCGCGATCGACGACGATGGGGAATTCGACCGGATACTTCGTCTCGAAGCGCCGGTCGGGATACCGCGCCGCAAGCGCGGCGCGCGCCTCGTCGAGCGCGAGCTCGCGCAGCGCTTCGACGTCCGTCGCATCAACGAGCAAGCGCGCCCATTCGGCGAGACGCTTCCGATCCTCGCCGCGCGCACGCCGTGATGCAGCGGCGATGATCTCTGCCCCGACCTGCGCGGCTACACGCAAATCCTCCGGATCGATGCGGCGCTCGAAATCATGGCGCCAGGACAGGAACGTGTCGACCCACGCGCAGATCGAGTAGCGATAGCGTCCGATGTCGGTGACGACGAATTCTGCCCGCCACCGGTCGTTGCCGAGCGGCGCCATCGCCGCTTCGTTCCACTTCGCGTCGTCCTCGCGGCGATGGCGAAGCCTGCATGCGAGCACGTCGTGTCCGTCGGCGAAGCAGTCGGCGTGGACGGCGACGCGATCGCCCGCGATCCGCTTGATCGCGAATCGGCCACCATCGACCTGCGGCGCAACGTTTTCGATGACGGCGCGCGCGCGTCCTTCGGCGGGAAGTGGCAATCGATCGTTCGCCCCCACGTCAACCGCCTTCGTGCTGGAAGAACGACGTCGAGAGCGGCGGCAGCGTGAGCGTCAGCGACTGGAAACGGCCGTGCGCCGGCACCGGCGCACTGTGCACGCCGCCGAAATTCCCCATGCCGCTGCCGCCGTAGGCGCTGGCGTCGCTATTCAGCACTTCGCGCCAGTAGCCGGGGTGCGGCACACCGATCATGTAGTTCGTGCGTGGCACAGGCGTGAAATTGCACACGACGAGCACCGGCGCGCCGTGCTCGCTCCTGCGAACGAACGCGATGACGCTCGCGTCGCGATCGTCGGCGACGATCCACTCGAAGCCACGCGGCTCGAAGTCGATTTCATGCAGTGAAGCGCAAGAGCGATAAAGCCGGTTGAGATCCGCGACGAAGCGCGCGAGGCCCCCATGCTCGCCGTTTTGCAGCAAACCCCATTCGAGCTCGCCCTCGTGCGACCACTCGCGCCATTGCGCGAACTCGCCGCCCATGAACAGGAGCTTCTTGCCGGGATGCGCCCACATGTAGCCATAGAGCGCACGCAGGTTCGCGAAGCGCTGCCAGTGGTCGCCCGGCATCTTGCCGATCAGCGAGCCTTTGCCATAGACGACCTCGTCGTGCGACAGCGGCAGCACGAAATTCTCGGAGAACGCGTAGATGAGCGAGAACGTGAGCTCGCCATGATGATGCTTGCGATGGATCGGCTCGTGGTGCATGTAGTCGAGCGTGTCGTGCATCCAGCCCATGTTCCATTTCATCCCGAAGCCCAGGCCGCCCGCGAAGGTCGGCCGCGACACCATCGGCCACGACGTCGATTCCTCGGCGATCGTCTGCGCGTCGGGATGCTCGCGATAAACGGCTTCGTTCAACTGGCGCAGGAAAGCGATCGCTCCGAGATTTTCCTTGCCTCCGTGCACGTTGGGAAGCCACTCGCCCTCCTTCCGCGCATAGTCGAGGTAGAGCATCGATGCGACCGCGTCGACGCGCAGGCCGTCGACGTGGTACTGCCCGAGCCAGAAGAGCGCGCTCGAAACGAGGAACGCGCGCACCTCATGCCGATCGTAGTTGAAGATCAGGCTGTTCCATTCCGGATGGAAACCCTTGCGCGGATCGGCATGCTCGAAAAGATGCGTGCCGTCGAAACGCGCAAGCCCGTGCGGATCGTCGGGAAAATGCGACGGCACCCAGTCGAGGATCACGCCGATGCCGCGCTGATGCAGCACGTCGATCAGGTACATGAGGTCCTGCGGCGTGCCGTAACGCGACGTCGGCGCGAAATAGCCGGTGGTCTGGTAGCCCCACGACCCGTAGAACGGGTGCTCCATCAGCGGCAGGAACTCGACGTGCGTAAAGCCGTGCTCGATCGCGTGATCAGCGAGCGGCTGCGCAATCTCGCGATACGACGGCGGTCGCGATGCATCGCTTCGCCGCCACGAGCCGAAATGCACTTCGTAGATCGAGATTGGCGCGTCGAGCGCATTGCGCGAACGTCGCGATGACATCCATTCGCCGTCGCCCCAGTCGTAATCGAGCGTCCATACGCGCGATGCCGTGCGCGGCGCAACCTCCGCGTAGATGGCGAACGGATCGGCTTTGTCGAGCACCGCGCCTTCACGCGTCACGATCCGATACTTGTATGCCTGCCCGCGCGTCACGCCGCGAACGGCGCCTTCATGAATACCCGTTCCGTCCCAACGGACGCCAAGCGGATCCGCGTCGGCTTTCCAGCCATTGAAGTCGCCGATCACGCTCACCTGCGCGGCGTTCGGCGCCCAGACGCGAAAGAGCGCGCTCTCGCCGCGAAGCGACGCGCCCATGAACGAGTGAAGGAACGCGTGCGTGCCTTCGCGAAACAGGTAAACATCCTGCTCGCCAATGCTCGGATACACGTCTTCGCTGACGCCTGCCGCCGCTGTTCCGATCATGTCATCGGTCCCCTTCAATCGGCGCAATCGATGCGGCTTTTCGCTTCGCCGGGGCGGTCCGCAACCGTCCCAGCATTTTCTGCCGGTCCGACAAGCGGACCAGCAAACACCCCGTTTGGTTCAGAATCGGCTTTCATCCGCGAGCCAGATCTCCGGGGAGCGGCGCGCGGTGCAAACAATGCCGGCATCACGCCCAGCGCATCAACCCCGTTTCGTGAGGATGAGCAAGGTCGCGATGGCATGGATAAGCGCGCACCCTATACCGCAGATGCCCGCACAATTCCGGGGCAAGCTCGATGCCGTATCGATGGTGTCCAGATTCGTCGACGCCGTCCTTGGGCCGCAACGGATAGCTCCGCCGCTCGCCACGACCGCTGCGCTCGTCGATGCGCTCGAGCAAGAGCTCGACGACGACATCGTCGGGATCGAGCCCGGCCAGGTCGGCGTCGACTTCGACCGAGAAACGGTCTCCGAACCCGATCTTCCGCGCTTCCCCGCTTAGCACGCGAAGCGAGACGCGCGGCCATGCATCTCGCACACGCCGCTTGAACTGCGCGACCGCCTTGGCGACCGCGCGGTCGTCGGCCATATAGCGGCGTCCCTGCGCAGCCGCCGGCGCGTAGAGCTTCTCGACATATTCGCGCAACATCCGTCCCGCGTTGAAACGCGGCAGCAGCGTCCCCATCGACTGTTTGGCCATGCGAAGCCACGCCGTCGAATAGCCGGCCGGCGAGCGATCGTAGTACGTCGGCAGCGCATGGTCCTGGAGAATCTCGTAAAGCGAGCGCGCCTCGTCGCGGTCGCGGCGCTGCGGGTCGGTCGTGCCGGTGGCCGGCTTGATCGCCCAGCCGTTGCCGTGCTGATAACCCTCGCCCCACCATCCGTCCTGAACGGACAGGTTGATGACGCCGTTCATCCCCGCCTTCATGCCCGACGTGCCGGACGCTTCGAGCGGGTAGATC
>DATFCW010000027.1:0-3927 GCA_035252665.1 Casimicrobiaceae bacterium | reverse complement strand
GCTTGAAGCGCCTCTCGAACGTGCACGTGCTCGGCATCAACGTCGTCGTCGCGACCGCGTACCTGACGGCGCTCGTCGTCGCGTTCATGCTCATCGGTCAGCATGTCGGCGTGCCGCGGTTCGACTTCCTGATGGCCGCCGTGACGTATTCGTTTGCGCTGGCCGTCGTGTTCCTGACCGGCGGTCTCGTCAGCCAGATCGGCACAGTCGAGGTGCTCGGCATGAGCGCCGCGCAGGCGGGCTTCGGCATTGGTTACGCCGAGGGACTCACGCTGATGCTCGGCTTTCGCGCGGTGTGGACCGGCGCGATCTGGATCTGCAATCTGCCGATCGTCGCGCTGTTGTGGCGCGGATGAAGGCTCTCTATCCGCTGTCGAGGACGGCGAGAAAGCGCGGCACCGCAGTGTCGATCGACAAACGAGGCAGTCCCCTCGATGCTTCGGCGCGCGCGATGTCGCGCGCGATGTCGAGCTTCGATTGCGTCGTGCTGTACGCGTGCCCCCGTTCGTCATGGAACTGCGCGAGGTACTCCTGCTCGCTTTGCCCCGGCGTCGGAACGAAGAGCGCACGCTTGCCGAAGCCCGAGAGCTCCATCAGCGTCGTGTAGCCCGAGCGGCCGACGATGATGCGCGAGCGCGCGATCATCTGGGCCTGCGCGCGTCGGTCTAGGTAGCCGTGGACGGTCGCGCCGCCGACCCGTTGCACGTCGCCCGCGTTGTCTGGGCGTCCGAGCGCGACGATGCTCGTACCGCGAAGCGACGGCAGCGCCCCGAGCACGCGCTCGGCAAGCATCGTGCGATGCGGCTCGACGCCCGAGATCGAGAAGAAATAGTCGACATCCTCTGCCGCGCCGTTGGGCGCGAGCTCGGAGAGAGGCCCGAGATATACGAGCTTTCCCTGCCAATCGACATCGAGATCGTGTGCGAGATCGCCGGCAAGCCCGTTCTCGCCCTCGACATCGGGGACGAAGATCGCGCGATAGCCGCGCAGCGCGTGCCGCTGCGCGCGCTCGACCATCTGCTCGAGGAGTGCCGGTCGCCCGGGAATGATCTGGCGCAGCGAATGAAAGATGCAGTAGCTCGGCACGGCCTTCGACCATACGCCGAGGCGGCTGTCGGAAACGACAGCGTCGATGCGCTCGATACGCACGAGCTTCTCGGTCAAGCGCTGCTCGAGCACGAAACGTCGCCAGATCCGCGGCACCGCGAGGCTCATGCGCGTATAGAAGATCGCCGGATAACGGCTGAACGGCTTGGGAATGTCCTCGTATTCGTGGAACGCGCACGCATCGCGAAGCTCCGCGCGCAACAGCGCAAGTCCGGGGCTCGGCGCCATCAGAACTGTCACGGAATCGCCTCGCGCCAGGAGGGCGCGGATCAATACGAGGCTCCGCGTCGCATGGCCGAGTCCCCAGTCATGCACGGCGAAGAGAATGCGGCGAGCCACGGTCGAAATGGATGATTGAAGAAGCGAACGCCGACATGGTCGCAAGAGCGGGGTACCGCGACGGCCGCGGCGAGCGCTCGAATGGTACGTGACGAAGCTGCCGCAGGAGACTGATGCGATGACCAGCAAGCAAGAGACCGGGCCCGATAGCACGGCGGTGCGAACCGCGTTGTGGCGGGCGCTGCACGTGGAAGTCGATTCGCCGCCGTACGTGTTCGAGGATCAGATTGGCCTGAAGCTGGTGGCGCCCGATGACGGATGGCGCGATCGCCCCGACATGCAACCGTTCACGCGGCCTTTTCGAGCCTCCATCCTTGCGCGTGCGCGATTCGTCGAAGACGTTGTCGCCGAACGAGTGGCGCATGGCGTCGGGCAATACGTGATCCTCGGCGCTGGACTCGACACGTTCGCGCAGCGCCGGCCGGCGCTTGCCTCGGGCCTCACCGTGTTCGAGATCGACCAGCCCGGCACGCAGGAATGGAAGCGCCGGCGCCTGGTCGATCTCGGATTTGGCATTCCATCGTTCTTGCGGTTCGTGCCCGTGAATTTCGAGGCAGGCGATTCGTGGTCGGAGCAATTGATCGCGTCGGGCTTCGATTCGCGCCGGCCCGCGGTTGTCGCATCGACCGGTGTCAGCATGTATCTGACGCGCGATGCGATCATCGCGACGTTGCGCCACGTCGCCGCGCTTGCTTCCGGTTCGATTCTCGTCATGTCGTTCCTGCTTCCCCTCGAGATGATCGATCCCGAGGTTCGTGTTGGAGTCGAGCGGGCGGCAGAGGGTGCGCGCGCGAGCGGCACACCCTTCCGCAGCTATTTCACGCCGACGGAGATGCTCGCGCTGGCCCGCGAAGCCGGTTTCAAAGACGTGCAGCACGTGTCGGCTGGCACGCTCGCGCAACGTTACTTCGAAGGGCGCACGGACGGTCTTCGGCCACCGAGCCACTCGGAGGAGCTGCTTGTGGCGGGGACGTAAGCCAGGCGCTGGCTAGGCGCCGATCTCGGCCCAGTATTCATGCCGCTTCGTATTGACGAGCGACACGCGGTACTCGACCGGAACGTCGCGGTACGTGAGCGCCACGCGACGAATCGAGAGCAGCGGCGTTCCCGGCGCAACATGGAGGAGTTCAGCGCTCGCCTGATCGGCCGGCAGCGCACAAAGCCGTTCACGCGCGGTCACGACGGAGATCCCGAACGCTTCCTGGTAGAGGTTGTAGATCGTCGAGCGGCGCTCGCGGAATCGCCGCTCGGTCAAGCCCTTGAATCGGCGCGCGGCCA
Organism: Casimicrobiaceae bacterium; assembly: GCA_035252665.1. Taxonomy (GTDB): domain Bacteria; phylum Pseudomonadota; class Gammaproteobacteria; order Burkholderiales; family Casimicrobiaceae; genus VBCG01. The sequence goes on along the minus strand of DATFCW010000027.1, from coordinate 1,203 downwards.
ACGCGATGTCGTCGACGATCACCGGCGCGCCGCCAAGGCGCAGGACGTTGCGGATGCGGTGGATCGGATCGCCTCGATCGATGGCGAGCGCGACGGCGATCGCGCGATCGGCTTTGCCGCGCGTGAACGAGGCGAGCTGCACTTCGGGATACTGCTTCGGAGCGTCGCGCGGCACGACGTGCAGGAAATGGAAGAGCTCGCGCTCGCGATCGTGGCTCACGACGAACGTGCCGCGACCCTGTTGTCTAACGAGGACGTTCTCGGCGACGAGCTCGTCGATTGCCTTTCGCAGCGTGCCGATGCTGACGTGGAAGCGCTTGCACAGGCTTCGCTCGGGAGGTATCGCGTCGCCCGGCTTCCATTCGCCGTGCGTGAGCGCATCGGTCAAGCCGCGCCTGACCGCCTTGTAGAGCGGGAGATCGCGCGACGGGTTGGCGTCGTTCATCGGGGATCGTCGGGATGCGATGCACAATTATTGCGCAAATCATCTAGATGATATAGTTGACTCGCAGGCGGGTCGTGGACTACGATCGCCTCGTTCCCGGGCTTACAACCCGCGCGCCGCGCGCCGCGCCTCAACCCTTCCGGAGCTTCCGTGATTCATTGCGTACTGCACGACCCGAACGACAGCGTTGCCGTTGTTGTCGTCGAAGGCATCAAGGCGGGAACCCCGCTGACCGGGCTGATTCTCGATGAGGATCGCACGATCGAGCTCGAATGCCGGCAGGACATCCCGATCGGCCACAAGGTGGCGCTGAAGGACATGAACGTGGGCGACACGGTGATCAAATACGGCGTGGATATCGGGAAGGTGGTGAAGCCGATCAGGAAGGGCGAGCATGCCCACGTCCACAACATCAAGACCAAACGATGGTGACGGTTGTGCATCACTGCACTGCGGCTCTTTTAAACCCGCGTCTCCGGTGGCGCGGGCCTGCAAGCCGTTGGAGCGTCACGCGAAAGGGAGCGCGCGACGCTCGACCGCTCACGGCCCCGCGATGTTGTTCCGTCGTGAATCTCGCATCCAGACCCTTGGCGCCGATGTCGGCGTCTTTGATTTGAGCAGCGCCACGAGACTTCGCACTACGCCGACGTTCCCGAGCTCCCAGCCCCGAGTCCCCAGCCCCCAATCCCCCAGCTCCAATCCATCATGCAAACCACTTTCCAAGGCTATCGCCGCGAAAACGGCCGCGTCGGCGTCCG
>DATFCW010000026.1:0-7455 GCA_035252665.1 Casimicrobiaceae bacterium | reverse complement strand
GGCTAAATAGCCGATCACGTTGGTCACCTGCCAGAGAAGCCACAGCGCGAAGCCGCTGCCGAGAAAATGCGCGCCGGCGGCGCGCGGGTCGCCGCCGGCGTCGAAACGCCGCACGGCGACGGCGAACACCTGATCGGTCATCAGGAACGCGAGCGTGTTCTGCCAGCGCGCGGGCAACGGTCGCAGGTTCGGCGCCATCGCCGCGCTGTAGATCATGAAGCGAAGCCCGGCGACGAGGCAGGTCAGGACGATCACCGCGAGCGGCGCATGGGCTGCGAGCAACTGCGCCGCGATGATCTGCGCTGCGCCGGAGAAAACGATCGCGGAAAGGCCGATCGCCCCGAGCAGCGACGCGCCTGCCGCCGCCGCGCCAACGCCGCAGACGATGCCGAACGGCACCAGCGCGAGCGCCGCCGGCAGCATGTCGATGAAACCGACGCGAAAATCGTGATTGGCGATGACGCGACGCATCGCGATTTGTGAGAACTGGAAAGAAAAAGGAGGCGAGAAGCCTCCGTGTGCGAGATTATAGGGCGAGCGCGCGGGCTCTCGCGCATTCGCGATCGGCGGCTCGACGATGCGCTCGATGTCGGCTGATGCCAGGCGCTCGAGTCACGCGAGTGACTATCCCCCGGGCTTTGCCGGGAAATCGTTGCCTATTTCGGCGGCGCGGGAAACGTCACGTAGGGCGGCTTCGGCTCCTCGTTCGGCGGCACGTACTGGGGCGCCGGTGCGCCGGCCGGTCCGAGCGCATGGACGAACCGATAGACCGCGCGAAGATCCGCGTCCGTCATGCGGTTGAGCGCCCAAAACGGCATCGGCGGCCGCGCGGTCAGATGCCGCGCCTTGTCGACCCATTCTTTCTCCGAAAGCGTCTGCATGTAAAGCCGCAGGTTCACGGGGTATGTCGTGCCCCATGGTCCCCGCCAGCCGAGCGCGTCGCCGGTCAGCCACTTCGCCTCGTCGACCTTCCCGCCGCTCATCGCGTAGCCCGGGGTATGGCAATCGTTGCAGCCGCCGATTTCGATAAGGTAGCGGCCACGCGCATGTGATTCATCGCGCGGCTTTTTGCCGGCGGCGAAACTCGCTCCGGCGGTGACGACGACGCACATTAACGCGGCGATCGCAATGGCAAGGCTGCGCGGTCTCTGCTTCATTCTTCTCCCCCGATGTTTTGTCGAGCCCGCGAAGTTTGGCCCAGTTCGTACAATGTACGCAAGTGTCATCGCTCGGCGATCCCGCCAATGGGTCTTCTTACGCTCGCGACAGCGAATGCTTCGCTGGGCATCGCGCCGCACATCGGCGGGTCCATCGTTTCGTTCGACATCGGCGGCGTGCCGATCCTTCGTCCGACCTCCGACGCGACGCTCGCGGCAAACGATGTGCACGGCGTCGCCTGTTATCCGCTCGTGCCCTATTCGAACCGCATTCGCGATGCGCGCTTGCATTTCGCGGGCCGCACGTTCGCGCTCGCGCGCAATTTCGGCGAGCATCCGCACGCGATTCACGGCGTCGGCTGGCAACGCGAATGGACCGTGGCCGAAGCATCGCCTTCGCATGCGCGTCTTGCGCTCGTTCATGACGCGCTCGGTGAGAACATGCGCGCCTGGCCGTGGCCGTTCGAGGCAACGGAAACGTTCCATCTCGCGCCCGGTAGTTCACGCGTATCGGCAATCCTGATCGCGGCACTGACGATCGCCAACACCGGCAACGAGCCCTTTCCCTTCGGGCTTGGCTTCCATCCGTTCTACGCGCGGAGCGCAGCCACGAGCCTTCGCTTCCATGCGAAGCGCGTATGGGAAAACGACGCGACGCAGATTCCACGCTCGCTCGTCGCGCTTCCGCCTTCGTGGCGTTTCCAACGAGGACGCACGCTCGACGACATCGCGCTCGACAATGTCTTCGTCGGCTGGGATCGAACGGCGACGATTGTCGACAAGTCGCGCGACCGAAGCGTGCGCATCGACGTCGATCCGTCGCTCGCCTTCGCCGTCGTCTATGCGCCGCCGGCGGCCGATTTCGTCGCGTTCGAGCCGGTGACGCACGAAACGGACGCATTCAATCGCAGCGCTGTCGGGGCGAGCGGAACCGGCATGCGCATCCTCGCGCCCGGCACCGCCTTTTCTTGTACGATGCGCGTTGCCGCGGCCGTCGCCGCCGAAGCGCATCCTGACACGTCCTCTTGAGCACCGCGTTCACCTGCGTTCTCGACGTTCGCGCCAGCCTCGGCGAATGTCCGGTCTGGTCGGCTCGCGAGCAGGCGCTTTTCTGGATCGACATCAACGCGCCGTCGCTCAATCGCTTCGATCCGCAGACGCGCGACAACACGGCGATGCCGCTCCCCGAATCGATCGGCAGCTTCGCGTTGCGCGAGGCGGGAGGCTTCGTCGTCGCGCTGCGTAGCGGCATCTGGCTTTGCAACGCCCAGGGCAAGCTCGAGCGGCGCGTCGTCGATGCGCCGTACGACACCACGCGCATCCGCTTCAACGACGGCCGCAACGACCGCCAGGGCAGATTCGTCGTCGGCACGATGAACGAGAAGCGCGACGGTCCGGATGCAGCGCTCTATCGAATGGACGTCGACTTCACGCTGACGACGCTCTTCGGCGGAATCTCGCTCGCAAACGGGCTCGCGTGGAGTCCGGACAGCCGCACGATGTATCACGCCGATACGCCGACGCGCACGATCCGCGCATTCGACTACGACGTCGCGACCGGCACGCCGAGCCGTCCGCGGACGTTCGCGCATTGGGATGGCGAAACGGAACGGCCGGACGGCGGCGCAGTGGACAGCGCCGGCAACTACTGGATCGCGCTCTACGGCGACGGACGCCTGGCGCAGATTGCACCCGACGGGAACGTCATCGCCTATCACCCGCTGCCCGCTAAGTGTCCGACGATGTGCGCGTTCGGCGGCGCCGATTTGCGGACGCTCTTTGTCACGACCGCGCGCCAGAAGCGTGACGCGGACGAGCTCGCGCGCTTGCCGCAGAGCGGCAGCATTTTCGCCATGCGGGTAGAAACACCGGGCATCAACGAAGTGCCGATGCGCGTGTAAACGTTGGCCGTGCAGCTCGACTCGGCGGATTACCTGCGTCTCGATGTCCCGCACGGCCTCGGGACGACGGCATCCGGCGCAGCGTTCGCGACATCGAGCGGCGACGTGCTCGACGTCGAATGCTTCGGTCCCGGCGTTTTTCGGCTCCGCGTCGGACCGAGCACGCACGCCGATTACGGCCTCGTTCTCGCGCGGGCGCGCGGGTGCGAGGTTGCACAGCCGGCGGCCGGCGCATGGAGGTTCGCATCGGGAGACTCGACGCTCGAGGTGACCGGCTCGCCGCTCGCCCTCCGCCTCGCGTGGAAGGGCAACATGGTGTTGCACTCGATCACCGACGAGGCGATCGGTGGCGGCACGAGGCTGCCGACGCTCGGGCGGCTTCGACAGGGCGGCTTGTGGTCGGCCGCGTTCGCGCTTTCGACGGGCGAAGCGGTGTACGGATTCGGCGAGCAGTTCGGGCGGCTCGACAAGCGCGGCCAACTCGTCTCGGTTCGCGTGGAGGATGCACAGGGCGTCAACACCGCGCGCGCGTACAAGCCGACGCCGTTCGCGTGGAGCACCGGATCGGGCAAAGGTGCATGGGGCGTGTTCGTGAATACGCCCGGAACGGTGACATGCGGCGCCGGCCATCCCGACTGGTCGCATCGAAGCCTCGCCCTCGTCGTCGAAGACGAGGCGCTCGATCTCTTCGTGCTTGCGGCCGAAACGCCGGCGGCGATCATCGATCTTTATACCGAGCTGACGGGCCGGCCCGCGCCGGTGCCGCGTTGGAGCCTGGGGCTTTGGGTGTCGCGCGCATCGTTCGGCACGGCACACGAAGCGCTCGGTGTCGCCGGTCGGTTGCGCGAGCGCAAGATTCCGGCGGACGTGTTGATGCTCGACGCGTCATCGACTTACGATCCGGAAATGCAGTTCGATTTCACGTTCGACGCGGAACGGATGGGTGATGCCGCACAAACGATTGCCAGGATCAAGGCACACGATTTTCGGGTGTGCGTGTGCGAAGCGCCCAACGTGTCGGTCGATTCGCCGCTGTTCCAGGAGCTCGCGTCGCAACAATTCCTCCTTCTGACCGAGGAAGGCGATCCGTACGTGCAGGCGTTCGAAGCGAATCAGCGAGCCCTGCCGCGTCCCGAAAGCGGCCTCGTGGATTTCACCAATCCTGACGCGTTCGACTGGTGGCGCGATGCGCACGCCGCGCTATTCGAGGACGGCGTCGACGCGATCGCGAGCGATTTCGGCTGCGAGGTGCCCGACGATGCGCTCGCATTCAACGGCGATCATGGCGGGCGTTTGCACAACGTCTATCCGCTCCTCTACAACCGCTGCGTGCACGAGGCGACCGCGCGCTTTCAAAAGCCGCAGGAGGGCCCACCAATCGTCTGGAGCCGCGCCGGGTGGGCGGGAAGCCAGCGCTACCCGATCGGATTCGGCGGCGCGCCGCAAAGCGATTGGGAAGGCCTTGCCGCGTCGATCCGTGGCGCGTTGTCGCTTGGCATGAGCGGCAATCCGTATCACAGCTCCGACATCGGCGGGTTCTATGGCGCGAAGCCGCCGTCGAGCGAGCTCTACGTTCGCTGGTTGCAGACCGCTGTGTTCTTCTCGCACATGCGGATGAACGGCATCGGCGGACGCGAGCCGTGGGCATTCGGTCCCGAAGCGGAAGGCGTCGCGCGCAAATGGCTTGCGCTTCGCTACCGATTGATTCCGTATCTCGAGCAGGCGATCGAGCAGGCGACGCGCACGGGTCTGCCGGTGTCGCGCGCCATGCCGCTCGCGTTTCCCGATAGCCGCCTCGCGCGCGATTTCGAGACGCAGTTCATGTGCGGCGATGCGCTGCTCGTCGCGCCGATCCTGCGCGATGGCGGCGAAGTCGACATCGCGCTGCCACCGGGGGCATGGTACGACCTCAACACGCGCGCGCGCTACGCTGGCTCGCAGGTGCTCCGCTACGCGGCGAAGCTCGATCAGTTTCCGGTGTTCGGGCGCGAGGGCTTCGCGCTGCCGCTCGGGCGCGCGGTGCAACACACGGGTGAAATCAGCGGCGACGTGCCGCTCGAAGCGCTGTGGATTTTCGGCAAGCCGTCGCAACCGCTTTCCGTGTATCGGCAGGCAAGGATCGAGGCCGATCGCATCGCGGGATTTACCGTACGCGCGATGCTGAACGTCGACGTGCAGGTGTTCGGCGATTCGTCGGCCGTCCAGGTGCTGCCGCTGTGATGGCTTTGCATTGATGGGCGCGCATCCGACGATTGCAGTGACCGCTGGCGAGCCGGCCGGCATCGGGCCCGAGCTCATCGCGCGCCTCGCCGCGCATCATCGGACGCAGCCGTTCGCAGCGCGGCTCGTCGTCATTGGCGATTACGATCTGTTGTGCGCACGCGCGACGCGGATCGGCGTTACGCCGCGTTACGTCCGCTACGATCCGCTCGCATTCGCGCCGCTCGGGAGCGCGATCGAAATATGGGACCAGCCGCTTGCCGCACCGGCGATTCCGGGACATCCGGATCCGACGAACGCGCGAAGCGTGCTGTCGACGCTCGAAGCGGGTTGCGATGCCTGCGCGACCGGCGCTTTCGCGGCGCTCGTCACGGCGCCCGTGCAGAAAAGCGCGATGCAGGATGCCGGCATTCCGTTCATGGGCCACACCGAGTTTTTCGCGGAGCGGACGGGCACGGCACGCGTCGTGATGATGCTCGTGTCGGGAACCGGCGACCAGGTGCTTCGCGTCGCCCTCGTGACGACGCATCTGCCGCTTCGCGCGGTGCCCGATGCGATCACGCGTGACGCGGTCGCGCAAACGCTTTCGATCGTGCGAAGCGAATTGGCGGCACGGTTCGGCATCGCGAATCCACGTATCGCGGTGTGCGGGCTCAATCCACATGCGGGTGAGGGCGGGCATCTCGGACGCGAGGATATGGACGTCGTTGCGCCGGCGGTGGAAGCAACGCGTGCGGAAGGCATGGAGGTGACCGGGCCGATCCCGGCAGACACGGTTTTCGTACCCGAGGTCGCGAAGCGTTACGACGCGATCGTCGCGATGTATCACGACCAGGGATTGCCGGTGCTGAAGGCATCGAGCTTCGGGCACGGCGTCAACGTGACGCTGGGCTTGCCCTTCATCCGCACGTCGGTCGATCACGGGACGGCGCTCGACCTCGCATCCGACGCCGAGCGCGCAAAGACCGCCGACGCGGGCAGCCTCGTCGCCGCCGTCGAGCTCGCGATGTCGCTCGCGCGCCGCGCGCCCGATTGATCAAGAGTCATCGGCCGCGCAAGCGGTTCGGCCAGAACTTCCTCGTCGATCCGCATTACGTCGCGCGAATCGTCGACGCGATCGATCCGCGTGCTGGCGACAACCTCGTCGAGATCGGGCCCGGACTCGGCGCGCTGACCGGCGCGTTGATCGAGCGCGCCGGACGTATCGCGGCGATCGAGATCGATCGGGATCTCGCGGCGCGCTTGCGCGATCGATTTGCTCTCGATCGGCTCGCGCTGCACGAGGCGGATGCGCTGATGTTCGATTTCTCCGCGCTCGGCGATCGGTTGCGCATCGTCGGCAATCTGCCTTACAACATCAGCTCGCCACTCTTGTTTCACCTTGCTTCGTTCGACGCGCGGCTTCGCGACGTGCATGTGATGCTGCAACGGGAAGTTGTAGCGCGGATGACTGCGGCGCCCGGCACGCCGGATTACGGACGGTTGACCGTGATGCTGCAGACACGGTTTGCCATTTCGCGACTTTTCGCCGTTCCCGCCGGCGCGTTCCGGCCAGCGCCGAAGGTCGAGTCGGCGGTCGCGCGGCTCGTACCGTTGCGCGAGTCGCGGCCTGCGATTGCCGACGAAGCGCTGTTCGCGCGGCTCGTCGCGGCGGCGTTCGGTCAGCGGAGGAAGACGTTGCGGAATGCGTTGTCGTCGATTGCGAACGAAGCTGCGTTGCGTGCGGCCGGCATCGATCCCGGCGCTCGGGGGGAGACGCTGTCAGTCGCGCAGTTCGTCGCGCTCGGCAACGCGCTGGCCGGCGATCGCGGCTAGCTCGCGGTACCACGCCTCGTCGGGATGGACGAGGCGAACTTCCAGCGAACAACCTACCGCTCGCGCATAGCGCTCGAGCGTTGTCAGCGTCGGCCGATGCCCCACGGCGTTTTCCATTCGCGAAACGGCACTGACAGACGTCCCGATGCGTTTTGCGACGTGTTGCTGCCTTAACCGGGTCCGCAGTCGGGCGTATATCAGCGCGCGGCTGAGCTTGTGGTGAAGCACGTCGGTGACGACACGGTTGCGATCATTCTCGGCTCGGAGGCTGACGGTCCGTCGCCATCCGGTTCCGGCGTTGCGGTGTGCTTTCGCCGTTCGATTACCAGAATTGATGAACGAAAAGCGGAATGGCACCTTCG
>DATFCW010000025.1:0-9013 GCA_035252665.1 Casimicrobiaceae bacterium | reverse complement strand
TCGCTCGTCGATCGGGCTTCGGCTTGCGCTTCTCGTGCTCGCTCTCGGTCTGCCGTTCATCCTCTACGTCGCCGGCAATGCGGCGCGGCAGGCGTCACTTGCCCGCAGCGAAGCGCAGCAGCGTGCGCTTGCGCTCGCGCGCGTGTTCGCGGCGCGGGTCGACGACGTTGTAGGCGACAATCTGGCGGCACTCGCCGTAATGAGCCGCGTCGTCGATGTCGATCCCGCGGCCACGGCGGCCAACGACGTGGTTCTCGCGCGCATCGGCGGCGACCTGCCTCGATTCGTCGATGGCATCTGCGTCTTCACCCGCGACGGCCGCAATGTCGGCACGTTGCAGCGAAGCTCTCGTCACGGACTCGTTCGCGTCGCGAATCGTCATTTCTTCGCGACTGCGCTGCAAACCGGCGAGGTTGCGATCGAGGCGCCCGTCGACGTCGACGACACCGGCAACGCCGTGGTCGTGTTCGCGCGGCCCGTCAAGGAACCCAGTGGAACGGTCGATGGTGTCGTGACGCTCGCGATGGATCTTCGCGGCGTTCAATGGATGGACGTGAAAGGCGCGCTGCCGACCGGCACGGTGATTTCGCTCGTCAACGCCGATGGCATCGTGCTCGCGCGTAGCGTCGATCCCGACAAGTGGATCGGCAAGAGCGTGCTTGGCGTCGGCAAGGCGCTCGACCACATCGCAAGCGCCGAAGGCGTCGACGAAACGTTCGGCGCGGATCACGTTCCGCGCGTGGCAGGGTTCACGCAGACGAAGCACGTGCCCTGGCATGTCTTCGTTGGCATGCCGGCGGATGCGGCGTTGTCCGCCGCACGGAGCAACGTGCGCGAGACGATCGCGTTCGGGGCGCTTTCGCTTCTCGTCGGCACGGTGCTCGCGGCATTGCTCGGCGCGCGGATCGCGCGGCCGCTGCGCCGCCTCGCGTACGACGCGCGGATGCTGGCGCGGGGAAACCTCGCGCACCGAACCAACGTCGCGGGGAGCGACGAAACCGGCGTGCTGGCGAGTGCGTTGAACGGGCTCGCGCAGACGATCGAGGAGCGAACGCGCGCGCTGCAGGAAAAGTCCGCGGCGCTCGAGCAAAGTCGTGCCGAACTCGAGACGATCACCGCGAACGTCCCGGTGCTGATCGCGTACGTCGATGCGCGCGGGCGCTTCAGGTTCGTCAACGAATATTTTCGCGACGTGTTCGGCATCCCGCCCGAGCGCCTGATCGGCCGCGCCGTGCGCGCCGTTCTTGGCCGAACGGTTTATGCGCGCCTTGCCGGCCGCGTGGAGGACGTTCGCGCCGGCATGCCGCAAACCTTCGAGACGACGTTCACGAAGGATGGCAAGGGGCGCGTTTTCATCGTCACCTGCTTTCCGGACTACGGCGACACGAACGACGTGCGTGGGGCGTACGTCGTCTGCCAGGACATCTCCCGACGCAAGCACGCGGAAGAAGCGCTCGCTGCGCGCGAACGGTTCGTGCGTCTCATTGCCAACGCGATTCCTGCGCGCATCACCTACATCGATACCCGCGATCGCGTGCTGTTCGGCAATCGACGCTTCGCCGAATACTGGGGCCGAAGCGCCGACGACGTCGTCGGGCGGCCGCTTGCCGACGTCGTTCCACCCGCCGCATTCGCGCAGATCAAGCCGGAGCTCGATCGCACGTACGCTGGCGAGGCGCGGCACTTCGATCTCGTCGTCGATCGCGCGGAGGGCAGGCAGTACTACCAGGTCGATCACGTTCCCGACGTCGATGCGAACGGCACGGTGCACGGGGTCGTGACGATCTCGCAGGACGTGACCGATCTTCGCGAGGCGCAGCACGCACTCGCCGAATCGGAGAAACGGATGCGCATGATCGCGGACAACCTGCCGGCGTTGATCGCATATCTCTCCGCCGACGAGCGTTATCTCTTCGTGAACGCGCGCGCCGAGCAGATGTTCGGCATGGCGAAGGAAAAGATCGTCGGTCGAAGCGTCGAGGAGCTCTTGCGCGAAACGACCTATGCCGAGTCGAAGCCGCATCTCGAACGCGTACGCCGGGGCGAATGGGCGCGCTTTCAGCGCACCGTGATTCGTCAGGACCGCGCATGCCGCGAGCTCGTCGACCTGATTCCCGACCTGGACGCCAACGGTACCGTGCAGGGCTTTTACGCGCTCATTCAGGATGTCACGGATCTCCACGCAGCACAGGAGCGGGCGGTGGCAAGCGAGCAGCGGCTTCGCAGCATCACCGACAGCATTCCGTCGATGGTCGGCTACATCGACCGCGAGCGCCGCTACCGATTCAACAATCGCTATTACGAGACTTGGCTCAACCGACCGCTCTCCGAAATCACCGGGCGCGCGGTCGCCGACGTGCTCGGTCCCGACGCGTACAGGAGTGTGGGTCCCAATCTCGATCGCGCGTTTGCCGGCGAGCGCGTCGACTTCGATGTCGAGGTTCCCGGCCCGACGGGCACGCGATTCGTTCGCGGCAGTTACATTCCCGACGTCAACGCGTCGGGCGAGGTAGTCGGCGTCTATACGTCGTCGACCGACATCACGCCGCTCAAGGAAGTCGAGCGCCAGCTCGAGCGACTCGCGCAGAAGGACACGCTGACCGGGCTGCCGAATCGGCACGCGTTCAACGACGGCATCGCCGCGGCGCTCAGGCGCTCGCAGCGCGCGAACACGCAGGTTGCGCTCCTGTTCCTCGACGTCGACGACTTCAAGAAGATCAACGACTCGCTCGGGCATGCCGCGGGCGACGACGTGCTGCGCGAGTTTGGCCGGCGCCTTTCCGCGTCGGTGCGCGCGACCGATCTGGTCGCGCGGCTCGCCGGCGACGAATTCGTCATCGTGCTCGAAGGCATCCACACGCGCGAGGAATGCCGGTTCGTGGCGCGCAAGATCATCGCCGCGATGCGCCCGCAGTTTCGCGCGGGCGACACGATGGTGAAGGTGACGACGAGCATCGGCATCGCGCTCGGTTGCGGCGACGCGACGCCGGAGGCGCTGCTCAAGCGCGCGGACAGCGCGCTTTATGCGGCCAAAGGACAGGGGCGCGACCGGTATCAGGTATCAGAAATCAGGTATCAGTAAACTGCGCGCACGTCCCGATGCGCCGTTACCGATGCCTGATACCCGATACCTGATACCTGAGGCCCGCCCCGCCGTCCGCGCGCTCGAAAGCTCGAAGATCCGCGACATCGCCAACGCGGGCATGCACGACCCGGACGTGCTCGCGTTCTGGTTCGGCGAGCCCGACCAGGTGACGCCGGCGTTCATCCGTGATGCCGCGAGCGAATCGCTTGCGCGCGGCGAAACCTTCTACTCGCAGAACTTCGGCATCCCCGAGCTTCGCGACGCGATCGCCGACTACGTAACCGCACTGCACCGGCCGATCACCGCCGAATGCGTCGCGGCGACGGCCTCCGGCATGTCGGCGCTCATGCTCGCGACGCAAGTGCTCGTGTCACCCGGCGATCGCGTCGTGGTCGTTACGCCGCTTTGGCCGAATCTCGTCGAAATTCCGAAGATTCTCTCCGCGGACGTCGTCTGCGTTCCGCTGCGATTCGAAACGAAAGGATGGACGCTCGACCTCGATCGCCTGATCGATGCGCTTTCGCCGGGCACGCGCGCACTGATGATCAATTCGCCGAACAATCCGACCGGCTGGACGATCGATCGCGCTTCACAACAGACATTGCTCGCGCATTGCGCGAAGCACGGCATCTGGATCGTCGCCGACGACGTCTACGAGCGCCTGCATTACGCGGGAAATGGCGCTTGCGCGCCGTCTTTTCTCGACATCGCCGACGACGAAGCGCGCATCGTCAGCGCCAACAGCTTCTCGAAGGCGTGGTTGATGACTGGATGGCGTTTGGGATGGATCGTCGCGCCTAGCACGGTCATGCCCGATATCGGCAAGCTGATCGAGTACAACACGTCGTGCTCGCCCGTGTTCGTGCAGCGCGCAGGCGTTGTCGCGTTGCGCGACGGCGAGCCGACCGTCGACGCGACGCGCACCCGGTTGCGTCGGGCGCGCGATCGCCTGGTGCGTGCGCTATCAAGCCTGCCCGGTGTCGATATCGCGTCGCCTGCCGGCGCGATGTACGCGTTCTTTCGTCTCGAAGGCGTCGACGACAGCATGGCCTTTTGCCGCGCACTGGTGCAGCGCGCGAAGCTCGGCCTCGCGCCGGGACGCGCGTTCGGCCCTGAAGGCGAGGGCTTCGTGCGCTGGTGCTTCGCCGCGACCGACGAGCGTCTTGACGAAGGCGTCGCGCGTCTCGCGCGGTTTCTGGGTCGATGACGCCGTTGCGCCTCGTCGCGACCCTCTGCGCGCTCGTCTTCGCATGCATTGCGCACGCGGCCGACATGCAGAAGACGCTGCACGTCGCGTTTCCGGTCGCCGAGGGCGGCTTCGATCCGCAGGCCATCAACGACGCGTACTCCGACGCGTTGTGCCTCGCAATCTTCGATCCGCTCTATCGCTACGACTATTTCGCGCGGCCGGTCGTGCTGCAGCCGAACACCGCCGACGGACTACCCCACATCAGCGACGGCGGCCGCACATACACGATCAGGCTCAAACATGGGATTCGTTTCGCCGCGGATCCCGCGTTCAATGGCAGCTCGCGCGAGCTGACGGCCGACGACTACGTCTACAGCATCAAGCGGGTGCTCGACCCGAAGGTTCGTTCGTATTGGCTCTATCTGTTCGAGGGCAACCTCGTTGGCCTCGATGAGCCGCTCGTGCGCGCCCGCAAAAGCGGTCGGTTCGACTACGACGAGAAGATCGAGGGCCTGCAGGCGCTGGACCGCTACACGCTTCGCATCCGCTTCAAGGAGCCTGATTACGGATTCCAATGGTGGCTCACGACCTCGAGCTTCGCCGCCGTCGCGCGCGAGGTCGTCGAGCGCTACCAGGACGAATCGCATCGCATCATGGAGCATCCGGTTGGCACTGGCGCGTACCGGTTGAAGTCGTGGACGCGCGGCCAGCGCATCGTGCTCGAAGCCAATCGCGACTACCGCGACGAGCGCTATCCGATGCCGGGCAACGACGCGACCGACGCGACGATCGCGAAAGGCCTCGCCGGCCGCCGATTGCCGCTCGTCGGCACGGTCGACGTCGCGATCATCGAGGAAGCGCAGCCGCGGATGCTGTCGTTCGATCGCGGCCAGCTCGATTACGTCAGCGTGCCGTCGTCGGTCGCCACGACGGTGCTCGATGGCGACGCGCTGAAACCGACGCTCGCGAAACGCGGCATCGCGTTGCACCGATCGCCGGAGCCGTCGATGTCGTTCTTCTTCTTCAACATGGACGATCCGGTGGTCGGCGGCTACGAGCCGGCGAAGGTGGCGCTGCGGCGCGCGATCGCGATGGCGTACGACCGCGAGGCCGATATCCGGCAGCTTCAACACGGCCAGTCGGCGCTTGCCGACCAGCCGGTTCCGCCCGGCGTTCTCGGCCACGATGCATCGGTCGGCATTCGCGTGCCTTTCGATCCCGCGGCGGCGCGGGCACTCCTCGATCGCTTCGGCTACAGGGATCGCGATGGCGACGGCTATCGCGAAACGCCCGAGGGCAAGGCGCTCACGATCATCAAGGGCTCGACGACCGACGCCGCCGCGCGTGCGAGCGACGAGCTCTGGAAGCGCGACATGGACGCGATCGGCATCCGGATGACGTTTCTCAAGAACAAATGGCCGGAACTGAACAAGATGACCGAAGCGGGCCAGATGATGATGTGGGGATTGGGATGGATCAGCGGCATTCCCGACGGCAGCCCGTTCTACAGCTATCTCGAGAGCCGCAACATCGGCACGTCGAACGACGCGCGGCTGCGTCTCGCCGAGTACGACCGCCTCTACGATCGCTCGCGCGTGCTCCCGGACGGTCCCGATCGCACCGCCATCTTTCGCAAGCTGAACGAGCTGATCGTTGCCTACGCGCCCTGGATCGTCGCCGACTATCCGTATCGCAACGACTTGACGCAACCATGGTTGCGCGGGTTCAAGCCGAACCCGTTCCAGCGCGCGCAATGGGCCTATTACGATGTCGATCCTCGTTGAGCGGCTCGTTTCGTCGGACGACATCGGCGGTGTCGGTAAACGACGGACGTTGCTCCGCGCTTCGCGCCGATAGCGCCGCTCGCAGGGCGACGGCTACGCTTTCGACCGACCGCGTAGAGTGGCGGTCGACGATGCGCGACACGAGCGCGCCCGGGGAGGGCTTCGATGCTGAACATGAAGGCGCTGTGGTCGCTGACCAGGCAGTCGGTGTCGCAGTGGTCGGAGGACTTCGCGCCCAGCATGGGCGCCGCGCTCGCGTACTACACGATCTTCTCGATCGCGCCGCTTCTCGTGATCGCGATAGCGGTCGCGGGCTTCTTCTTCGGCAACGAGGCCGCACGCGGCGAAATCTTCGGACAGCTCAGAGGACTCCTCGGCGAGCGCGGCGCCGACACGATCCAGGCAGCCGTCGCGAGCGCAAGCCAGACCGGGCACGGAACGTTCGCGGCAATCGCGGGAATCGTCACGCTGCTGCTCGGCGCAACGACGGTGTTCGGCGAGCTCCAGTCGGATCTCGATCGCATCTGGGATTCGCCGAAGCCTGCGCATTCCGGCATCCGCGGGATCATCCGCGGCAAGCTGCTGTCGTTCGGCATGGTGCTCGGCATCGGCTTCCTGCTGCTCGTCTCGCTCGTGCTCTCCGCCGCGCTGTCGGCGCTCGGCAAATTCTGGAGCGGCTGGTTCCCGGGCTGGGACATCGTGCTGCAGATCGTCAACGTCGTCGTCAGCTTCGTCGTAATCACCGGCCTGTTCGCGATGATCTACAAGCTGCTTCCACGCTGCGACATCGGCTGGAAGGACGTATGGATCGGCGCCGCGGTGACGTCGCTGCTGTTCGTGATCGGCAAGTTGCTGATCGGCCTCTACCTAGCGCGCAGCAGCGTCGCGTCGAGCTTCGGCGTGGCAGGATCGCTCGTGATCGTGCTTTTGTGGGTCTACTACTCGGCGCAGATCTTCCTGCTGGGCGCCGAGTTCACGCGCGCGTACTCGTACAGCCACGGCACGCGCAAGGGTCAGGAAAAACCCGGGAAGGCGAACGCGCCGACACGCGGTGCACCGGCAACGGGCACCAGGTCGAAGCCGGAAGACGAGGAAGCATCGCGCGATGCGAAGCGATCACCGCCGCCTGTGCCAGCGCCAAGGCCGAAGCCGGCATTCGCGAAGCTCCGCATCGCGGCGGGCGTTGCGGCGACCCTCGGCCTTGCCGCCGGCGAATTCCTGAACGAGTGGCGGCGTACGCGCGCCGTGCCGCGCCGTCGCTGGTGGCGCGCGTAAGTCGACGCTCGCTTCGTGAAATGCGCTACGCCGTCGTCGGCGGCGGGTGAATGTTGTCGACCCACGCAACGTTCTCCGGATTGGGCTCGACGTTCGGCAGATCGAGATTGACGACGACCGGGTCCTGACCGCTTCGGCACAGCACGCACGACAGCGGCTCGCTGTCGCTCGCGTTGATCTCCTGATGCGGCACGAACGGCGGTACGTAGATGAAATCGCCGGGACCCGCTTCGGCGGTGAATTCGAGCCGATCGCCCCATTTCATCCGCGCCTTGCCGCTCACGACGTAGATGACGCTTTCCACCGGCCCATGGTGATGCGCGCCGGTTTTCGCCTTCGGGTGGATCACCACGGTTCCGGCCCACAACTTCTCCGCGCCCATCCGCGCGTAGTTGATCGCCGCCGCGCGATTCATTCCCGGCGTCTGCGGCGTGTTCGTATCGAGCTCGCTCGACTTCACGACGCGCACGCCGTGATGGCGCCATTTCGATTCGGCCATCTTCGCCTCCTTTCCGTCGGCGGCCGCCGAAACAACAAGTACGGCCGCTCACACTGTCGTCATTATTGGCGCTTCGCCTGCTACTGCCGATCACAAGCTTAAAAGCATTGGTTATTTCGCTTGCGCTGCACGAGCCCTTATCTTCGTAGGCGCCAGCAGCGCACGCGAAAGGTTTCGTCATGTCCCGCATCTACGTGATCCACGAAAACGACGTCTGGGTCGAGCCGTTGCGCGCCGCATTCGACGAGCTCGAGCTACCCTACACCGAATGGTTCACCGCCGAAGGGCGGCTCGATCTGGCGAGCGTTCCGCCGCATGGCGTCTTCTATAACCGGATGAGCGCCTCGTCGCATACGCGCGGTCATCGCTACGCGGCCGAGCTCACCGGCGGACTGCTCGCGTGGCTCGAATCGCACGGCCGCCGCGTCGTCAACAATTCGCGCGCGCTCGCGCTCGAAATCAGCAAGATGGCGCAGTACGGCGCGCTGCGCCAGTTCGGCATCCGCGTTCCGCACACGATCGCGGCCGTCGGGAAGGAAGCGATCATCGACGCGGCGAAGGCGATGCGTGGCCGCTTCATCACCAAGCACAACCGCGCGGGCAAGGGATTGGGCGTGCGGCTCTTCGACAGCGTCGATGCGCTTTCGCGCTATGTAGATAGCCATGCGTTCGAGGATTCGGTCGATGGCGTCACGCTGATCCAGCAGTACATCGAGGGACCGCAGCCGTTCATCACGCGCGTCGAGTTCGTCGGCGGAGAGTTTCTCTACGCGGTGCGCGTCGATACGTCCCAGGGCTTCGAGCTTTGCCCGGCGGACGTGTGCGACGTGGGCGACGCGTTTTGCCCGGTCGGCGAGGCGCCGCCGGTGACGTCCGCGCCGCGATTCCGGATCATCGAAGGGTTTTCCCATCCGATCATCGACCGCTATCGGCAGTTCATCGCCGCGAACGGCATCGGCATCGCCGGCATAGAGTTCATAACCGACAAAAACGGCGATCTCTACACCTACGACGTCAACACCAACACCAATTACAACAGTGACGCCGAGCGCGAGGCCGGCATCTATGGAATGCGGGCGATCGCTGCATATCTCGGTCGCGAGTTGCGCGCGGTCGACAAGACGCGAGAGCGGCAGGCGGCGTAAGCGTCGCGCTCATCCGCGCTTTTACCGCGATCCGGC
>DATFCW010000024.1:0-2962 GCA_035252665.1 Casimicrobiaceae bacterium | reverse complement strand
CCAAAGCAGCGAAGCGCGTAACGACTGACGCACTCCTGTTCGACTGTTCAAACAGTCGAAGCGAGTCGCGGGCAAGAGGCCGGCGCCAGGCCGGCTGATAAAATCGAACCACCCTTCGCCGGTCGCGCTCAATAGGCGAGGCGACCGTCGCGCCGCATTCCTTTACCGAGGCTCCCCGCATGTCGGATCCCGTGCGTGTCATTCCCCTCGAATGCATCCGCATGCGCGATCTGGCGCAAGTCGGCGGCAAGAACGCTTCGCTCGGGGAGATGATCGGCGAATTGTCGGGAGCGGGCATTCGCGTGCCCGGCGGCTTCGCGACGACAGCCGACGCATTTCGCGAATTCCTCGCGCAGGACGATCTCGCATCGCGCATCGACGCCAAGCTTGCGACGCTCGACGTGTCGAACGTGCGGGAGCTCGCGCGTGCCGGAGAAACCATTCGCGGCTGGGTCGAGAAGGCAGCGCTGCCCGCGGCATTTCGCGCGGACATCGCGCGCGCGTACGAGTCGCTCGCCAAGCGGGAAAGCGACGCATCCTTCGCCGTGCGATCGTCGGCGACCGCCGAAGATCTCCCCGATGCCTCGTTCGCGGGTCAGCAAGATACCATATTGAACGTCAACGGCTTGGAGAACGTCATTCAAGCTGTTTCTAGGGTGTTCGCATCCGTCTACAACGACCGAGCAATCGCGTATCGCGTCCACCACGGATTCGCGCATCAGGAGGTCGCGCTTTCGGTGGGCGTGCAGCGGATGGTGCGAAGCGACCGCGGCGCCGCAGGCGTCATGTTCACGCTCGACACCGAGTCGGGCTTCAATGAGGTCGTCCTGATTACGTCATCGTACGGACTCGGTGAATCGGTCGTGCAAGGCTCGGTCAACCCCGACGAGATCTACGTTTACAAGCCCAACCTCGCCGCGGGTCGACCGGCGGTATTGCGCAAGGCGCTTGGCAGCAAGGCGACGCGCATCGTCTATGCCGATGCAGCATCGACGAGCGCATCGACGCGTGTCGTCGATGTGCCGCCCGCGGAGCGCAGGCGCTTTTCGATCACTGATCCGCAAGCCGAGGAGCTTGCGCGCCAGGCGGTGATGCTCGAAAAGCATTACGGTCGCCCGATGGACATCGAGTGGGCGTTCGACGGCATCGACGGCAACCTGTACATCCTGCAGGCGCGGCCGGAGACGGTGAAATCGCGCGACGAGGCAAGCTCGCTTCGCCGCTATCGCCTGAAGTCGCGCGGCAAGGCGCTTGTGAGCGGTCGCGCGATCGGCCAGAAGATCGGTCAGGGTCCGGTCCGGCTCATCCGCTCGTCGAGCGAAATGGACCGCGTGCAGCAAGGCGACGTGCTCGTCACCGAGCTGACGGATCCCGATTGGGAGCCGGTGATGAAGCGCGCAAGCGCGATCGTCACCAATCGCGGCGGGCGGACGTGCCACGCGGCAATCATTGCGCGCGAGCTCGGCATTCCCGCGGTCGTCGGATGCGGGGATGCTACGCACGTGCTGCAGGATGCGAAGCCCGTTACCGTAAGCTGCGCCGAAGGCGACACGGGTCACGTGTACGCCGGATTGCTCGATGTCGAGACCATCGACCTGGCGCTCGATCACATGCCCGAGTGCCCGACGAAGATCATGATGAACGTCGGCAACCCGGAGCTCGCGTTCGAGTTTCGCCAATTGCCCAACGAGGGCGTGGGACTTGCGCGCCTCGAGTTCATCATCAATCGCAACGTCGGCATTCATCCGAAGGCGCTGCTCGAATTCGACAAGCAGTCCGCCGACGTGCGGCGCGAGATCGAGGAGCGGATCGGCGGCTATGCGAGCCCGACCGAGTTTTACGTCGCGAAGATCGCCGAGGGCGTTGCGACGATCGCGGCCGCGTTCCATCCGAAGCCCGTCATCGTGCGGTTGTCGGATTTCAAGTCGAACGAATACTCGAACCTCGTCGGCGGCTCGCGCTACGAGCCGCACGAGGAGAACCCGATGCTCGGGTTCCGCGGCGCCTCACGCTATCTGGCGTCGGAGTTCTACGACTGCTTCGCGCTCGAATGCGAAGCGATGCGGCGCGTGCGCGACGTGCTGGGATTCACGAACGTCGAGCTGATGGTGCCGTTCGTGCGCACGACGCACGAGGCGCAGGAGGTGCTCGCGCTGCTCGAGAGGAACGGCTTGTCGCGCGGGGCGAATGGGTTGCGCATCATCATGATGTGCGAGATCCCGTCGAACGCGCTTCTCGCCGATCGTTTCCTCGACTACTTCGACGGCTTCTCGATCGGCTCGAACGACATGACGCAATTGACGCTCGGTGTCGATCGTGATGCGAGCGGCGAGCTTGCCGCGACGTTCGACGAGCGCGACGATGCGGTGAAGGCGATGCTGCAGATGGCGATTTCCGCGTGCCGCCAGCGCGATCGCTACGTCGGCATCTGCGGGCAGGGTCCATCCGACCATCCCGACCTCGCGAAGTGGCTCGTCGAGCAGGGCATCGAGAGCATCTCGCTCAATCCCGACACGGTCGTGTCGACGTGGATGATGCTCGCCGGAGTCGCATCGGAAACGAAATGAGGTGGGTAGGCGGCGTGCGTTCGGTGCGCATGACCGTGTTCGTCCAGTAGCACCAGCTTCTCGGCCATTTGGCCGAATGCGCGATCGCGCAAGGTGCGGTTTCATGCGCCCATGCGCTGGCCACCTCCCGTTCGCGTTTCGCTCGCGCCGTCAATCGCCGCCTTCGTTCTGATCGCATCGCTGGCCTTCGCCACCTGTGTGGTGCTCGGAACGCTTCCGCTCGATCGGCTGGTCATCGCGCTCGCCATGATTGCCGTCGTCGGCTGGGCGATCGATCGGATTTTCGTCGTCGCGCTTCGTTGCGGGGGAAGAGCGGTGCGTGGACTGGAGCTTCGTGGCGATCTGACGATCATTGTGTTGAACGCCGACGGCACCGCATGTGCGGGCCGCGTCCA
>DATFCW010000023.1:0-21975 GCA_035252665.1 Casimicrobiaceae bacterium | reverse complement strand
ATTCGCCCTTGGACGCGGGTCGCTCAGATGGATGAATCGATACCTGCGCGTTGTGCTGCTGGCTGACGGTGAAACCGTTCACAACGCCTTCTTCGATCGAAGTTCAGGCCATGAAAATCCGCTATTTCGCCGACACGCTATTCATCGAATTTCGCGGCGGCACAGTCGCGGAGACGCGCGAGCCGACATTCCGCGGTTCTCGTACGAGCAAATCACGACCGCCCGAGTTTGCGCGACGGACGCGGAGCACCGCGTCGCGGCGCGATGGAATTCCTCCTGCGACGTTAGCGTGCGCGATTCACCGCACTTTGCCGAGACGCTCCGCCATACGCGTCTGCCAGCCGGGACCCGTCGCCCTCCAGCGCTCGATGACGTCCGCCGGAAGGCGAATCGAAATGAGCTTCCGCGGATTGACGGAACGTGGTCTCCCCCCTTCTTCACGACTGCACGAGACAAAGCCTTTTCGGTAAGCTCAGGCAGTTCCCATCCGCAATAAAGCGCCATCTCGTCTCGTTCGGACGCTTAATTTTGAAGTCGCCGGGAATCTGCCTACGTCGCCGGCGGCAAAAACTTCGTCGGATCCATGGGCTTTCCGTGCCGACGAATCTCGAAATGCAGCATCACGCGATCGGCATCGGTGCTGCCCATCTCGGCGATCTTCTGCCCGCGCGTCACCTGCTGTCCCTCCTTCACCAGGATGTCGCGGTTGTGCGCATACGCCGACAGATACGTCGCGTTGTGCTTGATGATGATGAGCTTGCCGTAACCGCGCAGGCCGGTGCCCGCATAGACGACGCGTCCTGCTGCGCTCGCACGTACGGCTTCGCCCGCCGTGCCCGCGATGTCGATGCCTTTCAGGTTCGCCGTCTCCGAAAATCCCGAAATGACCTTGCCCTTGGCGGGCCACGACCAATCGAGCGCATCGGCGTCGCTTGCCGATTGCGATCCATTCGGTGATGGATTCGATGACGCGGAAGGCGAATTCGACGACGCCGAGGGCGCACTCGGCGGTGTGCGCGGCTGCGTCGCTGGCGATTGCTTCGGCGATGCACTCGAAGGCTGCGGCATCGCAACCGCGCCGGGCGGCGCAGGCGCAGCGCTTGCAGCAAGATTGAGCTCGCGCACTGCCTGCTCGGAATAGGGTTCCTTGATTGCCTTCGGCGAAGTCTTCAGTGTCGAGATCGCGCCTGGCGGCAACGGCGCAGGTGCCGGCGTGGCAGGCTGGGCTGCTACGACCGGGGGCGTGTTTTGTGGTGCCGTGCTCGGCGTTGGCCTGCCCTCGGCAACCGGCGGCGGTGGTGAGCGAAGCGGTGCGGTGGTGACGCCCGATGTCGTCGTTTCCGGCGGCTGATTGGGCGCTGTCGCGACATTCGCTGTTGTCCCGGGCGCCGTCAAACGGAGCACTTGTCCCGGATAGATACGATTGACGTTCTCGATGTTGTTCCACGCGGCGAGATCGCGATAGTCGAGTCCTGTGTCGAGCGCGATCTGATGCAGCGTGTCACCACGCTTGACCGTATACGTCTGCGCAATTCCACCTTCAGTCGCAGCACCTTGCGGTGCGCTCGACGCGGAACCTCCACGCGGAACCTCGGCGTGTCCGAGCGTGCGATCCTCGACCGGCGCCGGACGATGCGTCGCGCAACCCGCGGCAACGAGCGCCACCGCCAGGAGCACGACGAAAAAACGAAGCGAATGGGTAAGCGACAACGACGAAAGCGAAGGCATCGAGGAAACCGCGGGCATCACCTTCAGGCGAGCCCCGGCAAAAGCGGTACGAATCTTACCGCATCGAAGACCTGCTCGCGTATGCCGACCGGCGTCGTTTCGATCACCGTGAGTCGTTGCGCGCCGCGCTCCGCCTCGTCATTTCTCGCAAGCGGCAACACCAGGCGTCCTCCGGGCTTCAGATATCGAAGCAGCGGCGTTGGCACGTGCGTCGCGCCGGCGGCGACGATGATCGCGTCGACTTGAAGGTTTTCGCCGAGTTCCGCGCTGCCGTCGCCATGGGCGAGGCGCACGTTGCGGATCTTGAGCGCCTGCAGGTTGCGCCTTGCCTTGTTCACCAGCGCGACGATGCGCTCTACGGTGTATACGGTTTTCGCGAGCCTTGATAGCACCGCAGTCTGATAGCCGCAGCCGGTGCCGATCTCGAGCACGCCGTCGAGATCGCGACCGTTTCGCGCAAGCTCGGTCATCCGCGCGACGACCCACGGCTGCGAGATCGTCTGGCCGCTGCCGATCGGCAGCGGCGAATCATCGTAGGCGCGAATCGCGAGCGCCTCGTCGACGAAGATGTGCCGCGGAATGGCATTCATCGCCGCGAGCACGACCTCGTCGCGAATGCCTTCGCTTCGCAGGCGCTCGATCATGCGCGCGCGCGTCCGATCGGACGTCATGCCGATGCCGCTCGTGCCGCGTCCGCCTGCGCCCGGCGCAGCCATCAACGGTTCCCGGCACTCGTCATCGGCAAAGCCATGCATCGACGCCCGCCATCTGCTCGCGATTGGTGAGGTCGATCTGCAACGGCGTCACCGAGATGTAGCGATTGTCGACGGCATGGAAATCGGTGCCCTCGCCGGCATCGGCCGCCGAGCCCGCAGCGCCTACCCAGTACACGGTTTCCCCGCGCGGGCTTTGCATCTTGACGACGTCCTCGGCCTTGTGCCTGCGCCCCAATCGCGTGATTCGATATCCGCGAACCTCCTCGCGCGCGACGTCCGGCACGTTGACGTTCAGAAGCCAGGGTCGCGTCGGTTGCGTCTGCTGGCGTTGCAGCAATTCGAGTGCCACGGCGGCGGCGGTCTCGAAATGCGCGGCAGTCTTCGATGCGAGCGAGAGCGCGACCGATGGTACGCCGAGCAGAAAGCCTTCCGTCGCGGCTGCGACGGTACCCGAATAAATCGTGTCGTCGCCCATGTTCGCGCCCAGATTGATCCCGGACATCACCATGTCCGGCAACGTATCGAGCAGTCCGGTCACCGCGAGATGCACGCAATCGGTCGGTGTGCCGTTGACGAACAGGAAGCCGTTTGGCGCGCGACGCACCGACAGCGGTCGATCGAGCGTCAGCGAATTGGATGCGCCGCTTCGATCGCGCTCGGGTGCTACGACGATGATCTCGGCGTGCGGCGCGAGCGCCGCGGCGAGATGCTCGAGTCCCGGCGCGAAATAGCCGTCGTCGTTCGAAAGGAGGATCCGCATCGGCGCGATTCGCGCGTGCCCGGTTGCGAAATGCTTCGAATGGCGCGCGAGCCGCGGTGGGCGCGCATTATACCGCGGTAGTTCGCTGGTCCGAACGCTTCGCGTTGCATCGACGAACGTCGCATGGCCATGGCGAGGTTCGGGCGAGACTGTTAGCATTGACAGTCTCGCTTCGCGTCTTTCACTTTCCGAAGACGCGCCTCGCTGCAGCGCCGATGGCCTCCGATTCCGCTCCCGCATCCGAAAATCTCGAAAGGGTCGCGCGACGCCTTCGCGCGACGACGCTCGCCGAGCTCTTCGCACAAGGTCCTGACCGCGCGAGCGCGCTGACCTTCGATTGGAACGACTGGCGCCTCGACATCTCGAAGGAGCGCGTCGACCAGCCGTTGCTCGAAGCGCTGCTTCGCGTCGCCGAAGCTTCGAACCTGCCGCATTGGATTGCCGCGCTTTTCGCGGGCGAGAAGATCAACGTCTCCGAGCATCGCCCGGTGCTGCATACGGCGCTTCGCGCACCGGCGTCCACGAGCGTCGTCGTCGACGGCGTCGACGTCACCGCGGCGATGCGCGCGACCCGCGAGCGGATGTCGACGATCACGTCCGCGATTCGCGAAGGCCGCCGCAAGGGCGCTACCGGACGACCGATCCGCTTCGTCGTCAACATCGGCATCGGTGGCTCGGACCTTGGTCCGAAGCTCGTCTGTGAAGCGCTCGAGGCGAGCGACGACGACGTGCGCGGCGGCGCGCCCGGCGTCGCGTTCGTTTCGAATGTCGATCCCGAGCACTTGTCGCGCGCGCTCTCCAATCACGATCCGGCCGCGACGCTTTTCATCGTCACGTCGAAGACGTTCACCACGCAGGAGACGCTCACCAATGCGCAAAGCGCGCGCGCATGGCTGCGTCGCGCGCTCGGCGAAGAACGCGATCTCTCGCCGCATTTTCTCGCCGTCACGTCGAACGTCGATGCCGCCGTTCGCTTCGGCGTGCGCGCCGAGGATGTGCTGCCGATGTCCGAAGGTGTGGGCGGCCGCTATTCGCTGTGGTCGTCGGTCGGGCTCGTCATCGCGGTGCGCGCGGGTTGGCGCGCATACTGCGATCTGCTCGACGGCGCGCAAGCGATGGACACGCATTTCCGGATGGCGCCGCTCGAACGCAATCTTCCGGTGATTCTCGGTCTTCTCACCTACTGGAACGCGCGCTTCCTCGACCATCGGCAGCGCGTCGTCATTCCCTACGCCGAAGCGCTCGCGCGACTTCCGGCGTATCTGCAACAGCTATCGCTCGAAAGCAATGGCAAGCGCGTGCGCCGCGACGGCACACCGGTCGACGGTCCCACGGCACCGGGATTGTGGGGCGACGTCGGCACCAACAGCCAGCACGCCTTCTTTCAGTGGCTGCATCAGGGAACGCACGAGATTCCGGTCGAATTCATCGTGCCGGTGCGCGCACGCCATCCGCTTGGCAACCAGCAGAAGCTCCTCGTCGCGAACGCGCTCGCGCAAGCGCAGGCGCTGATGATCGGCCGCGGCGAGGACGAGCTTCGTCGCGAATTGTCCCAACGAGGCCTGTCGGCGACTGACCTCGACGCTGCGATCGCCGCGCGTGTGTGCCCCGGCAACCGCGCCTCGACGACGCTTCTGATGCCCACACTCGATGCGCGAAACCTCGGCGCATTGCTCGCGCTCTACGAGCACCGCACGTTCGTCGAGGGCGTGCTCTATGGCATCAATTCGTTCGATCAGTGGGGCGTCGAGCTCGGAAAGACGCTGGCGAAGCCGATCGCCGCCGCGCTCGAAGACAATGCACCGCTGCCCGACGGCACCGACGCGTCGACGCGAGCGCTTGTAGTGCACGCCCGCGATTTGTTCGAACGCAGCTGACCCGATAGGCGGCCGGGCGTCGGCTCGTCCTTCGCGCGAGGACGATGGCCGCTATCATTCGCCGGCGGTGATCCGCGCTGACGGTCGTTGCGTTGCCGCGCGGCAAGTCGCCTTCCGCTTACCAAGGGGACGTAGGTGAGGATCGAATGGCGCAATCGATCGAATGCGCGGATGCCGGCACGGCACTCGTCGCAAGCCGCACGGGTACGATCGGGTCGCTGCTCGCGCCGCACGTGCGCAAAACGCCGAATGCGATCGCGCTTCTCGCGCCCGGACGCGCGGCGCTGACGTTCCAGGAACTGGCCGATCAGCTCGACGTCGCGGCGCACACGCTTGCGGCCGCGGGCTTCGGAATCGGCAGCCGAATCGGCGTCGCTCTCTCGAACGGCCCGGAATGCGTGGCCGCGCTTCTCGCCGTCATGACATGCGCGACCTGCGTTCCATTCAATCCGCAAAGCGACGCCGATACGTTTCGCTTTCTATGCCGGCGCCTGCGCGTCGACGCCGTCATCGTCGATGCGGAAACATCGCCTGCCATCCTAGGCACGGCGATGGAGCTCGGCGTGCCGCTCGTCACGCTTGTTCCAACAGGCGATGCGCCAGCGGGAACGTTTGCGCTGCAATGCGATTCGACGCGTCCGCCAGTATCGATCGTGCACCCCGGTCCGGACGATGTCGCGCTCGTGCTGCACACGTCGGGGACCACCGGCACACCCAAGGCGGTGCCGCTGATCCAACGCCGCATCTACGAGATGATGTTGCATCGGATCGAGGTCTTCGCGATGACGCCCCGTGATCGAGGACTTTGCATTCGGCCTCTCTTCACCCCCGCGGCGATCAACCGCAATATATTGCAGCCGCTCGCAGGCGGCGGGAGCCTCGTCTGCGTCACGCAGTTCGACGCCGACCTGATGCTCGATTGGCTTTCGCAATTCCAGCCAACGTTCTATTCGGCCGATCCCGCCACACATCGCGCTGTACTGGAAGCAATTGCGCGGCGCGGACGCGCACCCGATCACATGCTGCGCTTCGTCGTGTCGAGCTCGATGGCGATCTCCGCCGAATTGCAGCAACAACTCGAAGATACGCTCGGCGTGCCCGTGATTCAGACCTATGCCATGACCGAATGCGGGACGATCGCGCAGGACCCGTTGCCGCCAGGTATCAGGCGCAAAGGATCGGTCGGGAAGGCGACGCAAGGCGAAGTTGCGATCGTTGGAGATCACAATGAGTTCCTCGCCGCGGGGGACTCTGGCGAGATCGTCGTGCGCGGGACACACGTTTTTCGCGGATACGAGGACGATCCGCAGGCGAATCGCGACGCATTCATCGGCGACTGGTTTCGCACCGGCGATCTCGGATATGTCGATCCCGACGGCTATCTGTACGTCACCGGGCGATTGAAGGAGATCATCAATCGCGGCGGCTTCAAGGTGCCGAGCGTCGACGTGGACGCCGTGCTGGCGCTTCATCCCGCCGTTGCCGAGACCGTAACCGTCGGCATCGCGCATCCGACGCTCGGCGAAGACGTCGTCAGCGCGGTCGTGCTGCGCGAAGGCGCAACGACGACGCTTTCGCAATTGCGCGATTTCGCATTCGAATCGCTGCCGCCTCACAAGGTGCCGACGCGCATCGTGGCCATCGACGCCATACCGCGATCGCCACTCGGCAAGGCGAAGCGCCGCGAGCTCGCGCAATCGTTGTCGACGCATCTTCGTCCTGCGTACGAGGTGCCGAGCAACGAGCGTGAAGCGGCGCTCGTGGAGCTCTTCGACGAGATTCTTGGCATCAAGCGAGCCGGGCGTGCCGACAACTTTTTCGCGCTCGGCGGCGATTCGTTGCGCGGCGCGCAACTCGTTGCGCGCGTGAATCGCATGTTCGAGTGCAGCCTCGGCGTCGCCAACCTGTTTCGCCGGCCGACGATCGCCGAATTCGCGGTCGAGATCGAAGCCGGCAGGGCGAAAATTTCCGCTTCGCCACCGATCATGGCATTGCCGCGCGGCGGTCGATCTCGCAAATGAAATTCGCAAGCGCCGCTCGCATGGCCGCTTGCGTTCGCGTCGTTACGCTACTGCTGGCGGCCGCGATCGCGATGCTGCCGGTCGCGTCGGTTCATGGGCAACCTTACCCTGCGCGTCCGGTGCATCTCATCGTTCCGCAGCCACCGGGCGGCCAGGCCGACGTTCTTGGACGTGTCGTCGGGGGTCGTCTCTCGACATTCCTCGGTCAGTCGGTCATCGTCGAAAACCGCGGCGGCGCCAACGGAACGATCGGCGCATCGATCGTCGCGCGCGCTCCCGCGGACGGGCTGACGCTGCTCCTCGCCCAGTCTTCCAACCTGCCCCTTGCGTCGTTGCTCATGAAAGACCTTCCGTACCGCGTCGACGACTTCGCAGCAGTGGGCGCGATCGGGCGCATTTCCTACGCATTGGCGGTCCATCCGCGACTCCCCGTGCGAACGATTCCGGAGCTGGTCGCTTACGCGCGCGCGCATCCGGGCGAGCTCAACTACGCATCGAGCGGCGTGGCGAGCACGTCGAACATCGTGTTCGAGACGCTCAAGCGCGCTGAAAATATCGACATGGTTCACATCCCGTTCAACGGTTCGGCAAAGGCGGTCAACGAGCTTGCAAGCGGCCGGGTCGACGCCGTGCTGACCGATCTCCAGCACCTATTGCCGCTGGCGCGGGACGGAACGTTGCGCGTGATCGCCGTAGCCGGCACTGTGCGCTCGAGGCCGGCACCCGACGTGGCGACCGTGGGTGAGGAGGGATATCCCCAACTCGCCGTCGAACCGTTTTACGGCATCGTTGCCCCGGCCGGCACGCCGGCGCCGATCATCGCCAAATTGAGCGATGCATTGCAGCGGACGCTAGAGACGTCCGCAGTTCGCAGCGCCCTCGATCGTCTCGGCATAGCTGCGCTGCAAACGACGCCGAGCCAGTTCGCCGACATGATTCGCGCCGAGCTCGGCACATACCGGACATTGATCGAACAAGCGGGGATCGAGGCGCCGAATTAGGCGCTGATCGCGCGGCTCATGCGGCAACGGAAGCCTCGCGCGAACGCTCTGCGTTGCCGCGAAGCTGATCAACCGCGAACGCCTCGCGCAACCGCGCCGACATCGCCAGCGCGACGTGCTCGACGTTTGCCTGCGAGATCATTTCGCCGGAATCCTTTCCCGGAACCAGATCGCGGACGGTCTCGCCGGACCACCAGCGCGACCATTCTTCCGGATCGCGCAGCTCGCGCCCACGCGCCGTTTCGATGATCGACATCACCCGCAGATCTCCGTGCAGCGGCAAGCGCTCGTAACAACGAAGAGCCGCAACATTGCAGCGGTACACCTCGCGCGCACCGATTTCGCGTCTCAGGTCGCCCACGCTGGGACTGCGGACCCGATGCAGCAACCTGCCAAGTTTGCGTAGCGCGTAACGGAGGCGATCGGTGCCGCGCAGTGTCTCCATCTCGGCGCCATACAACGCGACGCGATCGACCGCGAGACGCGCAATGGCCAGCACGCGCCGCACCGCGTTCGGCATGCCGCGCGAATTCGGGTTGTCCTCGCCTTCGACGTTGCTCGGATCGAGCAGGCCGAGGAAGGCAACCGTTTCACCCTGCGCCATGGCCTGCCGTGCGATCTCGTATGCGACCGTCGCGCCGAAGCACGCGCCCGCGAATGCATAGGGACCATGCGGCTGTACGACACGGATTTCTTGCAGGCAATGCTCGGCGATCGCCGTGATGGATGCAAGAGGCTCGCGCACGCCATCAAGACCGATCGATTGCAATCCATACACCGGCTGATCCGGGCCGAGCGCACGCACGAGCGGTGCGAAGCCGACGAGATTGCCAAGCACCCCAGGCACCATGTAAAGGGCTGGCAGCGGCCCGCCGCGTGACATTACGACAAGGCTCGTGAAATCAGGCGACCTCGCATCGCGCACGCGTTGCGCGAGCTCGCGCACGGTCGAGGCCTCGAACAGCACGCCAAGTGGCAGCGAGCAACCGAGATCGGCATCGATGCGCGAGAAGATGCGTGCGGCGAGCAGCGAGTGGCCGCCGAGATCGAAGAAGTTGTCGTCGATGCCGACCTGCTCGACGCCGAGCGCCTGCGCCCAGATTGCGCAAAGCGCTCGCTCGATTTCGTCGCGCGGCGCGACGTACGACGTTACCGGTGCCGTGACCGACGTGGCCGGATCGGGCAGCGCACGTTGATCGAGCTTGCCGTTCTCGGTAAGCGGCAACGCGTCCACTTCGACGAAGCTCGCCGGCACCATGAAAGACGGAAGGCGCGAGGCGACGTGCTCGTGCAGCGCCCGCACCGTGAGCCGCGGTTCGTCGCCGGTGGTAACGAAATAGGCGGTGAGCCCCATGTCGCCCGACGCCTGCTTGCGCGCCATCACGTGGCACGCGCGAACCGACGGATGGCTGCGAACCGCCGCGGCGACCTCGGCGGGCTCGATGCGGAACCCGCGGATCTTCACCTGCTCGTCGTTGCGACCGAGATATTCGATCGCTCCGGCGGCATTCCAGCGTCCGAGGTCGCCGGTCTTGAACACGCGCCTGTCCGGATTCGCCGGATGCGCAACGAATCGTTCGGCAGTCTCGCTCGGAAGACCGAGATAGCCGCGTGCGACACCTCGTCCGCCGATGCAAATCTCGCCGACGACGCCCTGCGGCACGAGCTCGCCACGCGCATCGACGATGACGATCTCAGCGCCGCAGAGCGGGCGCCCGATTGGAATTTCGCTTCCGGCCTCTTCCGGCCGCACTTCATGGAACGTCGCGAAGGTCGTCGTTTCGGTCGGTCCGTATCCGTTGACGAGACGACCCGGTGGCGTTGCGCGCATCACTTCGCCGACGCGCGAAGGATCGTGCGCTTCGCCGCCGAACAACAGCGAGCGCAGGCCGCGAAATGCGTGCGGATTCTCGGCGGCAATCGCGTTGAAAAGCGAAGTCGTCAGGAACATGCACGTAATTCCCTCGCGCTCGACCGAGCGTACGAAGGCGGGGGCGGACAGCACGTCTTCCCGCGCAAGGATCGCAAGACATGCACCATTGAGCAACGCGCCCCAAACCTCGAAGGTCGCCGCATCGAACGCAACGTTCGACACATGGCCAATCGTGTCGTCCGCCGATATCGCGACGAAGTTCTGCTTGCATGCGAGGCCGACGACACTGTCGTGCGTCACCATCACGCCCTTCGGGCGTCCGGTAGAGCCCGACGTGTAGATGATGTATGCGAGGTGCGCGGGTGTGGCATCGCATACAGGCGCATCGATCGGTTGCGTCGCGAGCTCCTTCGCATCGCGATCGATGCAAAGCAGGTGGCCATCGAACGGCGGCAAAGCGGCGAGCTGCGACCGCTGCGTTACGAGCGCCGGCGGCTTTGCGTCGGCGAGCATCAGCGCCGCGCGCTCGGCCGGATAATCGGGGTCGAGCGGGACGTAGGCCCCGCCCGCCTTCAGCACCGCGAGCATCGCCACGATGAGGTCGAGCGAGCGCGGCAGGCACAGCGCAACCGGCACATCAGCGGCCACGCCAAGCGCGCGCAGCCGATGCGCGAGCTGATTCGCACGCGTATCAAGCTCGCGGTACGTGAACGATTGCGTCCCCTGCACGACCGCCTTCGCATCGGGCGTCCGCGCGACCTGTGCCACAAACGCTTCGTGCACGCACGACGACGCCGGCAGCAGGCCCTCGGGCCCGCGCCCCCGCGCAAGCAATTGCGCACGCTCGTCCGGTTCGAGCAGGGGCAGGCGCGCGATCGACATTTCGGGCGTCGCAACGATCGCTTCGAGAAGCACGCGGAAATGCCGCGCGAAGCGCGAAATCGTCGCTTCTTCGAAAAGCGCGCTTGCGTAATCGAAGCTGCCGGCGAGGGCGCCGCTGCGCTCCGTCAACGAAACCGTCAGGTCGAACTTCGTGTGCGCGAGGGTCACGCCTTCCACCCGCGACGCGGTAAGCCCCGGCAACCGCCACTCGGCCTGCGGTGTGTTGTGCAGCACGAGGGACACCTGAAACAGCGGGTGGCGCGACAAGTCGCGTTCTGGCGCCAAGTCCTCGACGAGCTTCTCGAACGGAACGTCCTGATGCGCGTACGCCTCGAGGGCGCGTTCGCGGATCCGCGCCAGATATCTCGTGAAGCCCGGCGCGCCGCGCAGGTCGCCGCGCAGCACCAGCATGTTCACGAAAAATCCGATCAGGTCCTCCACTTCCGGTCGGCTGCGGCCCGCGATCGGTGCACCGATAACCACGTCCTCCTGGCCACTCAGGCGAAACAGCAGCACCTGGAATGCCGCGAGCAGCGTCATGAAAAGCGTGGCGCCCTCGCGACGCGAGAGTGCCTTGACAGCGCGCGTCAAATCGGCGGACAACGCGAATGGAACGCGGCCGCCGCGATAGTTCGGAACGGACGAGCGTCGGCGGTCGGTCGGCAGCTCGAGCACCGGCAAATTCGATAACGCCTTCCGCCAATATGCGAGGTGGCTCGCAAGCACTTCTCCCTGAAGCCATTGTCGCTGCCACACGGCGTAGTCGGCGTACTGAACCGGCAGCGGCGCAAGCGGCGACGCCGTCCCGGCGCAATGCGCCGCGTACGACTGCGAGAGCTCGCGCGTCAGCACGCCCATCGACCACCCGTCGGTGATGATGTGGTGCAGCGTCAACTGCAACCAGTGCTCCTGGGGGTCGAGCCGGTAGAGGCGTGCCCGCCACAGCGGTCCGCGCGCCAGATCGAATCCGGCGTTCGCCTCCGCATGGGCTTTCGAAAACGCGGCGGCCGATCGCGCTTCAGCCGTTGAGCCGTCCACTGCTTCCACTTCGAGCTCGACCGGGCAGGACGGCGACACGACCTGCATCGGCGTTCCATCTTCCTGCACGAAGTGCGTGCGCAACGATTCGTGCCGCGAAACGACCTCGACAAGCGCTCGCGATAGCGCCGCGACGTCGAGATCGCCCCCGAGGCGCAGCACCTGCGCGACGTTGTACACCCCGCGTACCGGCAACAACTGCTCGTGCAGCCACAATCGCTGCTGTGCATACGACGCTGGAAATACGTCGCCACCCGCGTCGTCGCGCAGCGCCTGCGTGAGCGCCAACGATGGTTTGGAATCGCGGGTCGAGTCTCGTTTCATCGGTGGGGATTGTCGCGCAAGATGCATGTCGATGCGAGCCTGCGATCGCCACGCGGCATCGCGTTACGCCATGTCGGCTACAGTTCCCGACACACCGGCGCACGTCGCGATTCGCGGGAGTCCCGGTCATCGGTCGGATTTCGGCGCGCGGGCGCATCGCCACCATCATCGCGAGCTGAAACGATGCCGAGTCTCTGGGCGATCACCTGCTATTTCAATCCGATCGGCTATCGGCGTCGTGCGATGATCGGCGCGGCGCGGCACCGCCTGCCGGACGCCGTCGGTTATCTGCAAATGACGCCCACGTGGGCTCACCACTCTCTCGCGGGGGCCGAGCGTCACTTTCGTCGCGCTCGCGCCGAAGTGGGCTACATCGAAGGACCGCTCGTTCATTTCTGGCACGGCGGTCTCTCGAAACGCCGATATCGCCAACGACCCGTCGAGTTTCGCCGCTTCGAGTGCCACGTTGTCGATGCGGCCAACGCGGGCGCGATGCCCGGACGATCGCTTCGAATCGTTTCCCTCGTTGCGCGCGATCGAATTGATGGACGAGCCCATCTCCGGCGACTGCGTTCGCGCGCACCGGCGTCATTTCGACCGCCGGTGCATGATGGTCACCTTCCTGGGATCGAACGAAGTGCTGGACTACCGGGTGCTACGATCACCAAATGCCGGTCAACGAGGGATTCATGCCCGCTGGCTACCCATTCGCGGGCGCCGATGTGTCGGTTTTCGACGAGCTTCGCCGGCGGCTGCCAGCCGACGAAGTCGGTGAAATCGCCCTAAGGTCGCCGGCGATGTCATCGGGCCATTGGCGACGTCCGGCATCGACCGCCGAGCGATTCGTTGCCGACGCGAACGGCGATCTCGTTTCCTGGCCGGCAATCGCGGCATGCTGCACGAAGACGGCTGCCTGCTGCGTCGGCCGGCACGGCTTCATGACGCGACGGTGCCGTCGGGAATCGTGATGCTCGACCCAATGCCCACGACGCCGATGGGCAAGGTCGATCGCGAACCGTTGCAAGCGCGTGCCTTGTCGACATCCGTGCGGCCGGCGGTGACAGAGACACATTCCATACCCGCGTCGATCGACGACGCCGTCGCCGACATTTTGAAGCGCGTCCTTGGACTTCGCGTCATCGAAGCGGACGATAACCTGTTTGACCTGGGGGCGAACTCGATCACCATCATTCAGGTAGCCGCGAGGATCGAGTGGCGATTTGCAATCGATGTGCCCGTCTCGGCGGTATTCGATCGACCGACGCAAGCGCAGCTCGTGACGTATTTGCGCGAACGTTTAGGCGATGACGTGGCGCAACCCCGGCCGGTGGACCCGGTGAATCGATGACGAAGCAACGCGATACGCTCCACGATCTTCTCGTCGATCGTGACGACGTGGACGCGCAATCGCTGGCGCTGCTGGCGCCTGATGCTTTGCCGATTCGTTACGGCGACCTCGCGCGCCGCATCCGTGACACGGGCGCTTCGCTCGCATCGCAGGGGGTCGTGCCGCGCGAGCGCATTGCCGTCATCATGGCGAATGGCGCCGACATGGCGATCGTCGCGCTGGGCATCGCCACGTACGCCGTCTGCGCGCCGCTCGATCCTTCGCAATCCGAGCGCGAATATCGCGACGCCTTCGCGCAGCTTCGCATCGATGCGCTGATTACGAGCGATGGCGTAGGCGAGCATGCGCGAAGCGCTGCGCGCGCCTGCGGCGTTCGCGTGCTCGAAATCCCTGTCGAAGCTATGACAGGATCGCCGCACGCCACGCTTGCGCCTTCCCGACGCGATGACGTCGCGCTGCTGCTGCGTACGTCCGGCACGACGTCCATGGCGAAGTGCGTTCCGCTCAGTCACCGGCAGCTTTGTCGCTCGGCTTCCGACATCGCGGCGACGCTTCGTCTCTCTGCCGCGGATCGTTGCCTCGGCATCATGCCGCTCTTTCACGTGCATGGCCTCGTCGCCGCGCTGCTCGCGTCGCTGGATGCAGGCGCGAGCGTCGTCTGCACGCCCGGTTTCGCCAGCGGACGCTTCGTCGAATGGTTGAACACGTTCGGGCCGACGTGGTACACGGGCGTGCCGACGATGCATCAGGCGATCCTCGCCGAGCTCGAGACTCGCGCAAGCTCGCCGTTACGCACGCCACTGCGTTTCGTGCGCTCGTGCTCGGCAGCGCTTCCGCGAGACGTCGCCGCGCGCCTCGAGGCGGCCTTGAATGCGCCGGTCATCGAAGCCTACGGCATGACCGAAGCAACGCATCAGATCACGAGCCAGACGCCTGCACCGCTCGGATGCCGCGACGACTCCGTCGGAGCGCCGACGGGTGTAGCGGTCGCGATCATGGCTGCCAACCGCGAGCTCTCGCCGCGGCTCGCGCACGGCGAGGTCGTCATCCGTGGCGAAACCGTAATCACTGCGTACGATGGTGGATCGCCGTCCGACGCGGACGCGTTCACGTCCGGGTGGTTGCGCACGGGCGACGAGGGATGGCTCGACGAGAATGGCCGATTGCACCTCGCCGGGCGTATCAAGGACCTGATCAATCGCGGCGGCGAGAAGATTTCGCCGCGCGAAATCGAGGATGCGTTGCTCGAGCAGGATGGCGTCGCCGAATGCGTCGCGTTCGCCGTTTCGCATCCAACGCTGGGCGAGGATGTGGCAGCGGCAATCGTGCCGGCGCGCGGCGTGTCGCTCGACCGCGACGCGCTGCACCATTCACTGTTCGGTCGTCTTTCGCACGCGAAGATTCCGAGCCGCATCATCGTCATCGATGCGCTGCCGAAAGGCCCCACGGGAAAGATCGCCCGTACACGGATGGCGGAACAGCTCGCGACGCAACTGGCGACTCCGTTCGTTGCGCCCGCCAACGATGTCGAGGCGGCGATCGCGGTGATGATGAGCGAGTTGCTGGGCGCCGAGCGCGTGGGGGCATCCGACAACTTCTTCGCGCTCGGCGGCGATTCGCTCCGCGGCGCGCAGCTTCTTTCGCGCGTCCAGGCGCGCTTTGCGATCGCGCTGGCGCCCGCGATGCTGTTTCGGTCGCCAACGCCGCGCGAGCTCGCGGCCAGCATCGCGCAAGCGTGAACGAGCTTGCGTTCGCGCGTATCTCGCCGCGCGATGCTATCGATACGAAGCGCTCTGGTGACCTCCATGTCGATGTCTGGGCATGCACGCTTCGCGGCCATGCCGACGAAATCGAGGCATGGCACGACGATCTCTCGATTGAAGAACGAGAGCGCGCCGCTCGCTTCGTGCGGCCGCACGATCGCGACCGCCATGTGATCGCGCATGGCATCTTGCGACATGTTCTGGCCCGCTATCGCGGGGTCGCGCCGCGCGAGCTGCGATTCGCCCACGCGTCGCATGGCAAGCCGGCGCTCGTATCAGGCGGATCAGGCCCGCGGATCGGCTTCAACCTGTCGCACGCAGGCGATGCCGCGCTGATTGCGATTGCCGAGAACGTCGAAGTGGGCGTCGACCTCGAACGCGAGCGCGACAACCTCGATGTCGCCGGTATTGCAGGCCGCTTCTTCCACGGACGCGAGCGAGTCGCCATTCTCGAAGCGGCCAATCCCGCGCGCGCCTTCTTTCGACACTGGGTTGCCAAGGAAGCGGTGCTGAAAGCGCACGGCAGCGGCTTCGCACTCGCGCTCGATGCCTTCGCGATCGATTTCGAGGGCGAGGATGCAGCGAGCGTCGTTGCGCCGTCCCTACCGGACCTCGAACGCAGCCACTGGCGGATTCACATGCTGCGCGTTCCGCGCGGGTGGCAGGCCGCGGTGTGCGTGCCGCAGGGGTTCAGCATTCGCGTTCGCACGCCGGCGGTTGGCGCACCGGCTTTCTGAAACTCGGCCAAGTCAGCGGCAATCGGTGGCCGGTACGCTGCCTCGTTCTGGCGATGCGACGCATCCATCGCGTTCCGCACGAATCGCCTGCGCGAGCGACGTCACTGCCGCGGCGTAAAGCCGGCTCTTGTTGTAGCGCATGATCGCGTAGAAATTCGGAAACGCGATCCAGAGGCTTTGCGCATCGGCATCGGTGTCCGGCAATTCCTCGAGCGCGACGAGCCCGACCGGTTCGTGCGACATGGGATCGGGAAGTCGCTCGGCCGCCACGCCATCGTCGTTCCAATCGGCGAGTGGCCTGCGCTCGCTGATGCCGCCATCGAGCTTCGCAAGCACTGCGTCGCGCTGCGATGCCGCGATCATCGCCCTCGACCATACGGGTTGTCCGCGAACCCACCCGTGCTCTGCGAGGTAATTCGCGATGCTGCCGATCGCATCGTCGCCGCTCGCCCACAAGTCGATGCGCCCGTCGCCGTCGTAGTCGACCGCGTACTTGCGCACGTTGCCGGGCATGAATTGCGGCACGCCGAACGCGCCGGCGAACGATCCCTTGGGAACGAGCGGCGAGAACTTCTCGTCTCGCGCGAGCAGCAGGAACTGCCGCAACTCGGTGCGGAAGAACGCGGCGCGCCGCGGATAGTCGAACGCGAGCGTCGAGAGCGCATCGATGACGCGATATCGGCCGACGTTGCGGCCGTAGAACGTCTCCACGCCGACGATCGCGACGATGATCTCGGGCGGCACACCGAACTGCGCGCGGGCGCGTTCCAAAGCATCCGCGTGCGCCTGCCAGAACGCGACGCCGCCATCGATTCGTTCGGGCGTCAGGAACTGCGGCGCGTACTCGTACCATTTCGGCGGCGCGACGATCGGCCGATCCATCGCCTCGATGATCTTCGGCTGATAGCGAACGTCGCGAAACCAGCGGATCAGCGCCTTGCGCGACATGCGCTCGTCGTGTACGAGCTCGTCGATGAACGCGCGCACGTCGGGCCGCCGCTCGTAGCCGGACCCCTGCTCCGCGGTTGTCGAGGATCGATGCGCGCGCGCTTCGGGCGCGATTGCGACGAGGATGAACAGGAGCGCGGCGAGCGCGGCAATCAGGCGGTGTTGCGAAGTCATGGACGGCGTCGAAATCGGGCAATGGTATCGTCGCGCGCCGCTCTAGTCGACGAATGCGGCGAAAACGATCGATGCAAAATCTCTATCCGTTGCTTCGACCGCTTCTTTTCCGGCTCGATCCGGAGCGAGCACACGCGATCACGCTCGAGGCGCTCGATGCGCTTGCGCGAAGGCGGCTCGCAGGGCCCGTGCCCTCCGAGGCGCGCGCTTCGGCGGTGACCGCAATGGGCATTGGGTTTCCCAATCGCGTCGGCCTCGCCGCGGGACTCGACAAGAACGCCGCGCACTTGCGCGGGCTTGCGACGATCGGCTTCGGCTTCATCGAAGCGGGAACGGTCACGCCGCGCGCGCAGCCCGGCAACCCGCCCCCGCGGATGTTTCGCATTCCGGAGGCGCAGGCGCTCGTCAATCGCCTGGGCTTCAACAACGATGGCGTCGAGCGCTTCGTCGCGAACGTGCAGCACTCGGGTTATCGCGGCATTCTCGGCGTCAACATCGGCAAGAACTTCGATACGCCGAACGAGCGCGCCGCCGACGATTACGTCGCCTGCCTTCGCGCCGTGCACGCAATCGCGAGCTACGTGACGATCAACATTTCCTCGCCGAATACGAAGGGGTTACGCGACCTGCAAGCCGAGGAAGCGCTCGACGCGCTGCTCACGCGCGTTTGCGCGGAGCGCGACGACCTCGCGCAGCGTCACGGCCGGCGCGTGCCGCTCGTCGTGAAGATCGCGCCCGATCTCTCGGACGATGGCGTGCGCGCCGTCGCGAAGTCGTTAGTCAGGCATGGCATCGACGGCGCGATCGCGACGAATACGACGCTTTCGCGCGACGGGGTCGAAGGCCTTCGGCATGCGGAAGAAGCGGGCGGACTGTCGGGCGCGCCACTGCGTGATCGCGCGATGATGACGCTGCGCACGCTCGCGACCACGTTGGACGGCGCGCTTCCGATCATCGCCGCCGGCGGCATCATGTCAGGCGATGACGCCCGCGCACGCATCGGCGCGGGCGCCACGCTCGTGCAGCTCTACACGGGCCTGATCTACCGAGGGCCCGCACTGGTCACCGAGTGCGTGCGAGCTCTCGCAAACATTTGATCCCGCCGGCGCGCTCCGCGCCTCCTGTCGTCAGCCGAGCGTATAGCCAGCCTCGGTCGGGGGGATGACCGGCGCCGGGTGCTGCTCCGTGCTGGGGTTGTTCGTCGAATCGCCGCATCGAACGTACGAGGGCGGATTGTAGGTCGAGCGGTACCAGGCCGGCTTGTACGCGCCCGCGCCGCCGTTGCTCGTCGAAAACAGTCCGTCGGTCAGCGACGTGCCCGGCAGCTTCGCACTGACGGTCGTCACGTCGTACGAACCGAATGTCCAGACTTCGTTGTTCGACGTTTCGGTGCCCGGCATCAACTGGAACACCGAATGAAACTGGTTGGCTTCGAGTGCGCCCGCGAACGGCGCGCCCTCGAGCGTGCTGTGCGCGCAGCGGAATTTGGTGATGTCTGCCGAGCTGAACTGCGTGACGAGGTCAGGCTTGAGGTTGATCAGTGGCCACGTCGGCGGAAGAAAGGCGCTATACACCGCTTGGCTCGTCGAGGCGTTGAGCGCCTCGACCACATGCGTGGTCGTCACGTTCTGCTGCCACGGCCACGCTCCGCTCTTGAGCTTGCCCTCGACCGTTGCCAGCTTTCCGGAATCGGCGACGAGGATCGCTTCCAAGTTCCCGAGCGCGTCGAGGTGCGTCAAACGCTGCTGATCGAGCTCGCTCGACAACTCGATCGCCGTGGAGAATATCTGCTCCGACGGATCCCCTGCCGGCGTGCTTGCCGTCAGCTCGGTCGCGACCGCAGCGCTCGCCACGACGAGTCCGACCGCCGGCTCCGATCCCTCGATGAACAGACCCGACGTGGCCCCCGCGAGATCGAAGATGCTCGACCACGAAAGACCGGTGTTGGCATTCGAGGGCGGCTTGACGCTCTGGTAAACGTCATCCGCGATTTGCGCCACGATCACCGTGTTGGACGACTGCGTCTCGTCGAATGGCGAACTGAGGTTGGTCATGAAGGTTCGAACGTCCGATACCGAATCGATCTCGGTTTCGAGCTGTGTCTGAATGGCGTCGAATTCGGCCTGCGTCGGAACCGTCGTGCAATAGTTCGCGAGCGTCCCCGGATACGGGACTCTATCCGGATGCAGCGTGGTGATATCGAAGTTGGAATTCTGATACGCCGAACGAACGTCGGGATAGGCCGCGCCGATGCCCATCTGATCGGCGAAGTACGGGATCGCGCAGTTCCCCGCGTAAGGCCACGGCGTCGGATCCTGAAAGACAATCGGGAAGAGTTCCAGATTGGAGCCTCCGACAGGATCGCCGGCGATCGGCGTATAGCGCCCCCGCCGATCGCGTGCAAGCTCGCCGCGGCTTCGCCCGGGCTGCGCAAACGACATCGACTGTCCCATCGCCTGCGAAATCACGGGACTCGATTCGATTCCGCGGCCATGCCAGGGAAGGTTGCCGGCAACCCCGACGAGCGCGTAGGGCTGACCTTGCGTGATCGCGGGCCCGAACGTCTCCGGCGTTCCTCCAAGCTGGTCGACCGTTTGCAGCAAGGGTGTAGCCGAGTCGAACGCGAGCTTGCCGTTGCCCACGCTTTGCATGAGGACCACCACGCGATCGGACAGGAAGCCCGACGTCCCGGCGAAGAAGTGGCCCGATGCCGACGAGGGTGTGAGCGAATGCAGCATGTTCTCGAGCGAAGTGGTGCTCGTGACCGTCTGGTGCGCGATCAACTTCAACGTCACTCGATCGAGCAGGACGACGTTGATTCCGTTCGTGCCTTGCGGCGCGAATGTCTGGTTCCCCACTGTGATCACGCACGCCGACGGGCCACCGCTTGCGCACGTATCCATCGTGACGAACTGGTCGGCGCCAAACACGAACGTGTACGCGTTCTCGTAAGGATTTGCCGTCACGTTTTCGCCCGGCGTCAGGTAGCCGATCAATGCGCCTTCCGTCGTCCCACGCTGCAGCGCGTCGTCGTACCAGCCGCTTCCCGTCACCATGCCCGGAACGCCGATCACCGAGAACGAACCTTGAGAGCCCGTATTCGAGGGCTGCCAGCCTTTCGCGCCAAAAT
Source organism: Casimicrobiaceae bacterium (assembly GCA_035252665.1). GTDB lineage: Bacteria > Pseudomonadota > Gammaproteobacteria > Burkholderiales > Casimicrobiaceae > VBCG01. Next base: position 1,655 of record DATFCW010000023.1, on the reverse strand, counting down.
CGGTGCAGTATCGGCTGTTGTTCGCCCAGCACTGCGACATCTGGTCGCCGATCCCCATGATGAAGCCAAGCGGCAGCGCCGCGCCAATTTCGGCCAGTGCGGCGTTGACTGGCGCGTGAAGCGTCGAGTTCGAAAACGTCCCCGCGCTCGATGGCATCGAGATGAGCACCAGGCTTCCGCTATCGAGTCCGCTCAGATAGGACTGAATCGGCACCACCCCGGTTGTGCTCAACGGCCATGCGGCATTGGCCGTAAGCTCGAGCGTATTGCGGTCGAGAACCACGATCTGCAAATGCATGCCGTTGGCGGGATCCTGATAAAACTGACTGCCAATGCGCATGCCGCGGTGACCCTGGTCGTCGACGTCGATCGTGTTGACCGCCACCAGCGGCCCGGGCTCGGTCGCCGTAACGTCGAGCGTGGCCGTGGCGGTGCGGTTCTTGAAGCGCACCGTGAGGCTGACAACGTAGACGCCCGGCGCATCGGCCGTGAACGACGTCTGGGCGGAATTGCGATCGGACAGGTCCGCCTTGCTCAAGATAGGTCGGCGAATCAGCCGCCAGTCGAGATGCACCTTCTGGAGATTCACCCCGATCGACGCGAGGCGCACTGCATCGCCGACATGCGCGGCGCGAAGGAGCGCGATCTTCGCGATCAGGTTCCCGGCGGGCGTCGGCGTTGACTGCGCCTGCACTTGCGGCGCTGCGATCAGTGTCGCGATCGCAACTCCGAGCAGCGCGTGCCAGGACCGACACCAACCACTTCCCGCCTGCCAATACGCTCTCATTTGCTGTCCCTCCCGTATTCGATCGACGAGTCAACGCGCTCGCTTCGGGTCTACTGCTTCGATAGACACCTCTTGCCCATATTGGCGAGAATGAGATCGCGATCTGTCGCGCCCGTGATTCCGTCGAAGTCGAAGTCGTACCAGCTCGACGAGAACGGCGGCGTCATCAGAGGCTCCGTCGTGATCTTCGAGAACAGCGCCCAATTCTTCAAGTCCTGCTCGTCGACGACCTTGTCCAGATTTCCATCGCCTGGACACTTCGTCTCGGAATTCATGATCGTGGTCAGCGTCGCGGACAGGTTGTTGAAGTTCGTCAACTGCTGCGACGTCAGTCCAGCCGGGCAGTTGACAGTCACGATGCCGGTCAGGTCATCGAACTGGTCCGCGCAAAGCGCCTTGTCCGCCGTGTCGAGCGCCGGCGGCACCGCCTCGTCGACCTGGTAGAACTCCGTCGTCGTGACCGGCGTGAAGTCGGGCGGAGCGGCGCAGTTGGGCTGCGCGAGCTTGACGAGCTTGTAGCTATCGTTTCGCACCGCCTGCTGCGAGTCCGGCACGAGCGTCAGGTCCTTGAACGTCGTCGGGTCCGAGTTCTTGAGGTCGCAGCAAGTGTTGAACGCGGTCGTTCCTTTGTCCGGATCGTCGCCGTACCAGTCGCCTCCCTCGAAATGGCAAATGCCCTTGGAGGAAAAGAGCTGCACGCACGCCTGCGTGGGTCCCACGGTGATGATGCAAGGCTGCGGTGCCACGGGGTGAATGTTGTTGCCGATCTGCGTGAAGTTCGTTTGGCGAATTTCGGCCTGATTGGGATTGGTGAGGTAAGCGAGCATCGGTTGCGAGTCGAGGACGTGGCTCGAGGGGACAGCCTTGC
>DATFCW010000022.1:0-2714 GCA_035252665.1 Casimicrobiaceae bacterium | reverse complement strand
TCCCACAGCAAGATGCCGCACGCGAACACATCGGCGCGCGCGTCGATGGGCTGCCCTCTCGTCTGCTCGGGCGCCATGTACGAAAACTTGCCCTTGAACAGTCCGGCTTGCGTCTGCTCGGACGTCGCACCGGTCGCCTTCGCGATCCCGAAGTCGACGATCTTCAGCGAGCCTTCATACGTGACCAGAATGTTCTGCGGCGAAACGTCGCGGTGCACGAGCCCGAGCGGTTTGCCGTCGGGGGAGACGCGCGTGTGCGCGTAGTGAAGCCCCGCGAGCGTATCGGCGACGACGCGACACACGATGCCGGGCGACGGACGCACGCCGAGCTTGTTCGCCTCGACGACGAGCGACCGCAGGTCCTCGCCGTGGATGAACTCCATCGCGATGAAGTAGAGCCGGTCGATCATTCCCAGCTCGAAGATCTGGACGATGTTCGGATGATTCAGTCGCGCCGCGAGCCGCGCCTCGTTGACGAACATCTTGACGAACTCGGGCTCGTTCAACAGGTGCGGTAGGATTCGTTTGACGACGACGAGCTTCTCGAAACCTTCCAGGCCTGCTTGCTTGGCCAGGAACACCTCCGCCATGCCGCCTTCGGCCAGCTTTCGCTGCAACACGTACTTGCCGAATTGCGCAGGCAAGGCAGTCCTCGGGGTCGAGATCGTAGCACTCCTTGACACGCCGGCGCAAAATGAATCACGATTCAGTCCCTTTCATCGAGGCGACCGATGCCGTTCGATCTCACGCTCACCGACGAGCAGCAGGCCCTGATCGACACCGCGCGTGAGTTCACGCGCAAAGAGATTGCGCCCGTCGCGGGCCATCTCGACGAAGAAGGGAAGTTCCCGGCCGAGATCATGAACAAGGCGTTCGAGACCGGGCTCATCAATTTCGAGATCCCCGAAGCCTATGGCGGTCTCGGGCTGTCCTGTTTGACTCACTCGCTCATCCTCGAGGAGATTTCGTGGGGCTGTGCCGGCGTGAACACCACGCTCGCGGCCAACATGCTCGGCGCGACGCCGCTGATCATCGCGGGCAGTGAAGCGCAGAAGCAGAAGTGGCTCGGCGCGCTCACCAAGGGCAAAGACGGCAAGCCCGCGTTCTGCTGCTATGCGTGCAGCGAGCCCGACGCGGGCTCCGACGTCGCCGGCATGCGCACGCGCGTCGAGAAGCGAGGCGACGACTACGTCTTGAATGGTCAGAAGCGCTGGATCACGAACGGCGGCGTCGCCGACTGGTGCACCACGTTCGCGACTTCGGATCCGAAGCTGAAGCACAAAGGCATCTCGTGCTTCGTCGTCGACATGAAGACGCCCGGCGTGAAGGTCGGCAAGAAAGAAAACAAGATGGGCCAGCGCGCGTCGCTGACCAACGACATCATCTTCGAGGACGTGCGGGTCCCGAGAGAGAACCTGGTGGGCGAAGAAGGCGGCGGCTTCAAGGTCGCGATGAAGACGTTCGATCGCTCGCGTCCATGGATCGCCGCCGGAGCGGCCGGCATCATCCGGCGCGCGCTCGACGAGAGCCGCGCGTACTCGCTCGAGCGAAAGACGTTCGGCGTGCCGATCGCGCAGCACCAGGCGGTGCAGTTCATGTTGGCCGAGATGGCGATCGCATACGAGACGACGCGCCTCCTTTATATGAAGGCGTCGTGGATGGTCGATCAGGGCAGGCTCGACTCGATCGTCTCGTCGTACGCGAAGGCCTACGGCGCCGACGCCGCGATGCGAGTGACGACGGATGCGGTCCAGATCTTCGGCGGCTACGGCTACACGAAGGAGTATCCGGTCGAGAAGCTGATGCGAGACGCGAAGCTGCTCCAGATCTACGAAGGCACGTCGCAGATTCAGCGAATGGTCATCGCGCGAAATCTTCTCGCAGAGAAATGACCCGCAGGCGACGTCGCGAGACGTCGATTGCATCTTCGGCCGTTGCCACTGGATGTCTTTTGATTGCCAGTGGACGTCACGCGACTACGATTGCCGGTCTTTCGATTCCCAATCGACAACAAGACAGGTCCACGCATGGTCGAAAGACCTGCACGCGACGTTCGATGACGCGTGCGCGACGTGATCGGGTCTCGACTACTTGACGAGCTTGAGGTGCGATGGGCGCGGCTTCTTCGGCGGCGGCTCGCGCGGCTTCTCTTCGCGAGGAGCGGGCGCGCCGGGCGCGCACTCGGCATCGGCCGCGTCGAGAAGATCGGCCGGGATGTCCTCTTGCCAGACCGCGCCGTTGCCGTCGAAGTCCGTGATGAGATAAACGGCCGACCACGGTACGAACGTCGCGAACGGACAGCGGCTGAACGACAGCGTCGCGTGAATGCCTTCGTCGTCGAGGACGAGATCGGGAATTGGCGGCTGCAATCCGTAACCGTAGTCGAGCAGCACGTGACCGGAGCCGAGCAATCGCTGCGGCAGCCGCACGCCCGCGCGTCGCGCGTCGAGGTGCACGCGCGCTTCGGCGCGATCGATCAGCGCCTGCATGACGTCGCGCTTACGTGGCGGAGGCGGCGCGGGCACGAAGATGTTCATAGCATGATCGCTCGCGCGAAACTGCTTGACGCGAGCGCGTCAGCGACGGTAGTCGCGCGCCGCTTGATGGGGGAAGAGCGCGTCCCAGATCGCGCGTGGCTCTTCTCCGTGCAGCGCGCCCAACCGATCGAACACCGCGGCCATCAAGCGACCGTGTGGCGGCGCAGCGATCGCGCG
>DATFCW010000021.1:0-2184 GCA_035252665.1 Casimicrobiaceae bacterium | reverse complement strand
CGACCTCACCCGCTTCGGCGGCACGTTCCATCACCGCGTAATCGATCGAGATGTCCGGCACCGCGGCGAAGAGCGCCGCGTCGATTTCGAGCATCGAGCCGTTCGCGAGATCATCGATCGCCTGCGCGACCGGGCGCACCGACGCGAGCACGCCCGGCGCATGGCGCGCGAGCGCATCGACGATCGCGTCCGCGGTGAACGCGAACATGCCGGAGTTCCATACATAATTGCCGGCGGTGAGATAGTCGCGCGCCGCGGCGAGCGCCGGCTTCTCGGCGAACCGGCGCGCCGAATACGCGGCCGGCGCATGGCCTTCGGCAGGCTCGAGCGTCGCGCCGCACTCGATGTAACCGAACCCGGTTTCCGGATGCGTGGGTGCGATGCCGAACGTGACGAGCTTGCCGCGTAGGGCGAGTTGTCGCGCGCGATCGACCGCGTGGGCGAACGAGAGCTCGTCGCGAATCAAGTGGTCGGCCGGCATGACGATCAGCACGCGATCGCCCATGCCGCGCGCTTGCGCGCAAAGCGCGCCCATCGCCACGGCAGGCGCGGTATTTCGCCCGAACGGCTCGAGGAGATACACCGCCGACATCGTCGCGTTCGATGCGTAGGTGTCCTTCGTATGGAAGTAGTAGTCGCGATTCGTGATCGTGAACAACGTGTCCACGCCCGGAAGCGCAAGCGCGCGACTTGCCGTTTTGCCGAGCAGCGTTTCGCCGTCGGGCAGCGGCATGAAGGGCTTCGGCGCAGCCTCGCGCGACAACGGCCAAAGCCGCGTGCCCGCGCCGCCCGAAAGGATTACCGGAAGAATCGTTGCCTCGCGCATCATTGCTCGCTTCGCAATCGAAACGCCAACTCTAGCGCACGCGACGACTGTAGGACAAACCTCGACAACATGATCCGGATGGCGCCGATACGGGCCGTGCAAAGTTTTCCCTACGATGCGCCTGTTGCGACAAAACTTCCAAGAGGAATTCGATGCCCCTCCATGAAACGCTGAACGCTGAACCGACCACCGACATTGTCGTCGCGCTGCCGTTCGTGGCCGCTGCGCGTGCCGCGTCCGCGCCGGCGCTCGGCCGTTTCGGACGCCTCTATGGCAGCTCGAATGTCATGCAAGAGGTCTACCGGATGATCGAGAAGGTCGCGCCGACCGAAGCGACGGTGTTCATCACGGGCGAGTCGGGTTGCGGCAAGGAGTTGGTCGCACGCACGATTCACGAGCGAAGCGCGCGCGGACACGGTCCGTTCGTTGCGATCAATTGCGGTGCGATTCCGCAAAACCTGATCGAAGCCGAATTGTTCGGCCACGAGCGGGGGGCATTCACCGGCGCCAACCGTCAGCATCGCGGATGCTTCGAGCGTGCCGAGGGCGGCACCCTGTTTCTGGACGAGATCACCGAAATGGCGCCCGAGATGCAGGTGCGCCTGCTGCGCGTGCTCGAAACCGGCCGCTTCATGCGCGTCGGTGGAGACGGCGAAATCAAGACGAACGTGCGCGTTCTGACCGCGACCAATCGCGATGCGCTCGACGCCGTTCGTGATGGACGTCTGCGCGAGGATCTGATGTATCGGCTCGCGGTGTTCCCGATCTCGCTGCCGCCGCTGCGCGAGCGCGAAGGCGACACGGAGCTCCTCGCCGAGCATTTCCTGCAGAACCTGAACGTCGAGGCGGGCACGTCGAAGCGCTTTTCGCGAGCCGCGCTGACCACGCTTCGCGCCTATCACTGGCCCGGCAACGTGCGAGAGCTGAGAAACGCCGTGCATCGCGCGTTCATCATGGCCGAGGAACTCGTCGAGCTCGACCTCGCCGGACTCGCCTGTCCCGCGGTGGAGGGTGAATGCCTTCGGGTACCGGTCGGCACGTCGCTCGCGGAAATGGAGCGGCAGGCCATCTTCGCGACGCTCGACCATTGCCGCGGCAACAAGCGTCGCGCCGCCGAGATGCTCGGCGTCAGCCTGAAGACCCTGTACAACCGGCTCACCGCGTACCAGGCCGAAGGTGCTCGACTCGCGTCCATGTAGGCTAGAATCGCGCGACGCGCGAGATTACGGGCATTCGATGATCCGAATCTTGATCGCGGACGATCACGCGATCGTGCGTGCAGGCCTCAAGCAGTTCATCGCCGACCAGGTCGACATGGAGGTCGCGGCGGAGGCGGCGAGCGGCGCCGAGGCCATCGC
>DATFCW010000020.1:0-3786 GCA_035252665.1 Casimicrobiaceae bacterium | reverse complement strand
GCGTTCGAGAACCAGTACGACTTCTTTCCGCTGATGTCGGAATCGCACGGAGACCTGCGTCAATTCGGGCGCGACCTCGCCGACACGGTGAATCCGATGTGGCTGTTGCGGACGCTGCCGAACAACGTGCTTTGCCACGTCGGCATTCGCAATCGCCTGAAGGGCGCGAACGCGTGCATCACGAATCACAGCGTTGGCGGCACGCTCGCGGTCATCGAGGCGACCGAGGCCTTGCGTAATGGCGAGGCCGATCGCGCCCTCGCGATCGGCCACGACACGCCGATCGAGCCACAGAACATTCTCTACTATCATCAATGCGGGCTGCTCTCGCGCGATGCTTTGCGCCCGTTCGACGCCAAGCGCGAGGGGAGCGTGTTCGGCGAAGGCGCAGGCGCGCTCGCGCTCGAGACGCAAGCAAGCGCGCGGGAACGCCATGCGCCGATTTTTGGCGAAGTGCTCGGCGGCGGCTACGTGACCGAGGGATCCGGACTGCTTGCGATACGCGACGACGGCGAGGGCGTGTCTCGGGCGATCGAACTCGCGTTTGCCGACGCGGGCATCGTCGCATCGGATGTCGGCATGATCGTCGCGCATGGAAACGGCACGACGCAATCGGACGCATCCGAGGCGGCCGCATTGATGCGCGTGTTCGGCAACGCGTGTCCCCCGGTCACCGCGTTCAAGTGGGCGCTCGGGCATCTGATCGCCGCCGCGGGCATCGTCGAGACCGCGATCGCGCTCGCCGCGTTGCGCGCGAACATCGTACCGGGTATCGCGACGCTCGACACGCGTTCCGCCGATTGCGCGAGGCTTCCCGTATCGCGCGCTCCGCAAACCCCGCGCACCGACGTGGCGCTGGTGCTTTGCCGCGGCTTCGCCGCCACCGATGCGGCGTTGCTCGTCCGCGCGATCCGCGCTTGACGCGCCAGGCCACGCCGACGCCGCTGTCCGGGCGCATTCTCTTCAGGCTCCTGCCGATTCGCCGCGGCGTCATCGTCGACAACCTGCGGCGCGTGTTCGGCGCGACACACTCCGACGACGAAATCGAGCGTCTCGCACAGGCGCACTACGCGCATCTGTTCGACCTCGCGCGCGAATTCGTTCGCTTCAGGTTCATGTCGACTGCGCGAAAAAGAGCGCTCGTTCGTGTCGAAGGCCTCGACGTGTTCATCGAAGCATTCTCGCGCGGCAAGGGCGTCCTCGTGCTTACCGGGCATTTCGGCAACTTCGAGGTCGCCACGGTGGCCGGCATCGCCAGCTATCCGCAGGTGCGCGGGCGTTTCCATTTCGTGCGCCGGCCGATCAAGCCGCGCTGGCTCGATGCACTCGTCACGCGCCGGTTCAACGCGTCGGGTTTCGGCGTCGTCGCGAAGCGCGGCTCGATCGATCGGATCGTCTCGCTGCTCGAGCAGGGCGACGTGATCGTGTTTCCGTTCGATCAATTCGCGGGCGGCGCCGATGGCATCGACGTCGAGTTCTTCGGAGAACCGGTGGGAACGTTCCGAAGCCTTGCGGTGATCGCGCTTTCGACCGGCGCACCGGTTCTGCCGGCCGCATCGTGGCGCGAGGCGAACGGGCGTCACGTCCTCGAATTCCAGGCGCCGGTCGCCCCCATCGACCTGCCGAACGTCGGCGAGTCGATCGCGCGCACGACGCGCGCCTACAACGCGGCGCTCGAGCGCCTGATCGTTCGCCATCCCGAGCAATGGTGGTGGGTGCACCGGCGCTTTCGTCGGGCACGCGGCAAGGCGCGCAAGCGCGCGGCGCCCGCCATCGCGGGAAGCGATTAAAGTAACGCGTTGCGCCCACCCGACAGCGCGCAACTGCCGCCACACGACGATTCGAATCCGATCGAACGAAAGCGATGCTCGCAACGCTCCTCGCGCCCAAGTTCATCGTGCTGTACCTGTTCGTCGCATCGGCGGTGTACGTGCACTATCGCGGCCGCGTGCGACACGGCTTCCTGCGCCAGCTCACCGATCACTCGTCGCTGATGGCGCCCTACAACGCGCTCATGTATCTGTTCTCGGCGGTGCCCAACCGTCCGTATGTCGACGTCGAGCGCTTTCCCGAGCTTTCGCCATTGCGCGAGAACTGGAAGACGATCCGCGAAGAGGCGCTCGCGTTGTTCGACGAGGGGCGCATTCGCGCCGCCTCGACCTACAACGACCTGGGCTTCAACTCGTTCTTCAAGACCGGCTGGAAGCGCTTCTACGTAAAGTGGTACGACGAGCCCGTGCCGTCGGCGAAAGCGCTTTGCCCGAAGACCGTCGCGCTCGTCGAATCGATTCCCGCCATCAATGCGGCGATGTTCGCGTTGCTGCCGCCGGGCAGCAAGCTGGGCGCCCATCGCGACCCTTTCGCCGGATCGCTTCGCTATCACCTGGGCCTCGTCACGCCGAACGCCGACACGTGCCGTATCGTCGTCGACGGCGAGCCCTACTCATGGCGCGACGGCGAGCCGGTGATGTTCGACGAGACGTTCATCCATACCGCGGAGAATCGCAGCGAGGTGACGCGGATCATTCTGTTCTGCGACATCGAGCGGCCGCTTCGCACATCGGTCGTCCGCGCGGTGAACCATTTCGTCAAGATGACCGTGATTCGCGCGAGCCAGACCGAAAATGCACCCGGAGATCGCGTCGGCGTGCTGAACCACATCTTCAACGCCGCGTATCGAGTGCGGCTCATCGGCAAGGCGATCAAGAAACGCAGCCGCGTGGCGCACTACACGCTCAAGTGGCTGATACTCGGCGGTGTCCTTTATTTGATTTTTCGTTGAACGTACAACCCGGAGGTTTACGCAATGTCGCTCCCGCTCCATCAGGTTTCGGTAATTGTCTTCGTCAAGACGCTCGGCAATCTCAAATCCGTGCTCGAAAAGGCGAAAGCGCACGCGCTCGATCACAAGATCGAGGAAACGGCATTCGTCAACGCGCGGCTTTATCCGGACATGTTTCCGCTGTCGCGGCAAGTGCAGATCGCGACCGACATCGCACGCGGCTGCGTGGCGAGACTCGCGGGCGTCGAGCCTCCGTCGTACGAGGACAAGGAGCAGAGCTTCGACGAACTGATCGCGCGGATCGACCGAACCGTCGAGTACATGCGCGGGCTCGACGAAAAAGATTTCGAGGGCGCCGAATCGCGCGAGATCACGCGACCGGTGCGCGGCAAGCCGCATAGCTTTACCGGCGCCAACTATCTGCTGCAATTCGCAACGCCGAACGTCTATTTCCACGCCGCGACCGCCTACGACATCCTGCGCCACAACGGCGTCCCGCTCGGGAAGGCCGATTTTCTGGGGACGCTGGACTAGCGTCGACTTACCGTGTGTCGGGTGAATTTACAGCCGAGCGCCTTTTATTGCACTATCCGACGCCTTGTCCGAAGTTTCATCCATCTTATCAAGGATTTGGCACGCGACCCGAAAAGAGGGTGCGCTTCTTGCTGAAAGCGTCACTCGCTTGCCTTGGTCCAAACCGGCAAGCAACCCTTGTCACCACTCATTGAGAAGAACATGGCAAAGGCCACTTGGGGTCTCGTCTTGCGCACCGCTTGTTTTGGCATCGCGCTTCTTGCGCTTGGCGGCACCGCAGACGCAGGTTCGATCTATCGGGGAACGCTGGATCCGGTGTTCTACAACGGGTTCGCGGAGATCGACGTGGGAACCGACTGCATTCGCACCGGGCCCGGTACCTTCTTCGTGCAGCCTGGCATCGACTGCAGCGATCCGGTCGATTTCCTCGATGCTTCGGTCACGATCACCGACCCACACACGCCTTCGTT
>DATFCW010000019.1:0-6795 GCA_035252665.1 Casimicrobiaceae bacterium | reverse complement strand
CGCCGAACGCTTCCGCCGCTGAGCGGTCCCTTTCAACGAGTCCGCATGCGCAGCGCTCGTCCGGGCTCTTCTTAAAAAGTCACTCCCGTCGCGCACGCATCGTTTTGAAAAGCATGCGCGGCCTTCATTTCGAGGAGGCAGTCGACGATGAACGATCCAAAGAACCCGAATCGACGCTCGTTGCTCAAGGGCGCCGCGCTCTTCGCGGGCGGCACGCTCGCGGCAACGCTCATTCCGAGCGAACGCGCCCGCGCGCAGAAGACGCCGCAAAGCGCCGTGGCGTATCAGGAGCATCCGAACAACGGGCAGAAATGCGCCGACTGCAACTTCTTCCAGCCGCCTCATTCCTGCATGGTTGTCGACGGCAACATCAACCCGGACGGTTGGTGCAAGCTCTTCACGCCGAAGGCGAAGAAGTAGCCTTTCGCGCACGTCTCGCTGCCTTGCGCGGCGGCGCGACGGAGTCGCGCAGCACGAGATCGGCGACGAGTTGCACGCGCTCACGCCGTCGCGAAGGTTGACGCAGTCGCTGCAGCAGCAACCTCCATGCGGCGCGTGCGATCTCCCCGGTGGGCGGGCGCACGACCGACATCGGCGGCGTCATTACTTCGGCCCACTCGGGCGCGTCGAAGGCGATCAGCGAAACGTCCTGCGGACACGCGATCCGTAGCGTGCGCAGGTTTCGCAACAAGGCGAGCGCGATCGCGCTGTTGCTCGCGATGATCGCCGTCGGCGCGTCGGCGCGCGCCATGATCGTGCGAATCCGCGCGTCAAACGCTTCGTCGGTTGGGTCGCGCACGCACACCTTTGTCCGCACGCCGCGCGCCTTTGCGGTCGTGGCCTCGAACGCTTCGATGCGAAGCCGCGTCGTCACCAACGTCGGGTAGCGCACGACGTACAGCAGGCGCCGGTGCCCGCGCTCGATGAGCGCATTGACCGCCTGCATCATCGCCGAGTAATCGTCGAGCGTCACGTAGTCGAACCGCGCGTCGCTCGACACGCGATCGACGACGATCGCCGGCACCCGGGATGCGGCGATCAGATCGAACGTCGCCTGCGGCTCGCCTGACGGAATCATGATCAGCCCGTCGACCTTGCGCGCGAGGAGCGCCCGAACGCGCCTCGCCTCCAGCGCCGGGTCATGGCGACTGAACACCTGCATCACTTCGTATCCGTTCCCCACGGCGACATCCTCGAACGCGTCGAGCAGCGATGCGAAGTAGGCGCTGTAGGTCGACGGAGCGACGAGTCCCACGACATGCGATCGCTGGCGACGTAAACTTTGCGCAACGCCGTTCGGCACGTAACCAAGGGTCGCAATCGCCCGTTCCACGCGGCGGTTTCGCTCGGGAAGCACGTTGCCGCGACCGTTGACGACATTCGATACGGTGCCAAGCGATACGCCGGCGCGCCGCGCGACGTCGTGCATCGTCGGGCCGCGTCGTTCGCGACCGCGACCGGTTGCCGTAGTGGTTTGCTTTGCCGCGCTCCGTCTCACGTTCGCTTGCGAGGGCCTGGCTTCCCGCGTATCGTACGCCTTTTGAAACGTTTCAAACGATGAAGATCGGGCGCATCGAAACGTTCAAGTACTGGGTCGACTGGTGCAACTGGCTGTTCGTGCGCGTATCGACCGACGAGGGCGTTTGCGGCTGGGGCGAAGGCTCGTTGCACGGTGCGCTCGAATCGGTCGAAGTCGCAATTCGCGAATTCGCGCCGCACCTGATCGGCCAGGATCCCGCCGGTCCCGAGCATCATTGGCAACGCCTCTACAACGCATGGCGCTGGCGCGGCGGCGCCGTGTTCCAGACGGCGCTCGCGGCGCTCGACATCGCGTTGTGGGACCTCGAAGGCAAACGCCTCGGCGTGCCGGTCGCGCGGCTTCTCGGAGGCGCCCAGCGAACGCGGCTTCGCGGCTACGCAAGCCATTGGCTTGCCGATGCCGATACGCCCGAGAAGGCGCACGCCGGCGCGAGGGAGGCGGTCAGTCGCGGCTTTCGCGCCTTCAAATGCCGGCCCTTCAGCTGCGAGGGACTGCGCGAGAACGAGGCCGGCGAGCTGCGCAAGGCCGCCGCGCTGATCGAAGCCGCCCGCGATGGCGCCGGCCCCGACGTCGAAATATTGGTCGAATGCAGCGAGTTTCTCTCGCCGCGAACCGCCGTGCTGCTCGACCGCGCGCTTAAGCCATTTCGCCCGGGCTGGTTCGAAGAGCCGATACCGTTCGAGAACGCGTCCGCGATGGCCGCGCTTCAGCGCGACATTGCAACGCCGATCGCCACCGGCGAGCGCCTGCTTTCGCGCTTCGAGTATCGCGAGCTGTTCGAAAAGGCCGGATGCAGGATCGTGCAACCGGATCTGATGCATGCCGGCGGCTTCACCGAAGTGCGCAAAATCGCATCGCTCGCGGACACGTATTACGTTCCCGTAGCGCCGCACAATCCCGGCGGCCCGATCTGCACGGCAGCCGCGATGCATCTCGCCGCGTCCATTCCCAACTTCCTGATTCTCGAACAGATGGAGCCGCAGCGCGCGGTGCGCGATCGCGCGAGCTCGTCGCCGATCCGCTTCGACAACGGCGACTTCCTGCTGCCCGAGGGTCCGGGCCTCGGCGTCGAGCCGAATCTCGAATTCCTGAACGAACATCCGTACCGGCCGCAGCCGCGCGCCGAGCGAACCGGTTCGCTCTACCGATGACAGGCAACGCCTGAAGGAGGACCTTGAACGTGCGCACTCGATCCATCCGCACCCTCGCCGCTGTCGCGCTTGCCTGCATCGGCGCTGCGCCCGCGATTTCGCAACAGCCGATCGCTCTGCAATGGCAAACGGCGAATCTGACCGAGTCGCAATACGAGCCGGTGTGGAAGAAAACGATCGCCGAGTTCGAGGCCAAGAATCCCGGCATCCGGATCGAGCCGGTGCTCGTCGCGCGCAAGGATCACTGGACGAAGTTCGTCGCGGCGGCGCAGGCGAAGAAGGCGCCCTGCATCGTCTCCGTCGATATTTCGACCGCCGCGTACGACGGCTACCTGATGCCGCTCGACAAGTACTGGAACGCGATGCCGGCGGATTTCCGCAACGCGTACAGCGATTCGATCCTGTCCGCCGCGAAATGGAAGGGGCGCCTGTACGGTGTGCCGATCTGGGGCGGCACGTACGCCGAGATCTACAACCGCGATCTCGTCGTGAAAGCCGGGCTGGATCCTGCGGAGCCGCCGAAGACGTTTGCCGATTACCTCGCGTGGGGAAAGAAGCTCACAGGACAGGACCACTGGGCGACAGCGGTGCTCGGCGGCAAGACCGATACGACAACGCGCATTCTTCTCACATGGATCTGGGCGAACGGCGGCGAAGCGTTCAATGCCGACATGACCGAGGCAACCTTCGCGAAGAATCCGAAGAGCCTCGAGGCGATCGAGTTCTACCTGGGACTCGCCCGCGCGAACGGGATCGCGGCGCCCGCGCCGACGACGACCAACTATCTCGAGCAGACGACGCTCTTCGCGCAGGGCAAGATCGCGACGATGCGAAACGCGTACTGGGCGGTCGCGAAGGTCGACGGCGACAATCCCCAGATGAAGGGGAAGATGTTCGTTGCGCCCAATCCCGCGAACGTGCCGAATGCGCCCACGCTTTCGACGATGACGGCGTCGAGCATCTCTTCGTCGTGCCAGCATCCCGACGAGGCGTGGAAGTTCATCGTGTTCGACGCCGGCAGGAAGTGGTCGATCGAGCGCGCGCGCGTGGCGAACTGGATGCCGCTTCGCAACGACCTCGCCGACGACCCGCAGATCAAGGCCGATCCGCTGCTCGCGCAGTTCGTCGCGATCGGGAAAAACGCGCGAAGCTATCCGCTGCCGTCGCCGATCTGGGCGGACATCGCGGCCAACGACATCGTCGACGCCGTACAGAAAGCGCTGCTCGCGCCCGACAAGACCGAGGAAATCTTTCGCGAGCTCGACGCGCGGCTGACGAAGAAATTGCGCGACATATAACGGTTGCGTGGCGAAGCCTCGTGTCGGACGCGGGGCAATGACGATGGCGAGCACCACGGTCGTTCGGCGCCGAAGCTCGCGTGCATTCGGCACGAATACGCGTCTCGCCGGCTATGCGTTCGTGGCGCCCGTTGCGCTCTTTCTTTGCGCGGTCATCGTCCTGCCGCTCGGCAAGGCATTCTGGACCAGCTTGCATCGAACGCGCGGGCTGAACACGACGTTCGTCTGGTTTTCGAATTACGTGCGCGTGCTCTCCGACGAGACGTTCTGGCACTCGCTCGGCGTGTCGATCGTCTTCACGGCATCGTCTGTCGTGCTGCATCTGCTGCTCGGGGTTGCGCTGGCGCTTTTGCTTCACACGCTGCGCTTCGCGCGCACGCCGCTTCGGATTCTCTTCCTGACGCCATGGATGGTCGCGCCAGCGGTCGGCGCAACGATATGGCTGTGGCTGCTGCAACCGCAGTTCGGCGTCGTCAACTACTTTCTTCGCGTGCTGCATCTCGCGAGCCGCCCGGTCGCGTGGCTCGGCGAGCCGGGAACGGCGCTCGCCGCGATCATCGCCGTCGACGTGTGGCGCGGCGTGCCGTTCGTGATGCTGCTGATGCTCGCGGGACTGGGCACGATTCCGCTCGAGCAGTACGAAGCCGCGGCAATCGACGGCGCGAACGCGTGGCAGCGCTTTCGCTACGTGACGTGGCCGAACCTGCGCTACCTCGTCGTCGTCGCATCGACGCTCGACATCATCAACACGATCCGCCATTACGACATCATCGGCGTGATGACGGGCGGCGGACCGGCGGGCGCAACCGAGGTGCTGCCGGTCCTTTTGTACAACACGGCATTTCGCGCGAACCGCTTTGGCGAAGCGGCGGCGATCGGCGTCGCGCTGCTTGCGCTCGTGCTCGCGTTCTCGATCGTCTACGTGCGCGTCGCCAAGCCGGACAGGCTCGACGCAGCGTGAGCGCCATGCGGCAACCGCTGCTGTGGGTGATTGCGCTCGTCGCGCTCGCGATCGTGCTGTTTCCTTTCTACTGGATGATCAACACCTCGCTCAAGCCCGCGTCGGAAGTGTTCGCCTCGCCGCCGACGTTCTTTTCGTCGCATTGGTCGCTCGACGCGTACCGGACGATCTTCGCAATGCGGCCCATCGGTCGCTACTTCGTGAACAGTCTCGTCGTCGCGCTCGGCGCCACGTTCGTCTCGCTCTCGCTCGCCGCGCTCGCGGCGTATGGCCTGACGCGCTTCTTTCCACGCGGCGCGACGCCGTTCGTGATGTTCCTGCTCTTCACGAAGATGCTTCCCGAGACGCTTCTGATCATCCCGTATTTCCAGCTCATGTCGGACCTGGGCTTGCTCGACACGTATCTCGCGCTGATCCTCGCATACAGCTCGTTCGCGCTGCCATTCTCGGTGTGGATGCTGATCGGGTTCTTTCGCTCGATTCCGTGCGAGATCGACGAGGCGGCGTTGATGGACGGAGCGACGGTTCTCCAGACGTTTCGTCGCGTGATCCTGCCGCTCGCCCGGCCGGGACTTGCCGCGGTCGCGCTCTTCACGTTCCTGCTCGCTTGGAACTCGTACGTCTGGGCGCTCGTGCTGACGACGGACTCGTCGATGTTCGTGCTGTCGGTCGGCATCGCGAACATGGTCGGCGAGTACCGGGTCCAATGGAACGAGCTGATGGCCGCGGCGCTCGTCGCGGCGCTGCCGGTGATGCTGCTCTATTCGCTGCTCGAACGGCATCTCGTCGACGCGATCACCGCGGGCGCGGTCAAGGGCTGAATCCGGATTGCGGTAGGATCGGAGGTTCGCGTCCCGCGGCACGTGAAGCATCCCTGCGATGGCCATTCGCGCCAAAGGGCCGCCCCGAGGCGCGAATTCCGCTCCCCTCGGGGGCAGCGAGCGTAGCGAGCGTGGGGGTCCACATCGAATACCTGAAGAAGGCGACGAAGACGCCGGAAACGGAGTCGGACACCGCGCGCAAGGTCGCGGCCGACATGCTCGCCGACATCGAGGCGCGCGGCGAAAAGGCGGTGCGCGAATACGCGGCGAAGCTCGACGGCTGGACCGGCGACGTGATCGTGTCGCCCGAGGAGATCGAGCGCCGCACGCGCGACATTCCGGCGTCGGTCAAGCGCGACATCGAATTCGCAACCGAGCGCGTGCGCCGCTTCGCGGATGCGCAGCGCGAATCGATCCACGAGTTCGCCTGCGAGATCCAGCCGGGCTTGATCGCAGGTCAGCGGCTCGTTCCGGTGAACGTCGCCGGCTGCTACGTGCCGACCGGACGTTACGCGCACATCGCTTCCGCGTACATGAGCATCGCAACCGCGAAAGCGGCCGGCGTGCCGACGGTGGTCGCATGCTCGACGCCGTATCGCGGCGAAGGCGTTCATCCGGAGGTTTTGTATGCCATGAAGGTCGCCGGCGCGGATGTCGTCATGACGCTCGGCGGCGTGCAGGCGATCGCTGCGATGGCTTACGGCCTTTTCGCCGGCAAGCCCGCGGACATCGTCGTCGGACCGGGCAACAAGTTCGTCGCCGAAGCGAAGCGCCTTTTGTTCGGCAAGGTAGGCATCGACGTTTTCGCGGGACCTTCCGAAATCGCCGTCATCGCCGATGAGACCGCAGATCCCGCAATCGTCGCCTCGGATCTCGTCGGGCAGGCCGAGCACGGGCACGAGTCGCCCGCATGGCTTTTCACGACGTCGCGAACGCTTGCCGAAGAGGTCGTGCGTCGCGTGCCGGCGTTGATCGACCGTCTTCCGCCGACCGCGCGCGACGCGGCTGGTGCGGCGTGGCGCGA
>DATFCW010000018.1:0-9745 GCA_035252665.1 Casimicrobiaceae bacterium | reverse complement strand
TGGGGGGATGTTTCATCCTGCAGGGAGAAAGTCGCTTTCAACGCCGCTTTCGCAGCATCCGTGCCTGACGCAATGTAGCGGAAAGTCGTCTCGAATCCCAATCATCGCGCCGGAAAACGTCAGCGGCGAGGAGCGGGATGCGCCGCAAAACGTCATCCGCATCCGATCAGTCGGGAACGAACGCGCCGGCTGCGCGATGCGTGCGCTTGCGGTTTCGAGCGAGACGAGTATGGGTCATTCGGCCGCGATGCGCCGTCCCCGACCGACTGACGCGGCGCTTTACGCATCGAGCGTCAATCGCTCGTGAAGATCGTCGACAGCTTTTCCATGTTCTCGAGCGCCTTGCCACAACCGCGGACGACGCAGGTGAGCGGGTCTTCGGCGACCACCACGGGAAGCCCGGTCTCCTCCATCAGCAGACGATCGACGTCACGCAGGAGGGCGCCGCCGCCGGTCAGCACCATTCCGCGCTCGGCGATGTCGGCGCCGAGCTCGGGCGGCGTGCGCTCGAGTGCACTCTTGACCGACGACACGATGCTGTTCAGCGGATCGGTGAGCGCTTCGAGGATCTCGTTCGACGACACGGTGAAGCTGCGCGGAATGCCCTCGGCGAGATTGCGCCCCTTGACTTCCATTTCCTTGACTTCCGAGCCGGGAAACGCCGAGCCGATCGTCTTCTTGATGATTTCGGCCGTCGTCTCGCCGATCAGCATCCCGTAATTGCGGCGGATGTAATTGACGACGGCTTCGTCGAACTTGTCGCCGCCGACGCGAACCGAGCCCGCGTACACCATGCCACCGAGCGAAATGACGCCGACCTCGGTCGTGCCGCCGCCGATGTCGACGACCATCGATCCGGTCGCATCACCCACCGGCAGGTCGGCGCCAATGGCAGCGGCCATCGGCTCCTCGATCAGGAACACCTTCGACGCGCCGGCGCCGAGCGCCGATTCGCGAATCGCGCGCCGCTCGACCTGGGTCGAGCCGCACGGCACGCAGATGATGATGCGCGGCGATGGCGAAAAGAGCCGCGAGTCGAGCACCTTCTTGATGAACTGCTTCAGCATCTGCTCGGTGACGGTGAAGTCGGCGATGACGCCATCCTTCATCGGACGAATTGCCGTGATATTGCCGGGCGTGCGGCCGAGCATCTGCTTCGCGGCGAGACCCACTTCCTGGATCACCTTCTTGCCGTTCGGGCCGCCTTCCTGCCGGATCGCGACGACCGACGGCTCGTCGAGCACGATGCCCTTGCCGCGCACGTAGATCAGCGTGTTCGCGGTGCCGAGATCGATCGCGAGGTCGCTCGAAAAGTAGCCTTTGAAGGAGTCGAACATGAAGAGGATGTGGACGCGGGCAGGATGCCACGCGCTTTTCGCCGGACGGGCGCGGGGCCGCTTTGAAACGGGCGATATGATAACCTAAGCCATCGCGCTTTCCGCACTGATTCGGCGCGGTTTCTTTGCACCGATCGGCCTCGCTTCCGGCGATCGCGATCCCCTGTCCATTTCCATGAGCTTCTCGCTCGACGACGTCATGCGCCTCGCGCGGCTTGCGCGAATCGACCTCGACGAGGCCGCGGCGCGCGACGTTCGCGAAAAGCTCGATGCGATCTTCGGGTTGATCGATGCGCTGCAGTCGATCGACACGGCGGGAGTTGCGCCGATGGCCCACGCGCAGGATGTCGTGCTGCCGCTTCGCGAGGATGTGGTCACCGCGAAGGATTGCCGCGATCTCTACCAGGCGCAGGCGCCGGCGGCCGCAGACGGTCTCTATCTCGTACCGAAGGTCATCGAATAGTGCCTCGCCGATGAGGACCATTGCCGAGCTCGCGGCCGCGCTTCGCGCGCGCGAAGTGTCGAGCGTCGAGCTCGCGCAGGAGGCGCTTTCGCGTGCGCACGCGTCGCAGCCGGCGCTCAACGCGTTCATCACGATCGACGATGAAGGCGCGATGGCACAGGCGCGCGACGCCGACGCGCGACTTGCTCGCGGTGACGCGCCGGCGTTGACCGGCATCCCGATCGCGCACAAGGATGTCCTGATGACGCAAGGTCTGCGCACGACCTGCGCGTCGCGGATGCTCGAGCATTTCGTCGCGCCGTACGACGCGCACGTCGTCGCACGCCTGCGCGAGATGGCGACGGTGATGATCGGCAAGACGAACATGGACGAATTCGCCATGGGCTCGTCGTCGGAGACGTCGCATTTCGGAGCCGTCCGGAATCCGTGGAGCACGCAGTGCGTGCCGGGTGGCAGCTCGGGAGGATCGGCGGCGGCGTTAGCGGCGTCGATCGTGCCTGCGACGACAGGCACCGACACCGGCGGCTCGATTCGCCAACCCGCCGCGCTCTCGGGCGTGTGTGGAATCAAGCCAACGTATGGCGTTTGCTCGCGCTATGGCCTCGTCGCGTTCGCGTCGAGCCTCGACACGCCGGGCGCGTTCGCGCATACCGCGTACGACTGCGCGCTGGTGCTGACCGCGATGGCCGGGCATGACGCGCGCGATTCGACGTCGCTCGATCGGCCAAACGAGGACTATTCGCGCATGTTGGCGTCCAAGGCCGCGGCAAAGCCGCTCGCCGGCCTCCGCATCGGGCTCCCGCGCGAATACTTCGCCGACGGTGTGCAGCGCGAGGTCGTCGCGGCCGTCGAGAGCGCGATCGACGCAATGCGCGCGCTCGGCGCAACGACCGTCGACGTGTCTCTGCCGATGGTTCGCCACGCCGTGCCCGCGTATTACGTGATCGCGCCGGCCGAAGCGTCGTCGAACCTGTCGCGCTTCGATGGCGTGCGCTACGGCCATCGCGCGGAGCACTACCGCGATCTCATCGACATGTATTGCCGTACCCGCGCGGAAGGCTTCGGCGCGGAAGTCAAGCGACGCATCCTCGTCGGCACCTACGTTCTGTCGCACGGCTATTACGATGCCTATTACCTTCAGGCGCAGAAGGTGCGCAGGCTGATCGCGCAGGACTTCGTTCGCGCGTTCGAGACGTGCAACGTGATCGCGGGCCCGACCGCGCCGACGTGCGCGTTCGAGATCGGCGCGAAGACCGACGATCCGGTGCAGATGTACCTGAACGACATCTTCACCATTGCGGCAAACCTGACCGGCATGCCGGCGATGTCGATTCCGTGCGGATTCACCGAGGATGGGTTGCCGATCGGAATGCAGCTTCAGGGAAACTACTTCGACGAGGGGCGCGTGCTTGACGTCGCGCATAGGTTCCAGCAGGTGACGGATTTTCATTTGCGGAGTCCCTCATCCAACTTCTCTTCCCGATCGGGAGAGGGAGCCGAGCGCAGCGAGGCGGGTGAGCGGCCGTGACCTTCGAAATCGTCGTCGGCATCGAGACGCACGCGCAACTGTCGACGGCGTCGAAGATCTTCTCCGGCGCGCCGACGTCGTTCGGCGCACCCCCGAACACGCAGGCGTCGGCAATCGACATCGCGCTGCCGGGCGTACTGCCGGTGCTGAATCGCGGCGCGGTCGAGCGCGCCATCCGTTTCGGTCTCGCGGTCGGCGGCACGATCAACCAGCGCAGCGTCTTCGCGCGCAAGAACTACTTCTACCCCGATCTCCCCAAGGGTTACCAGATCTCGCAGTACGAGATCCCGATCGTGCAAGGCGGCGGCGTGACGATTGCAACCGACGCCGGCGACAAGCGCGTGCGGCTGACGCGTGCGCACCTCGAGGAAGATGCCGGCAAGTCGCTGCACGAAGGACTGCCTTCCGGGCTTCGCGACGTGTCGGGCATCGATCTCAATCGCGCAGGCACGCCGCTGCTCGAGATCGTGTCCGAGCCGGACATGCGAAACGCGGCCGAAGCCGTCGCGTACGCGAAAGCGCTGCACGCGCTCGTCATGTGGATCGGCATTTGCGACGGCAACATGCAGGAAGGCAACTTCCGCTGCGATGCAAACGTTTCTGTACGAAAGCCGGGCGATCCGCTCGGCACGCGCTGCGAGATCAAGAACCTCAACAGCTTTCGCTTTCTCGCGCAGGCGATCGACTACGAGGCGAGACGCCAGATCGAGATCGTCGAGGACGGCGGCCGCGTCGAGCAGGAGACGCGCCTCTACGATGCCGAGCGCAACGAAACGCGGTCGATGCGCACGAAGGAGGACGCGCAGGACTATCGGTACTTTCCCGACCCCGATCTGCCGCCGCTCGCGATCGACGAGGCATGGATCGAGCGCATCCGCACTGCGATGCCCGAGTTGCCCGACGCGATGCGTGGTCGGCTCGTCGTGCAACATGGGATCAGCGAGTACGACGCGATGCACCTCACGTCGTCGCGCGATCTCGTCGATTACTACGAGGCGGTTTGCGCGGCGCTGCAGGCGAACGACGCGGCGGCTCACAAGCTGGTCGCGAATTTCGTGCTCGGCGAGTTCAGCGCAGCCCGCAATCGCGCGGATGTTTCCGTTCGGGCTGCGCCTGTCGATGCGGAGGCATTGGCGTTTCTGCTGCGCCGCGTCGCCGATCGCACGATCTCCGGCAAGATCGCGAAGGATGTGTTCGACGCGATGTGGGCCGGCGAAGGATCCGCCGATGCCATCATCGAACGACGCGGCCTGCGCCAGATCGTCGACGGCGATGCGATCGAAGCACTCGTCGATCGTGTGGTTGCGGCGAACTCGAACACCGTCGATCAATATCGCGCCGGCAAGGAGAAGGCGTTCAACGCGCTCGTCGGCGAAGTGATGAAGGCATCGAAAGGCAAGGCGAATCCCGCGCAGGTGACCGAAATTCTGCGCCGACGGCTATCGCGCTGATTCAGGCACGCGGGAACCTTGCCCACCTCCTTTTTTTCATAAAGCCATCGCCACTCGTTTGCCGCATGGTGTTCGATGGTCATACGAATGCTTGTCGCGCTCGCAATGCTGCTCGCGTGCACCTCGGAAGTGCACCCAGCCGAGGCATTGCCGGAGTCAAAGCCGCCGCTGGTCAAGAAGCGCGGTGCCGTGTCGGCTGTCGCGAAATCGCTTGTCGGCAAAGTCGTGCAACGGGGCAAGGTGTCGTGGTACGGGCGGCGTTTCGCGGGCAAAACCACCGCGAGCGGCGAGCGCTACGACCCTGCCGCGCTCACCATGGCGCATCGCTCGTTGCCGCTTGGCGCCGTTGTCGACGTGACGAACAACGCGAACGGCCGGCACCTGCGCGTTCGCGTCAACGATCGGGGACCCTATTGCCCGGGCCGCGTTGCCGATCTATCGCGCGCCGCATCGCAGCGCCTGGGCTTCAAGGACAAGGGCGTGACCGAAGCGACGATTCGTGTCGTGTCCGTTCCGAAGGAATCCCCGGTCACGCTTGCGAGCGACACGACGCAGCGCGACAGCAACGCATCCGCGATGTAGGCGACAAGCTGCGACGCCCAGAAGCCCCGCAGCGCCGGGAATCTGGTTTCTTCCTAGAACACCAGCGTGCCGAGCAGCACGCCGAACACCAGCACGATCAGGAAGATGATGAGCGCGATGAAGAACAGCACCTTGGCGATCGTCCTCGCGCCCGACGCCACGCCGGTGAAGCCGAAGAAGCCGGCGATGAGCGAAATCACGAAGAAAATGACGGCCCACTTGATCATGCCCGCCTCCTTGATTGTTGTTGTCCGCCTGCGACGGACCCCGACGCGCGAGTGAGGTTCCCTTGCCCATGGGGCCTAGGAGCCAGGACTCAGGGACCCGCGGCACCGCACAGGACCTGGCACTGATTCTCTCGTCCCTGAATCCTGGTCCCTGCCTACTTCAGTGCATCAACGGCTTGTACCGCGGCCGATGCGGCTTCGCGCCTTCCTCGCCGAGCCGCTTCTTCTTGTCGGCCTCGTATTCCTGGTAGTTGCCCTCGAAGAATACCCATTTCGAATCGTCCTCGGCGGCGAGGATGTGCGTCGCAATGCGATCGAGGAACCAGCGATCGTGCGAGATCACGAGCGCGCTTCCGGCGAACTCGGCCAGCGCATCCTCGAGCGCGCGAAGCGTCTCGACATCGAGGTCGTTCGACGGCTCGTCGAGAAGCAGCACGTTACCGCCTTTCAAAAGTGTTGCCGCGAGATGCAAACGTCCGCGCTCGCCGCCGGAAAGCTGGCCGACGTTCTTCTGCTGATCGCCACCCTTGAAGTTGAACCGCCCAAGATAGGCGCGTGACGGCATCTCGAATCGGCCGACGTTGATGATGTCGAGGCCGCCCGAGATCGCCTCCCATGCGGTCTTGTCATTGGGCAGCGCCTCGCGCGTCTGATCGACCATGGCGAGTTGCGCCGTGTGTCCGACGATCACCTCACCCGCGTCGCATTTCTCGCGGCCGGTGATCAGACGAAAGAGCGTCGTCTTGCCGGCGCCGTTCGGACCGATCACGCCCACGATGGCCCCCGCGGGCACCTTGAACGACAGATCGTCGATCAGAAGCCGGTCGCCAAAACCTTTGCTCACATGGCGAAACTCGATCACCTCGTTGCCGAGGCGTTCGGCCACGGGAATGAAGATCTCCTGCGTCTCGTTGCGCTTCTGATGTTCATATGACGAGAGCTCCTCGAAGCGCGCGATCCGTGCCTTGGCCTTCGCCTGACGGCCCTTCGGGTTGGTGCGCACCCATTCGAGCTCCTTCTGCATCGCCTTGATGCGCGCCGCCTCCTGCTTTGCCTCGCGCGCGAGCCGCTCTTCCTTCTGCGTGAGCCACGACGTGTAGTTGCCTTTCCACGGAATGCCATAACCGCGGTCGAGCTCGAGGATCCATTCGGCCGCATTGTCGAGGAAGTAGCGATCGTGCGTGACCGCGATGACGGTACCCGGGAATTTCGACAGGAATTGCTCGAGCCACTCGACGCTCTCCGCATCGAGATGGTTCGTGGGCTCGTCGAGCAGCAGCATGTCGGGCCTCGAAAGCAGAAGCCGGCACAGCGCGACGCGCCGCTTTTCGCCGCCCGACAGTTGCCCGATCTTCGCGTCCCACGCTGGCAGACGCAGCGCGTCGGCGGCAATTTCCATCTGCACCGCGGCGTCCGCGCCCGAAGCTGCAATCACCGCTTCGAGACGCGCCTGCTCCGCGGCAAGCGCATCGAAATCGGCATCGGGCTCGGCGTAGGCCGCATACACTTCATCGAGACGCGCCTTCGCGGCAAGCACTTCTCCCATGCCTTCCTCGACGGCGCTTCGCACGGTGGCGTCGGGATCGAGCCTCGGTTCCTGGGGCAGAAAGCCGATGCGAAGATCGGGCATCGGAACCGCTTCGCCGTCGTACTCCTTGTCCTCGCCAGCCATGATGCGAAGCAGGCTCGACTTGCCGGCGCCGTTGAGCCCCAGCACGCCGATCTTGGCGCCCGGAAAGAACGAGAGCGAGATGTCTTTCAGGATGGTGCGCTTGGGCGGGACGACCTTGCCCACACGATTCATCGTGTAAACGTATTGAGCCATGGGAGTTGCGAAACGGGGTGTTTAGTTACCCCGAATTATCGCAGGCGAGACCCGGAAATCAGTGCCAGAGATGCATTTCGAATTGGTTCCAGAGATAGACAGGTCAGGGTCAGAGACGAAACTCGTACGCGGTTGGCCCGACGCTAGCTGCGACCAACGGGTTTCGTCTCTGACCCTAAAGTGTCCCTGGCACCAATTACGGAATCAGCGAGCGCTCAACTCCACGCGATCGGGATCGCGCGCCGACACGCCGTCGCGTGTCGTCACGGCGGAACCTTTGATCGCATCGTGCAGCTCGATGAAGCGCTGCCTGTCGGCGTCGTAGCGCGCGGCGATCGACGCCGCTTCCTTTTTCTTGCTGGCGATCAACTCGGTCTGGCGGCCAAGCTCGTCATCGATCGTCTCGATTTCGCGGGCAATGTTGCCGGGCGCCGGGCGCGGTGCGAACGTGGCCTTCTGTTCCTCGAGCTCCTGCCGCCGCTTCGTCATCTTCGCGACGAACGCGTTCGCGGATTCGATCTGCGCTTCGACCGTGCCGACCGCGCGCGATTTTGCCAGATCGATTTCCGCGACGTTCGTGTACGACTCGATCAGCGCCTTGTCGCGACGCACGGCGATGATCCGCTCGCGCTGCTCCTCGCGAACCTTCTGCTCTTCGACATCGCTCTTCGGCGATTGCCTTGCGATGACGGCCTGCGCCTCACCGGTCTTGCGGATCGCCATCCCCTGCTGATTGAGCTCGACATTGGCGCGATTGACCGCTTCCGCAGGCAGCTTGTCGCTGTAGTGAACGACTCCGTGCTCGTCGGTCCATTTGTAGAGCGCGGCGTGAACGTTCCCTGCGATGGCCGCCGCGACGAGCGCGCCGAGCAGCAACGCGGAAACGCGCAAGGCGTCGCTTCTGATAGAGGTCAGTTGGCGTTCAGCGTCGCTTCTTTTCGCCATGTCGTTCACTCTTGCGGAGGGCAGATTGTGACCGCGGGCGGCAGGCATACCCGCGCCAACCGAGAAAAAAGGCCTGTTTCGATCGAAAGGTGGGACGTGCGCGTCGTGCCCCGATGGTCGATTTGCCCCTTTCAAGCATGTCGTATGCCAATCGGGGGTCAAGGATCAGAGGTCAGGTACCAGCGACCGATTACGGCGATGCGACCGGCGTCGTTTGCAGCACCCGTATCATCCCGGAGATCGATACCTGGTCTCTGATGCCTGGCCTCTGATACCTGATCCCTGGCATGCGCATCATCACGCTCAATGTCAATGGTCTCCGCTCCGCCGAGCGCAAGGGGTTCGCGCGCTGGCTCGCGCGCGCGGAGCCGTGGGACGTCGTGTGCCTGCAGGAGATCAAGTGCAACCAGTGCGACGTGCCGCGCACGCTCGCGTCGCCGCGCAAATCGCACGCCGCGTTTCACTCGGCGACGCGCAAAGGCTATAGCGGCGTCGCGCTCTACGCGAAGCATCCGCCGCGCATCGCGACCGGCTTCGGCCACGCCGAATTCGATGGCGAAGGCCGCTACCTGCAGGCCGATTTCGCCGACGTTTCGATTGTCAGCGTCTATCTGCCGTCGGGATCGAGCGGCCCGCACCGCCAGGCATCGAAGTTTCGCTTCCTCGATGCCTTTCTGCCGCATCTCGAGCGGCTCGTCGACAGCGGCCGCGAAGTCGTAATGTGCGGCGACTGGAACATCGCGCATCAACCGATCGACCTCAAGAACTGGCGCGGCAACCAGAAGAATTCCGGCTTTCTTCCCGAAGAGCGCGCATGGTTGACGCGCGTGTTCGACATGGGCTTCGTCGACGTCTTTCGCCGCGTCGATCCGCGAGCGGAGCAATACACGTGGTGGTCCAACCGTGGCCAGGCGTGGAAGAAGAACGTCGGATGGCGCATCGACTACCAGATCGCGACGCCGGGCATCGCGGCGAAGGCGCAAAGCGCGTCGATCTACAAGAACCGGCGCTTCTCCGATCACGCTCCGCTCGTCGTCGACTACGACTTCGAACTTCGGTAATGCTGCGCATTCGCGACCTGACGCTCGCGCGCGGCGCGCGCCGGCTGCTTCACGACACCAACCTGACGATCCACCATCGTCACAAGGTCGGTGTCGTCGGCGCAAACGGGTCCGGCAAGTCGAGCCTCTTTGCCGCGATCCGGGGCGAGCTCATTCCCGACGCGGGCGCAATCGAAGTGCCATCTGCGTGGATGATCGCGTACGTCGCGCAGGAAACGCCCGCGACGTCGACCCCCGCGATCGAGCATGTGCTCGATGGCGATGCCGAGCTTCGCGACGTCGAGCGCGCGCTCGATGAATGCCCGCCGCACGAGATAACGCGCCTC
>DATFCW010000017.1:0-7147 GCA_035252665.1 Casimicrobiaceae bacterium | reverse complement strand
CACTACACGTCGTACATCGCGCCCGACATCTTCGTGCCGCTACTCACCCTCTACATAAAGCTTGCGCTGCTCTGCGGCGGACTCGGCAACAACAAGGGCGCGATCGTCGGCGCGTTCGTCGTCGTGTTCCTGCTCGAATCCACCCGCTTCGTGATTCCGTTCGTGCCGGGCGTGACGCCGGTGCAAGCCGCCGCGATCCGCGAATTCCTGGTCGCCGCGTTCCTGCTCGTGATGCTGCGCTACAAGCCGACCGGCATCGTGCCCGAGCGCCTCGCGGCGCTACCGATCACGCAAGCGCCAAAGACGCGCTACCAGCCGACGGCGTAGCAAAGTTCTCTCAGACATTCACATGGCGACCGCCCATTGGCGGCGTTTCCTATTTCTCGTTACCTGTGTCGAGCTGCTCATCGAGCAGCGCCTTCAACGCGGGCAGCAAAGCCGGAATCTCGTTCGTCATCGTCTTCCAGACAATTTCCGTATCGATATCGAAGTAGCCATGGATGAGTCGATTGCGCATCGAAACGATCGATGACCATGGCACGTCAACACCGATGCTTCGCGTCTCCTGCGACACCTTTCCGGCGGCCTCGCCCAGGACTTCGATGGCGCGCACGACCGCGAATAGCAGCATCCGATCCCGGTCGAGATCTCGCGCTTGCGACCGGACATGAACTGCACGGCAGTCTCGGCTGCGTCGAGCATGTGCAGGACGCGAACGCGATCGTCAGCGCGCATACTGAACTTCGGCCGATCGCACGACCTCATCTCGGAAGTGCCGGCTCAGATCCCGGGCCGTGCGCAAGTCCACGCGCCTGCCTCGCAACAACTTCGAGAGCTCGGTTTCCGTCGACGCGAGCGCGAGCATTCCCGGTTCCGCGCCCGGCTCGAATTCGACCAGCAGGTCGATATCGCTGTCGGGTCCCGCGGTTCCGGCCAGTACCGAACCGAATAATGACAAGCGAACGATGCGGTGACGCCGACAAAATGCGTCAAGACGTTCCTGATCGATCGGCAAGCGTGCGGGCATGAGGACCTCTGCTTAGAGAAGTTCGGCTTGAGCCGACTCGACCGGCGATGGTGCACGATCCTGCGCGAATCGAACGATCTACGACCGGCTCAGGACCAAGCGCATCGTGCGAAAGCGCTTCGGTGCCGATGATAGTACGGCGGACGGGTGTTACCAACCCACCGCGTAGCACGGCCGCCGCGGATCGGCACCGGCCGCGATGATGCCGGTTTCGCGATTCGCGCGCTGCACGCAAACAGCGCCCGCGCGCCAAACGAAATCAGGCCACGTCGCCACCTCGTGACCGCGCGACGTGAGCGCCTCGCGCACCGCTTGCGGGATTCGATCTTCGACGTAGAGCAATCCCGGCGAATACGAATGCGGCTCGAACGAATCGGGGAAGCTGTACGACGCGAAGCGCGGCGCCTCGACGGCCTGCTGCGGATTCATTCCGAACACGTTCATGTTCAGCAGCACCTGCAACAGCGCCTGCGCCTGCACGTCCCCGCCCGGCGTGTTGAGCGGCATCGGACTGCCGTCGGGCAGCATCGCGAGCGCGACCATCGGTGTGAGGCGCGGCCGCTTGCCGGGCGCAGGACACGATGGATGCGATGGATTGCCGAAGCTTTGCGACCCGCGCGACGACGGACAAAGTCCGGTGCCGGGGATGACCGGCGTGTCGTAGGACGGATCGCTCGGCGTCGCGGCGAAAACGTTCCCGTCCTTGTCGATGACGCTCACGCACGACGTATCGTGCGCGCCGGCCGAGGCGCGCTCGCGCGTTGGTCGCGGCGAACTGTTCTCATCACGGCCGGCAATTACACCCGCAGCCGGCATGCCGGGCGATGCGCGATCGGCGCGAATCGCTGCGCGTCGTTCCTTCGCATACGACGCCGATAGGAGCGTGTCAATCGGCATGTCGACGAATCGCGGATCGCCGAAGTAGCGCTCGCGATCGGCGAACGCAAGCTTGATCGTCTCGGTCAGCGCGTGCACGTAATCGACCGAGTTGTGACCCATCGTGTGGAGATCGAGGCCGCCGACGATGTTGAGCATCTCGAGCAGCGCCGGACCCTGGCACCACGGTCCGCACGTGTAGACGTCGAGATCGCGAAAGGGGGTGTGCACCGGCCGCTCGATCGCGACGCGGAAGCTCGCGAGATCCTCCGCGGTCATGAGTCCGTCGTGCTCACGGTGATACGCGACGATCGCGCGCGCGATGTCGCCGCGATAGAACGCATCGCGCACCGCCCGCAACCCGGAGGCGCGTCCTCTGCCCGATGCAGCCT
Organism: Casimicrobiaceae bacterium; assembly: GCA_035252665.1. Classification (GTDB taxonomy): domain Bacteria; phylum Pseudomonadota; class Gammaproteobacteria; order Burkholderiales; family Casimicrobiaceae; genus VBCG01. Next base: position 4,852 of record DATFCW010000017.1, on the reverse strand, counting down.
TTTCGCAATCGACGAGATACGAAAGCGTCCGTCCGAGATCGCGCTGCACGAAGCGCTCGCCCGGACGCGGAGGACGCCCATCGGGCAGATAGATCGCGGCGCTCGATGGCCAGCGAGCGTAATCGTCCATGTGCATCGCGATCATCTGCGACATCAGCGGATACATCGGGAAGCCGTCGCGCGCGAAGCGAATGGCGGCCTGCGCGCAGTCGCCGAAGGTCATCGTGCCGTAGCGCTCGAGCGCCGTGATCCACGCGTCGGGCGCGGCGGGCACGATCGTGCGCAGCACGCCGTTCGGAATCGCCCCGCCGAAACGCTTCGCGAAGAAATCCGGCGTGATCGCGCGCGGCCATGTGCCGAGCCCGCTGATCGTCAGGATCTCGCCCGTTTTCGCGAGCCGGATCATGATCGGCGCGACGCCGGCGACGTTGACGAGATCGCTCTGCAGCACGCCGAGCGCGATGCCTGCTGCAACGCCTGCGTCGATTGCGTTGCCGCCTCCCTCGAGGATCGTGAACGCGGCGTGCGCCGCGCCATAGTGGCCCGCGACCGCCATGTGCCGTGTCCCCATCAGAACCGGGCGCAGGCTATCGATGCCTTCGGCGCGAATGGATTGCGAGATGGCGTCGGTCATGTTCAGCTATCGGCTATCAGCTTTCAGCGACGGTCGCGTCGCGAGCGCCTCCTCGATGATCGCGTTGGCCTCGCGAAGCTCATCGCCTTCGAGCGAGAGGCGCGGCGCGCGAACGCGTGCGTTTCCCATGCCGACACGCTCTTGCGCAAGCTTGATGAGCTGCACGAACTTCGGCACCGTGTCCATCCGAAGCAGCGGCAGGAACCAGCGATACAGTCCGAACGCCTCGTCGCGCCGGCCCTCGGCCGCGAAACGAAACAGCGCGAGCGATTCGGCGGGAAATGCATTTACGAGGCCCGCGATCCAGCCGACTGCGCCGGCGCCGATCGCCTCGACGATCGCATCGTCGACGCCGCAGAGAATCGACAGCCGATCGCCGATCAGCGCGCGAATCGCCGCGACACGGCGAACGTCCATGCTCGATTCCTTGACCGCGGCAAGATTGGGAAGCTCGCGGGCGAGCTCGGCGATCTGGCGCGGCACGAAATCGGTCTTGTACGCGATAGGATTGTTGTAGAGCATGCACGGCAGATCGCTCGCGGCGATCACCGCGCGCACGTGTGTCTTCATCTCGCGCCAGTCGGTGCTATAGACGTAGGGCGGCAAGATCATCAGTCCGCTCGCGCCGATCGCTTTCGCGTCGCGCGCAAGCGAAACGGCCTCGGCCGTGCACAGCGCCGCGATCCCCGGAATCACCGGTACGCGGTCGCCCACGGCGTTGACGCATGTTTCGATGACCTTGCGCTTTTCCGTGGCTTCGAGCGTCGCCGATTCGCCGAGCGAGCCGATCGGCACGAGCGCCGTGCAGCCGTGCCCGACCAGCCAGCGCGCATGCTCGGCGAGGAAGCCGTCGTCGATTCGATGGGAAGCATCGAACGGCGTCGTGATCGCGGGAATGACGCCTCTCCACTCAACCTTCATCGTTCGCGTCCCGTGCCCTGTCAATGGCCCACTTGCCTCGCAAACCGATCGGGATCGAGCAGCGCAATGTCGAGCGACGGCGCCTCTCCCGATAGCAACTGCGCAATCAGCCGACCAGTGATCGGCGCGAGGCTCACGCCCATCATCGCATGCCCCGTTGCCGCCGACAGGTTCTCGAAGCGGCGAAAGCGACCGATGTACGGAAGCCCGTCCGGCGAGCATGGACGAAGGCCGCTGCGAATCGTCGCGTTGGCGAAATGCGACAGCGCAATGTCGGGATAGTACGCCGCGACCGAATCGACGATGCTTCTTATGCGAATCGGGTCGACGCGCTCATCGATGTTCGTAATCTCCATCGTGCCGCCGAAACGCAGCGTGTCGCCCATCGGCGTGACGGCAACGCGTGCCTCGGAAAGGATTGCGCAAATGCGCGGCGACGACGGTGGATCGTCGAGCGTCAGGCTGTAGCCCTTCCCCGCCTGCATCGGCAACGAAAGGCCCAGTTTCCGCGCAAGCTCGGATGACCACACGCCCGCGCAGAGAACGAATTCGTCGCCTTCGACGATGCCATCGCTCGTGTCGATCGCGGTGATGCGCCTGCCGTTCATTCGGAACGCGCGCACGTCGATTCGATGACGCAACGCTGCCCCGAGCGCCTGCGACTCGCGGCGAAGCGAATTCATGAGCGGCGAAGGCGACACGTGACCGTCGAGCGGAAAGTGCACGCCGCCCACGACGCTCATCCGCATGCCGGGCTCGAGCGCGGCGACAGCGGCCGCATCGAGCACCGTCGCTGGCATGCCCAGACGGCGAGCGAATTCCGCGACGTGCCCCTCCTCCTCGAGCGCGCGATTCCTTCTGCACAATACGAGCAGCCCTCGCTCGACGAGATCGAACGCGTTCTCGAAGCGCGCCGCCCATTCCTCGAACAACGCGCGGCTTGCAAGATGAAGGTCGCGCAAAAGCGGCGCGGCACGCTCGACGTGCGCGCGATTCGCTGCCTGAATGAGCCTTGCGCCCCATGCGAGAAGATCGACGCTCGCGCGCGGCTTTATATAGAGCGGGCTTGCGCGCTTCCAGAAGCTGCGCAGTGCGAGTGCGACAACGCCCGGACTCGCGAGGGGCACGAAATGGCTCGGCACGATCATGCCGGCGTTGGCGAACGAGCAGCCATCGCGCTCGGGCTCGCCGCGCTCGAGCACAACGACGTCGTCTCCCTTCGCCGCGCAACAATACGCGACGCAGAGCCCGATGACGCCGCCGCCGATGACGACGACGCGCTGACTCGTATGCACGGAAGCGGGATTCGCGTTTCGGAAGAGACCGAAGCTTACGCCGGCCACGTTGTACGATGAGCGTGCTGCCGATCGACCGCAAGTTCGAAATGCCCGATCGGTTTGCCCGTCACTCGATTGCTACAGAGGAACGTAATGGCCGCTTCCGACACGTCGTCGACCTCCCCCTTCGCCTTCGTCGAGCTTCCCGCGGCGCGCAGCCAGCACAAGCCGCGCCGCACCGGGCTCACGATGGTCGCCGACTTCGGCCTTCCCTATCGCTACGCCGAGGACATCTTCGACCTCGCGGGCCGCTACATCGACCTCGTCAAGATCGCCGTGGGCACGTCGCGTCTTTACGAACCCGACGTGCTGCGTCGCAAGCTCGACTTGTATCGCGCACGCGGCGCGCGTCCGTTCCTGGGCGGCCAGTTCCAGGAGTACGTCTACGCGACCTACGGCAAGGACGCGCTGCCGCGCTTCCTGAACGAGGCGCGACGCGTCGGCTTCGAGACGGTCGAGATCTCCGACAACTGCGTGCCCCTCCCCGATGCGGAGCGCCGCGACCAGATCCGCCTCGCGCTCGATTGCGGGCTCGCCGTCTTCGGTGAAGTGGGATCGAAGGATACGAAGACCGATGCCGGGCTCCTCGCCGAGCAGGCGCGAACATGCTTTGCAGCGGGTTGCGAGCTGGTTTTGATCGAAGCCGCCGAGCTGATGCACGCGGGCGAGCCCAATCGCGCGTTGATCGTTGCGCTTCGGAATGCGATCGACTTTTCGAAGGTGCTGATCGAGCTGCCGGGTCCATGGATCTCGGGCATTACGCTGTCCGCGATCGAGGACATGAAGAAGTTTTTGGTACGCGAATTCGGCCCGGACGTGAACATCGCCAACGTGATGCCGAACGACATCATGGAAACGGAGGCGCTTCGCGTAGGACTCGGCGTGGTGGGTCCTGGCGTGACCGACAAGGTGGATCGATGATCTTTGAAGGAGCCAATGCCATGTCGGCGCATCTCGGTGTCATGCATCGCCTCGCTTGCCTGGCAATCGCCGTCATGGCGCTCGTTGCGCGGCCGGCGAACGCCATCGAGATCAACATCGGACGACAGCTCGGCATCGGCTACCTGCAGGCGTACGTGATGCAGGAACGCGGGCTTGTCGAGAAGCACGCGAAGGCCGAGGGCGTCGGCGATTTCGCCGTCCATTACCATGCGATCGGCAGCCCCGCCGTGTTGAACGATGGGCTGCTTTCAGGGAAGCTCGACATCGTCGTCGCCGGTCCGACGAGCTTTCTGGTCCTGTGGGATCGGACACGCGGCACCGACAATCCCGTCAAGATGATCTCGGGGCTGAGCCAGCAGCCGGTCTACCTCGTCGCCAATAACCCGCGGATCAAGACGCTTGCCGATTTCACGCCTGACGATCGCATCGCGGTTCCTGCCGTGAAAACCTCGACGCAGGCAATCCTCCTCGGCATCGCGGCGGAAAAGATGTTCGGAAAGGATCAGCGCACGCGCTTCGACAAGATGCAGATCGCGTATTCGCATCCGGACGCCGTCGTTGCGCTCTCGACGCGCTCGGGCATCACCGCGCACTTCGCGAGCATCCCGTTCTACGGACAGGAGCTCGCGCTGCCCGGCATGCACAAGGTCATCGACTCGTATCAGATCCTGGGTGGTCCCGCGACGCTCTTCTGCCTGTGGACCACGACGCGTTTTCACGATCAGCATCCGAAGATCATGAAGGCGCTTTGGGGCGCGCTCGAGGAGGCAACGCAATACATCAAGCAACACCCCGAGGACGCGACGAAGATCTACCTGAAGCTCGACAATTCGAAGCAATCGGTCGAGTCGATCGCGAAGCTGCTCGCCGATCCGCAGGTCGTCTATTCGCTTACGCCGAAGAACCTGATGCCGTTCGCCGAGTACATGGCGAGCAGTGGCATGCTGCGAACGAAGCCGAATAGCTGGAAAGACCTGGTCTTCCCCGAGGCGTTCTCGTTGCCCGGAAGCTGACCCTA
>DATFCW010000016.1:0-5122 GCA_035252665.1 Casimicrobiaceae bacterium | reverse complement strand
GAACTATCTATGCGATCTGAAAATCGGCGACGAAGTGCGCGTCGTCGGGCCGTACGGCGAGAGCTATCTGATGCCGAACCATCCCGGCGCGTCGCTGATGATGATCTGCACCGGCACCGGATCGGCGCCAATGCGCGCGATGACCGAGTGGCGGCGGCGTCGTCGTGGGCAAAACGAAGGTGGCGACCTGCTGCTGTTCTTCGGTGCGCGCGTCGTCGACGAGTTGCCGTACTTCGGGCCGCTCATGAAACTGCCGAAGGATTTCATCGACGTGAATTTCGCGTTCTCGCGCGCGCCGGGGCAACCGAAGGCCTACGTGCAGGACCGCATTCGCGAACGAGCACAGAAAGTCGCTCGGCTATTGCAGGACGACGACTGCTACATCTACGTCTGCGGCGTGAAGGGCATGGAAACGGGCGTACTCGATGCGTTTCGCGATGTGTGCCGCGAGCATGGACTCGATTTCGACGCGATGAAGCCGACGCTTCTTGCAAAGAACCGTCTGCACGTCGAGACGTACTGACGACGAAGCGCTACCGGGACAACGTGAGCGCGAGCGGAAGCCAGAAACCGACGATCGAAATCAGCGCTGCCAGAAGAATGCCGCGGATCGGATCGAGCGCATCCTCGGTCCTCGCACATCGGTGCCAGTGCGACCTCGATCCATCGATGGTCTGAACGGCAGCGTAACGCATGGTGGCCTCCTTCGTTGTGAATGGCTGCATGATCGCCCGTCGCGCGACGGCAGGGAATCGGCGCCGCCCGCCTACTGCTGTAGGAATCGACGAGAAGTTTCGCTGGGCGCGGATGTAGGAGTAGTCCGCGTCCTACCCAACGGGCGGAGGCGCGCCGATAGCAGACGACATGGCGCGCCGCTACGATGTTCCGGATGCCGCATTCGCGGCCAATGATGGAGGACCGTCTCATGCGCAAAGGTCTTGCCGCCTTGGCGATCGTCGTTTCGGCCGCGAGTGCGTCCGCGCTCGCACCAACGGCATCTGCCCAAGTCAGCTTTGGATTCAGCACGCCGGGCGTCAGCATCGGCGTCAATTTGAACAGCTATCCCGAGCTTGTCCGCATTCCCGGGTATCCGGTGTATTACGCGCCGAACCTCGGGGCGAACTATTTTTTCTACGACGGCATGTTCTGGGTTTTCGACGGCACGAACTGGTACGCAAGCACCTGGTACGACGGGCCATGGGAAGTCGTCTATCCCGACGAGGTGCCTTTCTTCCTGCTTCGGGTTCCGGTTCGTTATTACGTCAGACCGCCGGTCTACTTTCGTAGCTGGTCGGTGAGCGATGCGCCGCACTGGGGCGAGCACTGGGGACGCACCTGGGAAGAGCGTCACCGCAACTGGGACCGCTGGAATCGTAACGACGTGCCGGCGCCGGCGCCACTGCCGACATATCAGCGCCAGTACACCGGCAATCGCTATCCGAGCCTCGCCGAGCAGCACACGCTTGAAAGCAGTCGGTATCACTATCGGCCGCGCGATCAGGTTGTCCAGCGCGCCTTCACGGCACGCGTCCAGCAAGCGCAAGCGGCGCCGCAGGGGAGGCCGTCATCCGCACAGCAGGCACAGGCGCAGCGTGCGCAACAAGCCCAGACGCGCCAGCAGCAACAAGCCCAAGCGGAGCAGCAACGCCAGGCCGAACGTACGCAACAGGCGCAGGCGCGACAACGCGAGCAGACAAACGCGCAACAGCAGCGCCAGGCGGAGCGCACGCAGCAGGCACAGACCCGACAACGGGAGCAGGCGCAGGCAACACAACGGGCGCAAGCCGAGCGCACGCAACAGGCGCAAGCGCGACAACGCGAGCAGGCAAACGCGCAACAGCAGCGCCAGGCGGAGCGGACGCAGCAGGCACAGACCCGACAACGGGAGCAAGCGCAGGCCACACAACGGGCGCAAGCCGAGCGCACGCAGCAGGCGCAGACGCGTGAACGCGAGCAGGCGCAAGCGCGTCAGCAGACCCAGGCACGCGAGCAGTCGCAAGCACGTGCACAGCAACAGGCCCAGGCGCGACAGCAGCAGGCACAACGTCAGCAGCAGGCACAACATCAGGAGCAGGCACAGCATCAGCAGCAGGCGCAACGCGAATCGCAGAACCGACGCGAGCGCGAGCAGCAGGGCGGCTGATCACGCTCGGGTCATCGTCGACAAGCGGCTCCCGCTCCAACGGGAGCCGTTTGCATGACTACCGTGCGCTGCGGGCTTCGTCGCCGGCGGCGATCTGCTCGCGATACCAGTCGAGAATTTCGGCGCCCGTCCACATGACGACGCCGTCGTGTCCGAGAATGTAGTCGTAAAGCGCTTCGAGGTACCTGATCCGATGCGGGACGCCGGTCAGGTACGGATGAATCGAGATCGCCATCACCCTCGGCGCATTCGCGCCGTCCGAATAAAGCCGGTCGAACTGATCGCGCCCGCGCCGCAGGATTTCGTCCGACGGTTGCTGTTGCACGGCGCTGATCACGACGTCGTTGATCTCCACGGTGTACGGAACCGAGACGATCGGGCCGGAGCGCGTGTTGACGAGCACCGGCTGCTCGTCGAGCACCCAATCGGCAACGTATTCGATGCCCGCTTCGGCGAGGAGATCGATCGTCTCGTCGGTCTCGGTCAGTCCGGGGCTCTCCCAGCCGCGCGGCGGCTTGCCGGCGAGCTCGGCGATCGCATCGATCGTTTTCGCGATCGCCGAACGCACGTCGTCGACCTTGTGCATCGGCGTCTGCACGAAACCGTGCCCCATGAATTCCCAGTTCGCGCCGCGTGCGGCGACGCATGCCTCGCGATACACCGCGCATGCGCTCCCGTTCACCGCAAACGTCGCACGCAACCCGCGCCTCGACAACGTATCGACGAACCGCCAGAAGCCGACGCGCATGCCGTACTCGTGCCACGCCCAGTTCGGTACGTCGGGAAGCAGCGGCTGGCCCATCGGCGGCGGCAGAACGGCACGCGGCATCGGACCGCTGGGGTTCCAGTTCTCGACGTTGACGATGGTCCATACCGCGACGCGCGCATCGTGCGGCAGGTGCAGCGGGCGGCGGCGCGTAATCGGCTCGTAGGGAACCCGTGCGCGCACGCTCATACCCACGTCATTCGACGGCACGATTGCCTCCTTTCGCTCCCGAAAGCTCGATGCGCCTGTCGTCACGCCTCGCCCAATAGCTGCAGCGCCGTGCCGCAGCAGATCTGCTCGCGCTCGGCGTCGCTGAGCCTCGGAATCGATGCAACGGTGTCTGCCGGCGCTTCATCGCCCATATCGAACGGAGAATCCGTGCCGATGCAGACGTGGTCGGCGCCGACGAGATCGATCAGGTAGCGTAGCGCGACCGGATCGAAGACGAGGCTGTCGAAGTACAGGCGACGCAACAACGCGAGCGGCGACGTCGCCGACTGCGCGCGCGTCTCCGCGCGCACCCGATGACCATGCACGAGGCGGCCGATTTGATAAGGCGCGAATCCTCCGCCGTGCGCGAGGCAGATCCGAAGCTCGGCGAGCTCGTCGAGCGCGCCGCTGAACATCAGGTTCGCGAGCATCGTCGCCGTGTCGAGCGGGTTTCCGATCAGGTTGGTGAGGTAGTAGCATTCGAGCCCGTGCTTCGCGCCGACATAGTAAGGATGCGCGAACACGAAGAGTCGAAGCTCCTGCGCGCGGCGCAGGATCGGCCGGAATCGCGGCTCGGAAATCTGCGCGCCTTCGACCGACGTGCCGATCTCGATGGCCTTGAAGCCGTATTCGCGCACGACGCGTTCCATTTCGGCGATGGCCGCGTCGGGATGCTGCAGCGGGATCGTCGCCATGCCGCGAAGACGTCGCGGGTTGGCCGCCGCCATGTCGGCGATGCCATCGTTGACGAGGCGCGCCGCTTCGATTGCCACGTCGATGTCCGCCCAGTAGTAGAACATCGGCGGCGCGGGCGAGATGACGGCGACGTCGATGCCCTTGCGGTCCATCGACTCGAGCTTCGCCTCGACATCGTGAAACTCGGCGAACAGCGGATAGACATAGCCTTTCGCATGATTCATGCTCCGCGCGTCCGGCGGACCTTCGATCCGTGCCGCGAATCGATCCGGCGAGCGCGCGATCCCGTCGATGATCCGCGACGGGATCACGTGGTTGTGGATGTCGATTCTCACGTCGTCCGCTTCGCGATGGACAGCACTACCGCTTGCATCCGGCCAGGTCGATCTCGACGCGACAACCCGGCACGAGCAAACCACTCACCTGCAACGTCGTGCGCGGTGGCGGCGAGGGGAAGAACTCCTTCCATACCTGATCGAAGTAGTAGAAATCGTTCAGGTCGGTCAGGAACACCTGCGACTTCACGACGTCATCGAGGGAGCAGCCCGCAGCCTCGAATACGCGCCGAAGATTGGTAAGAATGTATCGCGTCTGCTTCTGGATGTTCGATCCGTAATAGGGAAACGCCGGATCCTGGCGCGCCTCGTCGGCGATGCCGCTCGACGCATGCGATGCGAGTTGTCCCGCGGCGTAGAGCATGTCGCCAACGAGCATCCCTTGGCAGTAGTGCGCCATCGGCGTCGGCGAATCCGCCGTATCGATCACCTTGCGCGCGACGCGCGCATGCACGGCGGTCAGGTCGATTTCGATCCGGCAACCGGGAACGAGCAGCGCGCCGATCTGGATCGTCGTGCGCGGCGGCGGCGAGGGGAAGAACTCGCGCCATACGCGATTGAAATGCACGAAATCGTCGAGGTCGGTGAGGAAGACCTGCGCCTTGACGGTGTCCGCGAACGTGCAGTCGGCCGCCTCGAAGACCGAGCGAATGTTCGAGAGCACGTAGCGCGTCTGCCGCTCGATGTCCGATGCGTAATGCGGAAATGCCTTGTCGCGGCGCGCCTCGGGCGGAACGCCGGTCCGATAGTCGGAGGCGATCTGTCCCGCCGCGTATAGCGTGTCGCCGACGAGCACGCCCTGGCTGTAGTGCGCCATCGGCGTGGGCGTTGCCGCGCCGGTGATCACGCGACGCGGAACTGCAGGCTTGACTGCGATGAGATCGATCTCGACCAGGCAACCGGGCACGAGCAGCCCGCTCACCTGCACGGTCGTGCGCGGCGGAGGCGAGCGGAAGAACTCCTTCCACACCT
>DATFCW010000015.1:0-5542 GCA_035252665.1 Casimicrobiaceae bacterium | reverse complement strand
CGTCGCTCGACACGTCGTCGACGAGGATCAGCTCGAAGTCGGTGAAGGTCTGGCCGAGGATGCTTGTCAAGCACGGGCCGAGAAATCGGCTACCGTTGAACGTGGGGACGCAGACGCTGAGAGGTGGAGACTTCACTGCCTCGGCACGCCCGCGTCGCGAACGATCTTCGCCCACTTGGCGGCATCGGTTCCCGGAAAATCGTCGAATGCCTTCAAGCTGGATGGTCGCGGCACGAATCCGAAATCTATCCCAAGGCCTGCTCGATGTCGGCGATCAAATCGTCGACGTGCTCGACGCCGATCGACAACCGAACGAGATCCGGCGGACATTGCGAGCCCGGACCTTCGACGCTCGCGCGATGCTCGGCGAGACTCTCGACCGATCCGAGCGAGGTCGCGCGCTTGAAGACGCGCAGCCGGGCGGTGAACATCTTCGCCGCTTCCTCGCCGTCGCGCAAGCGCAGCGACAGCATGCCGCCGAATCCACCGCGCATCTGTTTCGCGGCGACCGCGTGGCCGGGATGCGTCTCGAGCCCTGGATACAAAACGTGAGAAAGCCTTGGATGCCGATCGAAATGCCGCGCGATCGTCTGCGCGTTCGCACACGCGGTCGCCACGCGAAGCGGCATCGTTCGCATGCCGCGCAGCAGAAGCCACGCTTCGACCGGCCCGAGCAGCGCACCGCCGGCGCTTCGCACGTAGCGAATGCGTTGCCAGAGCTCATCGTCGTGCGATGTCGCGAGCGCGCCAGCAATAACATCCGAGTGGCCGTTCATGTATTTGGTGGCGGAGTGCATGACGATCTGAGCTCCGAGCTCGAGCGGACACGTGAGGAGCGGCGTCGCCACGGTCGAATCGACCGCGACCGTCGCGCCGACGTCGCGCGCAATCTGGCAGACCGCGGCGATGTCCGTGACGTCCCACGTCGGATTGGCAGGCGTCTCGATCCAGACGAGGCATGGTCGATGCTCGCGCGCCTTCCGCGTGAAATCGTCGATCGAATCGTTCACGTAGAAATCGAGCGCGATACCCCATTGCGATGCGAACTGCGACATCCAGCTTCGCAGCGCCCAGTACATGTTGCGCGGCGCGAGCACGCGATCACCGGGCGCGAGCGCCTGAAACACCGCGGCCGCGGCCGCCTGACCCGACGCGAAGACCAGCGCGCCCGCGGCGCCTTCGAGCGAGGCAATCAGCGCCTCGATCTGATCGAAGCTCGGATTGTCGGCGCGCGAATAGATGCGACCACCCGGAAAGCTTCCGTCGGCGCCACGCTCGTACGTCGTGGACAGATAGATCGGCGGAACGATGTCGCGATACGGATCGGCGACGCGCCCCAACCCTTGCGCGGCGAGCGTTTGCGGATGCAGCTTCGATTCGTTGGACATAGTCAGCGGCTATTTCACGTCCGTTCTTCTCTCGCCTTGCTTCCTGCTCAGAATCGCGAGGCGACACGCGGCTCGCTTTCCGGTTGGATTGGCAGCCGATACGCTGTTGTCCGACAACAGCAGCAACATGGCACCGTCGGAGACGACGCCCGACAACATCCGGGGAGACACTTGATCCCGCGACCCGGGAACGACGGCGAACATGTGTTCTACCACCACTCCGTACCCGGACCATTTGCCGGCGGTATCGTGAAACTCGATCGTGGTTCCATCCTGGACGAGCGTGAGGGGGCCGACGTCCTGCGTGGGTGAGCACGCCGGGACGCGCGTCTCGCTCGCCCCCGCTGGATCGCGCACGAAATAATCGCCCGCCACGGAGGCGGAGCCGCGCCTTGCAATCTCCTCCGTCAAAACCTTCAGCTTGTGCTCGTTTTCCATCCGATAGGCATCGACATTGTCCTGCGTCACTCTCATTCCGCCCACGACGAGCGTTACGCCCTTCTTCGTTTTCACGAGTTTGATCATGCTCCTTTGCCGCTCGTGATCGAGATAGCTCATCGCGATGCCCAATGAGTCGGCCTTGCGCACCTCGTCCGCATAAACATCGACGGGCAGTTGCTGCGAAATCGCCGCGGGCATTGCAAGCGATGCTGCAAGCGCAAGCATGGTCGTGATCATGGGCGGCTCCCTTGGGAGAAACGGCGACTTCACGGCTCCTCGACCCGAGCTTAGCTTCCCTGGTGGTAACTGCCAAGCCGAGCGAATTGCTCCTACGAGTCGCGCCCCGACGCAACGAGCGCGTGTTCGTCGCGAAGCAGGCGATCGATGAGCTCGACGACGCCCGCGCCGTTCTCCTGGGGCAGGCGGACGTCCACTTCTTTGCGTACGACCGGAAGCGCATTCGCAACGGCCGCCGAACAGCCGCAGACGTGAAGAAACGCAAGATCGTTTTCGGCATCGCCGACGCCGAGCACGCTGTTCGGCCGGAGTCCGATCGCATCAATGGCGGCGCGAAGCCCGCTCGCCTTGTCGACACCGGCTGGAAGGATCATGAGCGCGCCTTTGTTGAGCGCGATGTCCATATCGAGACCGAGGTCGCGGATGACGTCGCGCACGATGGCCTCGCATGCTTGCCGGGTCGCGACGATGCAAAAGCCGACCGACAGCGGCGAGACGCCCCGCGCGCGGAGCGCATCGACGAACGCGTCGGATGCACGCGGGGCAAGGGCACGCTGTGAACGTGTTGCCGGGTCGTAGAGCAACGCGCCATTTTCGAGGACGGCGAGATCGCACAACCCGAGCTTCGGAAACACACGCTCGAGGTCGGGGCGCTGGCGACCGGTTACGAGAACGAGCTGGCGGCCGGTCTGCTTCAATCTCGCGAGCGCCGCGACCGTTGCATCGTCGACGACGCCATCGCGGGCGATCGTGCCGTCGTAATCAGCGGCGAGAGCGAGGAAATGCGAGGTCAGGCTCCGGTAGAAAAATCAGGACGAAACAATCCAGCGCGCGCAACCCGAAGAAGCTCTACGCATCGACGATGACTTCGAAGCCCCCATAGATCAATCGCTTGCCGTCGAACGGCATCGGGTTGCGATCCGGTTGCACCCGCGGATCGGCCACTATCTTCTTCATCCCCTCGTCACGCGCGGCGCGCGATGGCCAGGTGATCCACGCAAAGACAACTGTCTCGTCGTCCTTGCACTGGACGGCCATGGGAAACGAGGTGATCTTGCCCTGCGGCACGTCATCACCTCAGCATTCGACCATGGTAAGCGCGCCGTGCTCCTTGAAGATTGCGGCCGCCTCCTCGGCGAACTTCGTATATCGCTCACGGTTAGCGGTCGGGACGGCCAGGTCGGGACGGCCAGTACGAATGCATCGATGTAGGTCATTTCACGCCGCTTCAATGTGAGACAGGGTTGGGCAGCCGGTCATGACCCATCGTACTCGCTATCAAAGCGCGCAACGCCGCGAATTTCCCCGAGGGGCGCGTTCAGGGCACGGCGCGGATAGAGAAAGCAGCAGCGCAAGCAGCGTCCCGCCCGGCAACAGTGCCTCGAGCACAAGGAACGGTGCGATCCGCTGCGCCCATTGCCACGCCACTTTCATGCTCGTCGATACGAATTCCATCGCAGCTCCACACTGTTCGGCGGCTCCTGGAATGGAAGCCTTCACTGTCTGGTCGAATGGAACGATCCGATTTCGACAGACGACTGTCGAATGCTAGAGTTGCCCTCAACTTCTCTAGGACAGACGAGGTCCTCCAGCGCCTTCCGCACGCGATGCCGAAACGACCTGCCCGTTCAGCACGCTCTTCATCCGCTCGACCTGCCGCCCCGGTTCCCGTCCCCGGCGAGCCGCATCCATTCGTCGCAAGCGCGCAAAGCCGCGAGCTTTCCGAGTTCGAGTTTTCGTTGATCATCCTTATGTTCGGCTTCGAGCGATGGGTCGTGAATTGCATGGAAGCCGCGCACTACCGGGGCTTGAGCGCGCTCGACATACTGGTTCTGCACGCCGTCAATCACCGCGCACGCGGACGCCGCGTCTCGGAGATTTGCATGGTGCTGAATGTCGACGACACGCATCTCGTGACGTATGCGCTGAAAAAGCTTGTCGCCGCGGGCCTCGTCAAGATCGACGCTCGCGGCCGCGAGCGTCACTACGAGACAACGCCCACTGGCGACGAGGCGTGCATGGAATATCGCCGCGTTCGCGAGACGACCCTCATTCCCGCGCTTTCATGGTTGTCGGGCGAACGCAATGTCGTGCGCGACGCCGGCGCCTTCATGCGCACGATGACCGCGATCTACGACCAGGCGGGCCGTTTCGCTACGGCGCAAAGTGCCGCGACGCCGGCGCCGGCCGTCCATACGAAGCGCTGATCGCGCGCGCCGGTCGGCCCGTTTGCAACAAATCGCCGGCAATTTGCGCGATTGCGTTTGCACGCCTTCGCGTCTACAGTCGGTCGCCATGCCGGACCACGACCGGCGCCTTGGAGAGCGAATCATGAAGCGATTGTCGGCACGTTGCGCGATCGGGTGCGCCTTCCTGATCGCAATGCTGCCTGCGCCGACCGTGCGCGCGCAGGTCACCGAGTGGCGCTTCTTTACGTACTTCCCCGTCAACGACAAGCCGGCGCAACTCAACCGAGCATTTGCGGAGGACGTGACGAAAGCGACCAACGGGCGGTTGAAGATCACCGTGTTCGCCGCCGGGGAGCTGCCTTACAAGGCGCCCGACGTTATGCGCGCGGTGTCGACCGACCAGGTTCAGATGGGCGACGTCGCCGTCGGCTTCGCGTCAGGCGACGTTCCAGAACTCAACGTGCTATCGCTGCCTTTCCTCTGCACTACATACGATGAATTCGACAAGGCGATTCCTTCCGTGCGCAAGATCGCCGACGAGGTGCTCGAAAAGAAGTTCCGGATCAAGGCTGTCATGCACTGGACGATGCCACCGCAAAACTTCTGGCTGAACCGTCCGGTGGAGCACCTCGCTGATCTCAAGGGACTCAAGGTCCGTGCCTGGAATCCCGAGCAGGTTGAGATGATGAAGCTCCTCGGCGGAAGCGCCGTATCGATCACCTCGGCCGAAGTGATTCCCGCGTTGGAGCGCAAGGTCATCGACGGCGCCATCACGTCGGCGCTGTCAGCGAGCGATTGGCACGCCTACGAGATAGTCCGCACTGGTTACATGGTCAACATGACGATGGGCCATCAGGTGATGATGGTGAACGACGGGGAGCTTGCGAAGCTGCCCGCCGATGTGCGGCAAGTGTTTCTTGCCAAGGCGCGCGAATGGGAGCCCAAGTACCAGACGATGTCGGAGGAAGGCGACAAGGCCGCACGGCGTGACCTCGAAATGCACAAGGTGAGTCTCGTTGCGCCAACACCCGACGATCGCAAACGTGCGCAAACGATGATGCGGCCGATGTGGGACGCTTGGGCACAGAAGAATGGCGGTGTGGGCAAGGAACTCGAGCAGGACGCGATGAAAGCGTGCGGCGCATCCTAGCCAGGCGCGTTACGTAGTCGATCGGTGTGAGCGAGCTTCTTGCCGCGATCGATCGCGCGCTCGTCCGCACGTCGCGCGTCCTGTGCGCGATCGCGGGTGCGCTGCTCGCCGTCATGGCGGTGCTCATCAACGTCGAG
>DATFCW010000014.1:0-2616 GCA_035252665.1 Casimicrobiaceae bacterium | reverse complement strand
TTTAAACGCAATAAGGTGTCTGAGCCGAGACCAATGTGCGGTCAGACACCATTTATCGGGCAAGAGTAGCGCCCGACCGATTCGGCGTTCGATAAATGGTATCCGACCCCTGCGATCCCCACTTCGCCGCCTACTCCTTCGTCGATCGCATCGACGAGTTCGTCCCCGACACGCGCGCCCGCGCACGCTACGCGATTCCGTCGCACGTCGCGTCGTTCTCGTCGGCGCTGGTCGCAGAGGCCGTAGGACAGCTCGCGGCCTGGGTCGCGATGGAGCAGATCGACTTTCGGGGAAGGCCCGTCGCAGCCCTCGCGACGGAAACGCGATTCCTTGGTGATGCGACTCCTGGAGACGCACTCGATCTCGGCGTTGAGATCCAGCAATGCGACGACGAGGCGGTCGCGTACAACGGCCATGCGTCGATCGATGGCAAACCGATCATCGAGCTGGTGGACTGTCTCGGCCCCATGCTTCCGTTGGCGGAGTTCGACAGTCCCGATGCGCTTCGCGCGCGGCTTATGCTCCTGCGCGGTGAAGGCGCGTCCGCCGGCCGATTCGACGGCATCCACGAAATTCCGTTGTGCATCGTCGAGCGCGTGCCCGGCGAAAGCATTCGCGCAAGCCTCGACGTTCCCGCCTCGGCGCCGTTCTTCGCCGATCACTTTCCGCGCCGGCCGGTATTTCCGGCAACGCTTCTGCTCGATACGATGATGCGTCTTTCGCTCGACGCCGCGCGAGAACCCGCCGCGCTCGGTCGCTCGGCGTACGCGTCCCGGATTACGCACGTCAAGATGCGCTCGTTCATCGCGCCGTCGCAGAGGCTCGATCTAAACGTCGAGCTGGCCCGCAAAGACGACGGCACCGCGAAAGCGACGTTGTCCGCACGAACCGACGACAAACTGGTCGCGAGTGCGCGACTCGAGCTAGCGGTCAGATGATGCGGCGCGTCGCGATCACCGGCATCGGCCTCGTCACGCCACTCGGCAACGATGTCGCCGCCACATGGGCATCGCTTCATGATGTGAACAGCGGGGCCGCCGCGATCACGTTGTTCGACGCGTCCGGGTTTTCGACGCGCATCGCCGCCGAGGTGAAAGGTTTCGACGAACGCACGATCACCGCGCCGCGCAAGCTCTTGAAGTTCGCCAACCGCTCGCATCGCTTCGCACTCGCCGCGGCCGAAGAGGCGATGCGCGACGCGGGAATCGCTCCGACCGACGAAGATGGCGAGCGCTGGGGCTGCGCGGTCGGCACCGGCATGATGGGCGTCGACTTCGCCGATCTGTCGCAGGTCCAGCGCCATTCCGCGCGCGATGGCGAAATAAGTGCGCAAAGGCTCCTGTCCGACCCATCGGCCGCCGATCCACTGGCGTTCTGCCGCAGCCAGAGCACCGCAGGCGTCGCACTCCTCACGCGCCGCTTCGGCATCCGCGGCTATGCGACATCGGTCCACACCGCGTGCGCATCCGGCGGACAGGCGATCGGCACCGCGCTGAAGCTCATTCGCCGTGGCGCCGTCGACCGCGCGCTCGCGGGCGGCTTCGATTCGATGATCAGCCCGGTCGGCCTCGCCGGCTTTTGTCTTCTTTCGGCCGTATCGACCGACAACGACACGCCGCAGCGCGCGAGCCGGCCGTTCGACGCGACGCGAAACGGCTTCGTGCTCGTCGAAGGCGCGGGCTTTCTGGTGCTCGAGGAGTGGGAATCGGCGCGGCGCCGCGGCGCGCGCATCTATGCCGAGCTCGCCGGCGACGGCAATTCGCTGTCGTCGTATCGGATCACCGATTCGCCGCCCGACGGCGACGGACCGATCCAGTCGATGCGCGCGGCGCTCGCCGACGCGAAGGCGAGCCCCGCCGACGTCGATTACATCAACGCCCACGGCACCTCGACCGGCATGAACGATCGCAGCGAGACCGCGGCGATCCATGCTGTCTTTGGCGACGACGCGAAGCGCGTCTTCGTGAGCTCCACGAAGAGCATGATGGGACACCTGATCGCGGCGGCCGGCGCCGTCGAAGTCGCGATCTGCGCGCTCGCAATCGAGCACGGCGAGATGCCCGTCAACGCGAACTATCGCGAGCCGGATCGCGACTGCGATCTCAATCTGGTACTGGAACGTCCGCGCCGGCAGAAGGTGCGCATCGCGCTCTCCAATTCGTTCGGCTTCGGCGGCTCGAACAGTTGCGTCGTGCTGCGCCATCCCGAGTTGGTCACGACGCAATGAAACCGCGCGTCGTCATCACCGGCGCCGGCGCCGTTTGCGGAGCGGGACGTGACGCCGCGCAAATGCTCGCGGCGATCGTCGAGGCGCGCTCGGCGATCGCGCCGATCCGAAGCTTCAACACCTCCGATTGGCCGGTCACGCATGCGGCCGAGATCGCGGATTTCAACGCGCGCGCGCTCGTCGACGATCGCAAGCTGCACAAGCTCATTCGGCGTACCGACCTGCTCGGCATCTACGCGGGCGATCGTGCCGCCGAGAGTGCCGGCTATGCCACGTATCGCGATTCGCTCGCCGAAGACGCGGCAAACCGCTTTTCGGATCGCACCGGCATCTACGTCGGATCGGGCGGTGGCGCGTTCGAGAACCAGTACGACTTCTTTCCGCTGATG
>DATFCW010000013.1:0-8771 GCA_035252665.1 Casimicrobiaceae bacterium | reverse complement strand
TCCTTGCCGCTTCTCGATAGCGCGTTGACTTCGGCGAGGACGACGAAGGCGTTCTCGGTGCCGAGTGATTCGCCTCGGCGTGACAGATGCGGAATGGCCAGCGCGGGATGGGGAGCGTGCATCGGAGCGTCTCTTTTCGTGACCCCTCACTCGCCTCGCTCGCGCTCGGCTTCCTCTCCCCGCGTGCGGGGCGAGAGTTGGGGTGAGGAGGAAGTTTTTCGTGCCTTGTACAGTTCTCGAAACGTGCGTCCCGCAGGTGCCGGCATATCGCGCTCGTCGGTCCAGCCGCTCCCCAGCGGCAGCGTGCGGATCATACCGTTGCGATCGGCAAGCATTCGCAACAGGCGAGCGCCGATGCGCGTCGCCGCGTCGTAGAGCATCGGCTTCCGCGCAAGCCATCCCCATGCGCGCAGACCCAGCCGCTCGTACCACGGCCGCAGGTTGCGCGCGAACTCGCCCTCGCGAAGCTTGCGTTGCAGATCGGGGAGTGGAATCTTGACCGGGCAGACGACGCCGCACTGGTTGCACATCGTCGACGCGTACGGCAGGTCGAGCGCGTTTTCGATGCCAACGTACATCGGTGTCAGCACGATGCCGATCGGGCCCGGATACACCCAGCCGTACGCGTGTCCGCCGATGTTCTGGTACACGGGACAGTGGTTCATGCACGCGCCGCAGCGTATGCAGCGCAATGCCTTTCGCACCTCGCTTGCAAGCACGTCGGTGCGGCCGCTGTCGACGACGATGAAGTACATGTGCTCGGCGCCATGGAACTCTCCGTCGCCCTTGACGCCGGTCAGGATGTCGACGTAGTTCGAGATCGACTGTCCCGTTGCCGAGCGCGGCAGCAGCCGCATCAGCGTTGCGACGTCTTCGAGCGTCGGCACCAGCTTCTCGATGCCCGAGATCGCGACGTGCACCTTCGGCAGCGTGGTCGTCAGCGTCGCGTTGCCTTCGTTCGTGACGAGCACGACGGAGCCCGTCTCGGCAACGAAGAAGTTGCCGCCGGAGATGCCCATGTCGGCGGTCAGGTAGTGCTCGCGCAGAACGCTCCGCGCTTCGAGGCAAAGCTGGTCGATCGCCTGCTTGCGAGGGGTGCCGTGGCGACGCTCGAACAGCGCGGACACTTCGTCGAGCGACTTGTGCAGCGCCGGCCCGATGATGTGCGAGGGCGGCTCGTAATTGTTGATCTGGAGGATGTACTCGCCGAGGTCCGTTTCGACGACGGTCAGACCGGCGCTTTCGAGCGCGTGGTCGAGGCCCGACTCCTCCGAGACCATCGACTTCGACTTGATGATCTTCGCGATGCCGTGGCGGCGGGCGATGTCGAGCACGAGCGCGTTGATCTCGGCGGGCGTCTGCGCATAGAGCACCGTCGCGCCGCGCGCACGGGCATTCTCTTCGAAGATCGAAAGCCAGACGTCGAGATCCTCGAGCGCGCGGTCGCGAATCGCCTCGGCTGCGTCGCGCGTCGCCTCGAAATCGTCGAGTTCGGTGATCGCATGCGCGCGCGCCGGAACAAAGCGGCCCTGGAACTTCGCGAGATTCGCCTGAAGCTGCGCATCATGGAGCTTCGCATGCGCGCGCTCCTTGAAGTACATCGAGGCGATCTGCATGGCGGTGATCAGCCCTCGTTTCCCGCCAGCACTTCCGCGACATGCAAAACCCTCGTCGCATCGCCTCGACGCCGCAGGCGCCCTTCGATGTTCAGCATGCAGCCGAGGTCGCCGAGCACGACGGCATCGGCGCCGCTCGCAACGATATGCCCGCATTTGTTGTCGGCGATGCGTCCGGAAATCTCGCCGAGCTTGACCGCGAACGTGCCTCCAAAGCCGCAACACGTCTCGCAATCCGCCATCTCGGTGAGCCGCACGCCGTCCATTTTCGCGAGAAGCGCGCGCGGCTGCCGCTTGACGCCCATCTCGCGCAAGCCGGCGCACGAATCGTGGTAGGTGATCGTGCCGCGAAAATGGCCCGGGACAGCGTCGAGCTTAAGCACCGTTGCGAGGAAATCGGTGAGCTCGTACGTCTTCGCCGCAAGCGCGGACGCGCGCGACGACCATGCGGCATCGCCTTCCAAAAGCTCGCCGTAGTGGGTCCTGATCATGCCGCTGCACGATCCCGATGATGCAACGAGGTAGTCGCACGCTTCGAACTCGGCGATCACTTTTCGGGCAAGCGCGATCGTATCGGCACGATCGCCCGAGTTGTAGCACGGCTGGCCGCAGCAGGTCTGCGATGGCGGCACGTAGACATCCGCCCCACCCGCCTGCAGGAGCTCGAGCGCCGCGAACCCGATCGAGGGACGCATCAGATCGACGAGACACGTCACGAACAGGCCGACGCGCATCGTTGCCGCGTCAGGGGAAGTTCGACTGCGTGAGCGCGATCGCGCAAAGACCCATGAGCTGCTGCGGCAATACGCCAAGGATGAGCAGCAACAGGCCGTTTGCAGAAAGCGCGATCCACGTATCGCCGCGGACGGCAATCGGCGCGGTTTCGCGCGGATCGTCGAAATACATGAGCTTCACCACGCGCAGATAGTAGAACGCGCCGATCAGCGATGTTACGACCGCGACGACGGCGAGCCAGACGAAGCCCTCGTTGATCGCCGATTCGATCACCATGAACTTGGCGTAGAAGCCGAGCGTCGGCGGAAGCCCGGCGAGCGAGAACATCACGAGCAGCATGATGAACGCCCACCATGGCGAGCGCTGGTTCAAGCCCCTGAAGTCGTCGAGGCGATCGCTCTCGAAGCCCTGCCGCGACAGCAGCATGATCATGCCGAAAGAGGCGAGACTCGTCAGCGCGTAGGAGACCGTATAGAACATCGCCGCAGAGAAGCCATAACGGTTCGCCGTCAGGAAACCGAGCAGCATGTAGCCCATGTTCGCGATCGTCGAGTACGCGAGCATCCTCTTGAGATTCGCCTGCGCGATCGCGACCAGGTTGCCGAGCACCATCGACAGCACGCAGAGCACGATCAGCATGCCCTGCCAGTCGAACGCAGCGCCCTGCATCGCGCCCGAAAGGATGCGAAGCGACATCGCGAACGCGGCGATCTTCGGTGCGGTGCCGATCAGCACCGTCATCGACGTCGGCGCGCCGTCGTACACGTCCGGCACCCACATGTGATACGGCACGACCGCCAGCTTGAACGCGAGCCCCGAGACGACGAACACCAGCCCGAAGGTCAGGAGCAGCGAGCTTTCGTGGCGCCCGTAGATAGCGCGCGCAACGGTCTGCAGGTCGAGCGAACCGGTCGTACCGTAGATCATCGAAAGCCCGTAGAGCAGCATCCCCGACGCGAGCGCGCCGAGCACGAAATACTTCATCGACGCCTCCGCCCCGCGCGGATGATCGCGCCGCGCCGCGACGAGCGCGTAGAGCGAAAGCGACATCAGCTCGAGGCCGATGTAGAGCGTCAGGAAGTTGTTGCCGGTGATCATCACCTGCATGCCGAGCAGCGCGAAGAGCGTCAGCACGAAGACGTCGCCGCGGAACAATCCGCGCGCGATCATGTAGTCGCGCGAATAGAACAGCATGAGCGACACCGCGATGAAGCATGCGATCCGCAGGAAGTCGGCGAGCATGTCGTCGACGATCATTCCGTGGTAGCCGGTGATCGTGTCGAGGCGCAACGTCGTGAGCGTGACGCAGATCGCGATGAGCAGCGCGAGCTGCGTCAGCCAATAGCTCACGTGCCGGCGCGCCTCGGGCACGAACAGATCGACGAGCAGTATCAGCGACGCCGAGGCGAGAATGACGATCTCGGGGAGCGCGGCCCAGTAGTTCAGTTGTCCGAGCATCGCTTGCATCGCGTTACAGCTTCGAGCGCGAAACGACGCCGAGCAGATCGGCCACCGACGTGTGCATGACGTCGATGAACGGCTTCGGCCACACGCCCATCAGCAGCACCGCGGCGGCGACCGCGCCCAGCATCCAGAACTCGCGCCGTCCGATGTCCTTCATGCTCGCGACGTTGACGTTCGCGATCGCGCCGAAGATGACGCGCTTGTACATCCAGAGCGTGTAGCACGCGCCGAGGATCAGGGTGACCGCGGCGGCGAAGCCCAGCCAGAAGTTCGACTTCACCGATGCGAGGATGACCAGGAATTCCCCGACGAAGCCGGACGTGCCCGGCAGGCCGGCGTTCGCCATCGCGAATAGCATCATGAACGCGGCGAACTTCGGCATCACGTTCACGACGCCGCCGTAATCGGCGATCTGGCGCGAGTGCAGGCGGTCGTACATCACGCCGACGCAGAGGAACAGCGCAGCCGACACGAAGCCATGCGACAGCATCTGAGTGAGCGCGCCTTCGACGCCGAGCTGGCTGAAGAGGAAGAAGCCGAGCGTCACGAAACCCATGTGCGAGATCGACGAATACGCGATCAGCCTCTTCATGTCGGCCTGGACGATCGCGACGAAGCCGATGTAGATGACGGCGATCAGCGACAGCGTGATGACGAATCCCGAGAGATAGCGCGATGCGTCGGGAAGGATAGGCAGGATGAAGCGGACGAAGCCGTACGCGCCGATCTTCAGCGTGATCGCGGCGAGCACGACCGAGCCGCCGGTCGGCGCCTCCACGTGCGCGTCGGGAAGCCACGTGTGGACGGGCCACATCGGGACCTTCACCGCGAATGCGAGGAAGAATGCGATCCACAGCAGGATCTGCGTGGAAAGCTCGAGCGGCACCTTGTACCACTCGAGGATCTCGAAGCTCTCGGACACGCTGTATAGATAGATCAGCGCGACCAGCATCAGGAGCGAGCCGAAGATCGTGTAGAGAAAGAACTTGAGCGCCGCGTAGACGCGGTTCGGGCCGCCCCAGACCCCGATGATCAGGTACATCGGGATCAGCATCGCCTCGAACACGACGTAGAAGAGCGCGCCATCGAGCGCGCAGAACACCGCGTTCATGAGCCCCGACATGATCAGGAACGCGGCCATGTACTGCGCGACGCGCACCGTGATCACTTCCCATCCCGCCCAGACGACGAGCACGGTGACGAAGCTGTTCAGCAGGATGAACAGCACCGAGATGCCGTCGACGCCCAGGTGGTAGTGAATGTCGAAGCGCGGGATCCAGTTCGCGTATTCGACGAACTGCATTGCCGAAGTGGTCGTGTCGAAGTCGACGTAGAGCGGGATCGTAACGGCGAAGCCGGCGACGGCGCCGATGAGCGCGAGAAAGCGCGCGAAATTGGCATCGCGATCACGGCCGAAGCCGAGCACCGCGATGCCGGCGGCGATCGGCACCCAGATGGAGAGCGACAGATACGGCGGCATACCGCTCACCGCACGCCCCACCAATACAGAAGCACGAACACGCCGACGATCATCACGAACGCGTAGTGGTAAACGTAGCCCGACTGGATGCGCCTGACCTCTCGCGAGAACCAGCCGATCAGCCGCGCCGAGCCATTCACCACGATGCCGTCGATGATCGTTCGATCGCCGACCGATGAAGCAAATCGGCCGACGGCGCGTGCGCCACCCGCGAAGAACCAGTCGTTGAAGCGATCGAAGTAGTACTTGTTGTCGAGCAGCGTGTAGATCGGGCGGAAGCGCGCAACGATCACCGCAGGCATCTCTGGATTGACGAGATAGAGATAAAGGGCGGCGACGATGCCCGCGATCGCGAGCCAGAACGCCGGCGACACGAGGCCGTGCAGGATGAACGGGACGGCGCCATGCCATTCGTGCCGAAGCTCGGAAACCACCGCATGCGGCTCGTGCACGACGATCGAGGCGCCGAACCAGTTGCCGAATAGCATCGGCTCGATGTAGGCCCAGCCGGCGTAGATCGACGGAATCGCGAGCAGGATCAGCGGCAGCGTAATCACCCACGGCGATTCGCGCGGCGGTCCGCCTTCATGCGCGTGCGGGTCGGGCTCCTCGGCGCTTTGCGACGATGGCTTGTGTGCTTGCGTCGCGTGCTCGTCGTGCAAGGCGTGCTCGACCGCGGCATGGTGGTGAAACCGCTCGTTGCCGTGAAACGCCAGGAACAGCATCCGGAACGAGTAAAACGCGGTCACAAAAACGCCGCCGAGCACCGCGACGTACGCGAACGTGTGTCCGCCGACATGCGAAAGCGACACCGCCTCGATGATCGAATCCTTCGAGAAGAAGCCGGCGAATGGCGGAATGCCGGCAAGCGCGAGCGAGCCGATGATCGCCGTCACATAGGTGATCGGCATGTACTTCCGCAGGCCTCCCATCCGTCGCAAGTCCTGCTCGTGGTGCAGCGCGACGATCACCGAGCCGGCAGCGAGGAACAGGAGCGCCTTGAAGAACGCGTGCGTCATCAGGTGGAAGATCGCCGCCGAATACGCGGACACGCCGAGGGCGACGGTCATGTAGCCGAGCTGCGACAGCGTCGAGTACGCGATGACGCGCTTGATGTCGTTCTGCACGATCCCGAGGAACGCCATGAACAGCGCGGTGATGGCGCCGATGACCGTGACGACGGATAGCGCCGCTTCCGACCACTCGAAGAGCGGGCTCATGCGCGCCACCATGAAGATGCCGGCGGTGACCATCGTCGCCGCGTGGATCAGCGCGGAGATCGGCGTCGGACCTTCCATGGAATCGGGCAGCCACACGTGCAGCGGCACCTGCGCGCTCTTGCCCATCGCGCCGACGAACAGGCAGATGCAGATCGCCGTCAACAGGTTCCAGTGCGCTCCGGGCCACGGCAGCACCACGTTCGCCATCGCCGAAGCCTTCGCGAACACCGGCGCGTAGTCGAGCGTGCCGAAATAGGCGAACACGAGCCCGAGGCCGAGCACGAAGCCAAAGTCGCCGACGCGATTCGCGATGAAAGCCTTGAGGCTCGCGTAGATCGCCGTCGGACGCTCGTACCAGAACCCGATCAGGAGGTACGAGACGAGTCCGACCGCTTCCCAGCCGAAGAAGAGCTGCAGGAAGTTGTTCGCCATCACGAGCATCAGCATCGAGAACGTGAACAGCGAGATGTACGAGAAGAAGCGCGTGTAGCCCGGATCGTCGGCCATGTAGCCGATCGTGTAGACGTGCACCATCAGCGACACGAACGACACGACGACGAGCATCGTCGCGGTGAGCGGATCGATCAGGAATCCGATCGCGAGCTTGAAATTGCCCGACACGAGCCACGCATAGACGTCGCCGTTGAACGCGTGCCCCGTTTGCACGTCGCGCAGGACGACGAGCGACGCGGCGAACGACGCGGCCACGCCAGCGATGCAAAGCGAGTGCGACGCCGCACGCCCGATCTTCGGGCCCCAAAGCCCGACGACGATCGACGCGGCAAGCGGCGCGAGCGGAACGAGCAGGTAGAGAAGGCGGATCACCTCTCTGCTCATCCCCGGAGCCTCCCCTGCGCCTCGACGTCGATCGAGCCGGTGTTGCGAAAGAGCAGCACGAGGATCGCGAGACCAATCGCCGATTCGGCGGCAGCGACGGTCAGGATGAAGAACACGAACACCTGGCCGGCCATGTCGCCCAGAAAGCGCGAGAAGGCGATGAAATTCAGATTGACGGCGAGGAGCATCAGCTCGATCGCCATCAGCATGATGATGACGTTGCGACGGTTGAGGAAGATCCCCGCCATGCTGATGGCGAACAGGATCGCTCCCAGCACGAGGTAATGCGCAAGCGAAGGCGCGCCAAGCGATGCCACGTCGTACTCCCTACTCGCCCGGATCGCGCGCGGCGACCTCTTGACCGGCCATTCCGCGATCGACCCGCGTGCCGGCGCTCATGCCGGCGGTTTCTCGGGACGCAGGTCGACGAGGCGTACGCGATCCTCGCGTCGCACCTTCACCTGCCACCCCGGATCCTGATGCTTCCTTTCCTTGCGCTCGCGATGCGTGAGCGCAATCGCGGCGACGATCGCCACGAGCAGCACGACCGCGGCGATCTCGAACGGATACACATAGTCGATATACAGAAGGTCGCCGAGCGCGCGCGTATTGCTGCCCGTCGGCGGCGGCCCGGCCGTCACGGTGCGCCCGATCGCGCTGTCGACGATCACCAGCGCCATTTCGAAGAGCACGAGCGCGCCGACCGCAGCCGCGATCGGCAGATACGTCTTGAACCGTTCGCGCAGGACCGCGAAATTGACGTCGAGCATCATCACGACGAACAGGAACAGCACCATCACGGCGCCGACGTAGACGAGCACGAGCGCGATCGCGAGAAACTCGGCCGACAGCAAAAGCCAGATCGCGGCCGCGGAGAAGAACGACAACACGAGCCACAGCGCGGCGTGCACCGGATTGCGCGTGGTGATGACGCGCAACGCCGCGAAGATCAGGATCGCGGCGAAGGCGTAGAAGGTGAAGGTGGTGAACGTCATTTCAAAGGCGGGATGGGGTTCCCAGCTCAAAAGCAGGATGAGGGATGGAGGCGTGAGGGATGAGAGTGGCCTCGTCTGAAGCGCCTCGCTTGGCCACTCTCATCCCTCCTCGCGTTCTTGCCATTCGCCCCTCGTGCCTCGTCCCGTTTTTCGCCTTCATCGGTATTTCGCATCTTCCGCCCGATCCGCCGCAATCTGCGCCTCGTACCGATCGCCGACGGCGAGCAGCATTTCCTTCGTGTAGTACAGGTCGCCGCGGCGCTCGCCGTGATACTCGAGGATTCGCGTCTCGACGATCGAGTCGACCGGGCAGCTCTCCTCGCAGAAGCCGCAGAAAATGCATTTCGTCAGGTCGACGTCGTAGCGCGTCGTTCGACGGGTGCCGTCCGCGCGCTGATCCGATTCGATCGTGATCGCGAGCGCG
>DATFCW010000012.1:0-5835 GCA_035252665.1 Casimicrobiaceae bacterium | reverse complement strand
TGCAGGGATTCGGCGTGGATCTCCACCGACATCTGCAGTCGGGTCATCTCGAAATCACCCCGGTGGACCCGGCCGAGCTGTCGCCGGGCGAACTGGTGCATCGGCTTCGGTCAACCATCGCAAGGAACAGCACGAGCGTCGTCGTCATCGACAGTCTCAACGGGTATCTGACTTCGATGCCCGACGAAGGCTTTCTGATCGTGCAGCTTCACGAGCTGCTCGCTTTCCTCGGTCACCGCGGCATCGCCTCGCTTCTCGTGGGCGCTCAGAAAGGATTGATCGGCAACATGACCTCCGCGGTAGACGTGAGCTATCTCGCCGACGCGGTCATCCTGTTGCGCTATTACGAGGCCGGTGGCGCGGTCCACCAGGCGATCTCGGTGGTCAAGAAGCGGGGCGGCGAGCACGAACGAACGATCCGCGAGCTGGTCATGGAGAAAGGCAGTCTGACGATCGGCGAGCCGCTGCGCAACCTGCGTGGCATCCTGACCGGAGTGCCGGAGAGCATTAAGTGAGCCAGCGGGCCGACGAGCGCTCGGAGCATCGCCTCCTCATTCTCGCACCTACGCCGCGGGACTCGGATTACACCCGCGCGATGCTGCACGACGTGGGGATCGCCGCCACGGTGTGCCCGAATTTCACGAGCCTTATCCGAGAAATGGGACTCGGGGTGGGCGCCGTTCTCATCGCCGAGGAGGCATTGACCGAAGGGCTTGAGCAGCTCGCCAGCATGCTCGACAGTCAGCCAAGCTGGTCCGATCTTCCGATCATGCTCATCACGCAACACGGCACGGACTCGCCCCGAGCGATACAGGCTGTCGACGCGCTCGGGAATGTCACGCTGGTCGAGCGTCCGATCCGTGTTGCTGCGCTCATCAGCACCGTGCGTACGGCGCTGCGAGCGCGCGCAAGGCAATACGAGACGCGAGCTCATCTGGCGGCGCTGGAGGAAGCGGACAGGCGCAAGGACGAGTTCCTCGCAGTGCTGGCTCACGAGCTGCGCAACCCTCTGGCCCCGATACGCAACTCCGTGCAGATTCTTCGGCTTACGGGCGGTGGCGGTGCAGTTGGAAAGCTGAGCGAGATAATGGATCGCCAGGTGACCCACATGGTGCGGCTCGTGGACGACCTGCTGGAGATCTCGCGCATTACACGGGGCAAGGTGGACCTGCGCAAGGAGCCAACTAGCATTGCTGCAGTCATTGAAGCGGCGATCGAGACGAGTCGTCCGCTGATTGAGTCGGGAAAGCATGACTTGCAGGTGCACCTGCCGTCCACCGACATCACGCTGGAGGCGGATGGAATGCGTCTCGCGCAGGTGTTCGCAAACCTGCTGAACAATTCCGCCAAGTACACCGAGCCTGGCGGCACGATCGTCATCGATGCGCGTCGCGAAGGCGATACCGTCGTTGTCAAGGTTTCCGACTCCGGCATCGGAATATCGGAGGCGCTGCTGCCGCACGTGTTCGACATGTTCTCTCAAGCCGAGTCGGCGCACCGCTATGCCCAGCGAGGCCTCGGCATCGGGCTTACGCTGGTGCGGAGCCTGGTCCAAATGCATGCCGGGACGGTAGAGGCGAGCAGTCAAGGCGCGGGCAAAGGGAGCGTATTTACGGTCCGGCTGCCCTTGACGGCTTCGTCGGGGCCAAGTTGGCTTCCGTCTCCGCAGGTTGTCGAACTGCACGGCGTCAAGGCTCCGATGCGTATTCTCGTCGTCGACGACAACCGCGAGGCTGCAGACAGTCTCGGCATGCTGTTGCGCGTCCTCGGTGCTGAAATCGAGATCGCGCACGGCGGCGGTGAGGCGCTGCACGCGTGCGAAAAGTATCAACCGGCACTCGCGTTTCTGGACCTGGGCATGCCCGAAATGGATGGATACGAGGTGGCCCGACGTATTCGCGCCATGCCCTTTGGCGGATCCGTCACCCTTGTGGCGCTGTCCGGCTGGGGTCGCGGGACCGATCGAAGACGCGCGATCGAGGCCGGGTTCGATCACCATCTGGTCAAGCCGGCCGACATGGGCGCTTTGCGCGCCGTTCTGGCGGCCGCCACGGACCGAGCCACCCCGATCGCGTCGTGAACGCGATCCTGTTGCGTTCAGGTCATGCGGGAACGACGCAGTTCGTGCGATCAAGCGGACACGACGAGCACGACGAAACCACGCAGTGACTGCCCTTCCGCCACGGACGGTTGCCGTCCCTCGGTTGCTCCTTGGGCCTTAGCGCGGTGTACGCCTTGATTGGAACGCTGGATTATCGGATTTCGGCGGGGGCGACGACAAAGCAAACGCCAGGTGCTGACGCGTTATGCAGGCATGGCGAACTCCCACCACCGTCGAGAGGCGGGGATCAAATGACAGGACGGCGGCGCCCGCGAACGGCCATCATCCGTCCTCATCGCGCCGGGGCGCTTTGCGCCGCCAATGGTCCACGCGACGTCGAATGCGCACATGGTGCCGCGGAGCACTGTGAGATCAACCCGCGAAACCACCGGAATGGGTCAATCGCTGATCCACCGCCGCTTCAGCGCGCAGCCAGTCGTCGAGGTCGTGGCCGTCGGCATATCCGCGCTGCGCATAAAAGCGATACGCCGTTTCGCTGATCATTCGATGTCGGCTACCGGGATCGCTCGTATTCGGGGTACCTGCGACGTGCGCCTTGTTCGCCGGCAAATCTGGATCGGTGACCGGCGCGCTCGTGGTTTTCGACGGCTTCGTGGTGTTTCCGGAACGCTTGCCGGACTGTTGAACGGTTGAAGAACTCGTGCTTGACTGCTGAATCGGTACCATCGCTTTGCTTCCGTTCCTTGCAAAATGTCAACGAGCGAATGATATCGCGAATGGTGAAAGTAGGAGCAATCATTTGTCAGCACAAGTCGGTGTGCACAGTCTCCTGAGTTTCTG
This sequence comes from Casimicrobiaceae bacterium, assembly GCA_035252665.1. Classification (GTDB taxonomy): domain Bacteria; phylum Pseudomonadota; class Gammaproteobacteria; order Burkholderiales; family Casimicrobiaceae; genus VBCG01. The sequence goes on along the minus strand of DATFCW010000012.1, from coordinate 2,933 downwards.
GTGCGGTACCATCGCCGCATGCACTGCGCACCGATCCTCGACGCATCAGCGATGGCGCTAGAAGGCCCTGCCGATCAGGAAGAAGTGGGCGAAACTTCGATCCTCGAGTCGCTGCTCCCTCTCGAAAGCGCACGCATCCTCGAGCTTGGCTGCGGCCGCGCGGAGGCGATCCGCGCGATCGCCTCTCGTCATCCCGATGCACGGATCACGGCAATGGAAGTGGACCGTATCCAGCACGAGATCAATCTCGCGCAACGCGATGTGCCGAACATCCAATTCGTCGAGGGCGGTGCACAGGCGATTCCCGTCCTCGACGCGAGCTTCGATATCGTTCTGATGCTGAAATCGCTGCATCACGTACCCGGCGAGCTGCTCGATCGTGCGATCGCCGAGATTCGCCGCGTGCTCGTGCCTGGCGGCCTTGCCTACATATCGGAGCCGGTTTTCGCCGGAGCCTACAACGACATCGTCCGAATCTTCCATGACGAGAAGCGCGTCCGCGACGGGGCGTTTGCTGCTGTCAAACACGCGGTCGTCGGGGGACGTTTCGAGCTCGTCTGCGAGCGCTTCTTTCTCGCACCGGTGAAGTTCGCGTCATTCGACGATTTCGAGCGCCGCGTCATCGGCGTCACCCACACGCGCCACTGCCTCTCGGAAGACCAATGGGCGCGGACGCGCGAGGCGTTCGATGCCCACCTTGGAGCGGACGGCGCGCATTTCCGCCAGCCGATGCGGGTCGACCTTCTGCGCAAGCCTGTCGTCTGACCGGCGGTTCCGATTCACTGGATCTTCGAAACACGTCCGCATGACCCCGAAACCGAACCTCCTCGTCATCCTGATCGACGACCTCCGCTTCGACGAATTCGGCGCCGGCGGACATCCGTACATGAAGACGCCGAACATCGATCGGATCGCCAACGAAGGCGCGTTGTTCGAGCGCGCGTTCCACACGACGCCGATCTGCTCGCCGAATCGGGCGTCCATCCTCACCGGTCAATACGCGAGCCGCCACGGCATCATCGACAACGTCGCGCGCGATGCCGCGAGTCATCGGCTGCCCAACTATCACCTCGCGCTTCGCGAACTTGGTTACGAGACCGCACACATAGGCAAGTGGCACATGGGCAACGACGGCAAGCCGCGGCCCGGTTACGACCATTGGGTCGCCTACGACGGCCACGGTCGCCTCAACGACCCGAAGCTCAACGAGAACGGCACATACGTGCAGCATCATGGCTACGTCACCGACATCATGAATCGGATGGCGGTCGAATTCGTCGCGAAAAAGCACGATCGCCCTTGGTCACTGTTCTTCGCCCACAAGGCCGTACACCCGGACGCGGAGCAGGCAGCGGATGGAACGTTCCGGATGGATGGGTATCGTCCTGCCGAACGGCACAAGGATCTCTACCGCGGCTGCATCTTCCCGAAAAAGCCGAACATGCTTTCGCCTGCCGACGTGGTCAGGCAGAAGCCGGCGTGGGAGGAGGCGTTCGCGCTCAAGGAGTCCGACGCTGCCCGCACGATGCTCGATGCGATTCACGCGGGCGAGCAGGAGGAGATCAGGCTTCGCGCATGCATGATGGCCGCGGTCGACGAAGGCGTCGGCATGCTCTTCGATGCGTTGTCGTCGAGCGGTCAGCTCGACGACACGCTGATCCTGTTCCTCGGCGACAACGGCTATTTCTTCGGCGAGCACGGGCTCGGTCCCGAGCGGCGATTCGCGTACGAGGAAGGGATTCGCTGTCCGTTCATCGCGCGTTATCCCCGCGTAATCGCCCCGGGCATGCACATCGATCGACTCGTGATCTGCCAGGACATCGCCCCAACGCTGATCGAGCTTGCCGGAGGCCGGCCGGGCGCTCAGATCCAGGGACGTTCGCTGCTCCCGTTAATGCGCGACGACAACCAAGACTGGCGCTCGTCTTTTCTCATCGAATACTGGGCCGAGAACGCGTATCCGTGGCTCGTCGGCATGACGTACAAGGCGATCCGCACCGATCGGCACAAGTACATCCACTGGGTCAATCGCGGCAAGAGCGGCGAGCTCGACGAGCTCTACGATCTCGATCGCGATCCGTACGAGCTCGCGAACGTCGTTGCACAGCCTTCGTATGCCGAGGTGCGCGAGGCGCTGAAGGACGAGTTGCGCGGCCTCGTGAACTTCGCGCTCGGGCTTTAGCGAAGAATGTCGAGCAGTCCCGCGAGATCGCGCATCTCGTGGTCGGGCAGGACGTCGGGAAGCATCGGTGGATCGCCCCCACGGTTCGTCCACGCGCAGCGCAACCCGGCGAGCTTGGCGCCCATCGCGTCGATCGCCGAACCAGCGACATGCAACACGTCGACGCCGGCGCAACCCAGCGCGCGCGACGGTAGCGCGTACATCGCCGGATGCGGTTTGTACACACCCGCATGTTCCGACGAGAAGATGTCGTCGAATGCGACGTCGAAGCAGCGCACACCTGCGCGAAGCATCGCCTCGTCACCGTTCGACATCACAGCAATCCGGTAGCCGCGCGCCTTGATCTTCGCGAGCGTCGCCTGCGCCTCCGGCCACGGCTTTAGCCGGTGCCAGGCTTCGAGAAGGCGTTCGACGTCATCGCGCGCAAGCTTCGCTCCGGTGCACGCGCACGTGTAAGCCAGCGCACGCCGCGTGCAGTCGGCAAACGGAATGCGCCCGCGCGCAAGCGAATTCGACAGTTGCGCCCATTCGAGCTGCTTCGCACGCCAGGTTCGCGCGAAGGCGGCCGCGTCGACGCCATCGCCGCATACCTCGCGCACGACCGCCGCAACGCTCGTTTGGCAATCGACGAGCGCCGTGTAGAAGTCGAACGTGACGGCCGCGGGCGCCCACGTCGCGCTCGTCATCGCTGCTCCGTTCACACCTTGTAGTCGAAATTCGGCGCGCGCTTTTCCTTGAGCGACGCCAATCC
>DATFCW010000011.1:0-10076 GCA_035252665.1 Casimicrobiaceae bacterium | reverse complement strand
GCCCTTGTAATCGAGAAAGGCATTGTCGGCGAGGTTGATGAAGAATTGCGCGGTCGCCGAATGCGGGTCCGACGTACGCGCCATCGCGACCGTGTAACGCGCGTTGCGAACCCCGTTCGCCGCTTCGTTCGCCACGGGCTTGCGTGTCGGTTTCTGCTTCATGCCCGGCGCGAAGCCGCCACCCTGGATCATGAATCCGGGAATCACGCGATGGAACAACGTGCCGTCGTAGTGACCGTCGCGCACGTACTCGAGGAAATTGGCGACGGTCGCCGGCGAGTTCTCGGCGTCGAGCGCGAGCGCAATGTCACCGTGGTTCGTGTGCAATACGACGTCGGTCATGACCCGGTCCTCTTGCCTTCGGCGGTCGAATCCTGCTTCGCGGGCTCGATGATTTTCGCGACCGAGATGAACACCGGCTCGGTGGTGAGCGAGCGCGGATCGACCGGCGGCGCGCCGGGCGGCAGCTTGCGTCCGCCCTTGGGCATCTTCGCGATCTTGTTCACGACGTCCATGCCGGAGATCACCTTGCCGAACACGGTATAACCCATGCCGGCTGCATCGGGCGAGCGAAAATCGAGCGGCTTGTTGACAGCCACGTTGATGAAGAACTGATCCATCGCCGAATCGGGATTGGACGTGCGCGCCATTGCGATCGTGCCCGGCACGTTGTGGAGACCTGCCTTCTCGCTCATCTCCGCCTCGTTGATGATCGGTGGCCGCGTCGGCCTCGGGCTGAAATCGGCCGTGTACGCGCCGCCCTGAATCATGAAACCGTCGATGACGCGGTGAAATTGCGTGCCGTTGTAGTGACCGTCGCGCACGTAGCGCAGAAAATTGGCGACCGTCTTCGGCGCTGCGTCGGGATAGAGCTCGAGCGTGATCGCACCCGCGGTCGTATCGAGCTCGACCTGTGGATTCGCGGCGAGCGAGGCGCTCGCGTACAGGCCCAACGCGAGCGCGGGAATCAAAGCCAGGCGACGCAACATCTCGATCATGCTCCTTCTCATTTGGAAGCCGCCGACGTCTCGCGAATCAGCTTGAGCTTCGCCGCGGCGGTGTGGTTGCGCTTGTCGAGCGCTATCGTCTTTTCGTACTCGACTTCGGCGAGGCGGGCGTAGACGTCGCCAAGGTTCTCGTGCGCGACCGCGTAGTCGGGCGCAGCCTGCACCGCCCGTTCGAGCTCGTCGCGGGCTTGCGCGTATTCGCCTTTCTTCGCATAGAGCACCGCGAGATTGTTGCGCGGCTCGGGCAGCTCTGGAAAGTCGGCGAGCAGGCCGAGAAAGACGTCGATTGCCTGGTCGGTCTTGCCTTCGTCCGTCAGCGCGAGGCCCTTGACGAAGCGTGCTTTCGGCTCGCGTGGATGTTGCGCGATGATCGTGTCGAGCTTCGCGATCGCATCCGTGTATTGCTTCTTGGCGAGAAGCGCCTCCGCGTCGCGCAGCGTTTTCTCGTACGTCTTGCGCTCGGCATCCGGCATCTGCCGCGGGTCCTGCACGGGCGCCGGCGCCTGGGCGAGCGCGGGCATCGCGACCATCGCCAACAGGAAGAGCACGACGAGACGGCGCAACATCGGAGCGGACAGGTCGGGAAGGAGGCCTTGCCTTGACCGATTCTAGCGCAGGGAGCTTGCCGGGAACGCTTCGCGCAGCCGCGCCGCCGTCGTGTCGATCAGATGGCGAGCGATCGACATCGGACTCGGCAGGTCCGGAAGCGCATCGACGTCAAACCAGCGCACATCGGCGATCTCGGAGCCGTCCGCGGCGAGATCGCCGCTGGCGTAGTGCGCGGTGAACGCGATCATCAGCGAGTGTGGGAATGACCACGACTGGCTCGCGAAGTAGCGAAGATCGCGAACGGCAACGCCCACTTCCTCGCGCACCTCGCGATGGATGCAGTCCTCGATCGATTCGCCCGCCTCGACGAAACCGGCGAGCGCGCTGTACACGGCTCCGGCGAAGCGGTGGGACCGCGCAAGCAGGAGCTCGCGTCCGCGCGTCACCAGCACCATCATCGCCGGCGAAACGCGCGGATACGCGACGTAGCCGCACACCGGGCATTGCTTTGCGCGTTCGTCATCGCGATCCTGCGTCAGTGAGCCGCAGCGCCCGCAATAGCGATGCGTGCGCTCCCACTCGATGACCTGGAAGGCGCGCCCCGCGACGGCAAGCAGCGATTCCGCTAGAAGCGGAAACAGCGAGCGCAGACTCGCGAATGCGTATTGCGAAGGCACGGCGGCGCCGTCCGGCAGCAGGATCGCGACGCAATCGGCGCCGTCGAGCCGTCCGACGTAATGTCGAATGCCATCGACATGCGCGTGCGCGAGCTCGCCCACCGTCGGCACGCGCGGCGCCTGCTCCTCGCCGCGAACGAGCAGCTTCGTGCCGGAGAACGCGAACGCGAGCGATGTGTCGGTGACGGTTCCCGACGCGAAGTGCGAAGGCGTGAAGCTCGCGGGCGTCTGCATCATCGCCGTCACGCTCCGCGACGCATACCGTCGACAGGGCCCGATCAGGCCGACAGCGTGAGCGGCAGCACGCGAAGGCGCTTGCCGGTGGCGGCAGCGATCGCATTCGCGACAGCCGGTGCGATCGGCGGCACGCCCGGCTCGCCGACGCCGGTGGGCTTGTCGGTCGACGGCACGATATGCACTTCCACCAGCGGCATCTCGTTGATGCGCAGCACGCGATAGTCGTGGAAGTTCGATTGCACGACGCCCCCATCCTTGATCGTGATCGCGCCGAACAGCGCGGCCGACAATCCGTAGCCGATGCCGCCTTCCATCTGCGCGCGGACGTTGTCGGGATTCACGGCGAGCCCGCAGTTGACCGCGCACACGACACGGTCGACGCGAAACGTGTTGTCTTCGCGCACAGTGACTTCGGCGACCTGCGCCACCGCGGTGTTGAACGATTCGTGCACGGCGATGCCGCGCGCCCGCTTTTCCCGGCTCTTGCCGGGTGCGAGCGGCGTTCCCCAGCCGGCCTTGTCCGCAACGAGCTCGAGCACCGACAGGTGCTTCGGCTTTTGTGCGAGAAGCGCCTTGCGAAACGCCACCGGGTCCTTGCGCGCGGCGGTGGCCAGCTCATCGATGAACGTCTCGACCGAATACGCGGTGTGCGTCGAGCCCACCGAGCGCCACCATTGCACGGGAACGGCGATCCGCGTCGAATGCAGGTCGACGTTCACGTCGGAGATCGCATACGGAATATTCGTCGCCCCTTCCGCCGACGTCGGATCGACGCCATTCTTCACCATCGCCTCGAACGGCGATCCGGAGAGGATCGACTGGCCAATGATCCGATGCTGCCATCCGGTGACATTGCCTTGCGCGTCGAGTCCGGCACGAAGCACGTGCTGGTACGCCGGACGGAAGTAGCCGGCGCGCATGTCGTCCTCGCGCGTCCAGACGAGCTTCACCGGAATGCCGGGCTTGCCGATCGCCTTCGCGATCGACGCCGCTTCGACGAGATAGTCCGAATGCGGATTGGCGCGCCGGCCAAAGCTGCCGCCGGCGAACAGTTGATGAATCTCGACCTGCTCGGGTGCAAGACCCACGACTTTCGCGATCGCACGCTGGTCCGCCGTCTGGAACTGCTCGCCGTTCCAGACTTCGCAACGATTTGCATCGAGGCGCACGACGCAGTTCATCGGCTCCATCGCCGCGTGCGCGAGATAGGGGAATTCGTAGGTCGCTTCGAGCGTTCGCGCGGCCTTCGCGATCGCGGCTGCCGAGTCGCCATCGTTTCGCGCGATCGTCCCCGGCGTGCCGGCGAGGCGTTTGAATTCCGCCGCGATATCGGCCGACGATTGCTTTAAGCCGCTGTCGGCGTCCCATTCGACCTTCAACGCGTCCCGACCCTTCTTGGCCGTCCAGAAATTCGCGGCAACGACCGCGACGCCGGTCGGGATCTCGACGACGTAGCGGACGCCGGCGATGTGCGAAACGCTCGCGGGATCGATGTGCGTGACCTTCGCGCCGAAGCGCGGCGCGTGCGCCACGACCGCGGTCAGCATGTCGGGAAGCTTCACATCCTGCGTGTAGATCGCCGTGCCGGTCGACTTCGCTTTTGAATCGGTGCGCGGCGCACCCTTGCCGATGTAGACGAAGTCCTTCGGCTCCTTGAGCGACGGCGATGTGGGAACCGGCTGCTTCGCCGCGCTCGCCGCCAGCTCGCCGAAGGTCGCTTTCTTCGCGCCTGTCGATACGATACCGTTTCGAACGCTGATCGCTTCAGGCTTGACCTTGAAGCGCTCCGCGGCGGCGGCGACGAGCATCGTGCGCGCGGCGGCGCCCGCTTGCCGGTATTGCTCGAACGAATTCGCGAGCGCGGTCGAGCCGCCGGTGCCTTGCATGCTGCCCCAGAAGAGATTGTTGTATCGTTTCGCGTCCGCCGGCGCTCCTTCGACGCGCACCTGCGACCACGCGGCATCGAGCTCGTCGGCGACGAGCATCGGCAGCCCCGTGTACGTGCCCTGGCCGAGCTCGACATGCTTGACGATCACGGTCACCGTGTTGTCGGGCGCAATGCGCAGAAAGGCATTCGGCTCGAAAGCAGTTGCCGCGCTCGCGGACTTGCGCGCCTGCGCCATAGCATCGGCGTCGAAGATCGCGAGCGTGAGGCCGGCGCCGAGCGCGGCCGTCGTCTTCAGGAATGCACGCCGGCTGATCGTCGAGGACACCGTCTCCTGCATCCGCATCGGATTCATCGCGGGTCTCCTTTACGCAGCAAGCTTCGTCGCAGCCTGCTTGATCGCGGCGCGAATGCGGACGTAGGTCGCGCACCGGCAGATGTTGCCGGCCATCGCTTCGTCGATATCGGCGTCGCTCGGATGCCGCTTCCTCGCGAGCAGCGCCGCTGCCGACATGATCTGTCCCGACTGGCAATAGCCGCATTGCGGCACGTCGAGCGCCTGCCACGCTGCCTGCAGCGCCTTGCCTTCCCTGCTCGTGAGCCCTTCGATCGTCGTCACGTCCGCGCCCTGCCGAATCGAGGACAACGGCGTCTGGCACGAGCGGGTCGGCTGTCCTTCGATGTGCACGGTGCATGCGCCGCAAAGCGCCATGCCGCATCCATATTTCGTTCCGGTGAGATTGAGCGAATCGCGCAGGATCCAGAGAAGCGGCGTGTCGCCGGGCACGTTCGACGCGACATCGACGCGCTGCTTGTTGACGTAGAACACGGGCATGATGGCTCCCGGCGAAGGTGAAAGTCGGTAATGTTAGGCGATTTCGTGCACCACGCCGGCGATCGATGCAAGCTCGCGCAGGTGGCCGCTTATAATGAGCGTTTCATCGATCGCTACCGAGCAACGGCCATGGAACCCGAACAAGTCAATGCCATCGGCAACGCGCTCGCGGACCTGCGCGAGCGCACGGCGAAGCTTCGGAGGTATCTTTGACTTCGACATCAAATCGGCGCGGCTCGCAAGCGTAGACCGCGAGCTCGAAGACCCGAAGATCTGGGACGATCCGGCGCGCGCGCAGGCGCTCGGCAAGGAGAAAAAGACTCTCGACGGCGTCGTCCATACGCTGTCGGATCTATCGCGGGGCATCGACGACAGCACCGATCTCTACGCGCTTGCGCGCGAGGAAGCCGACGAGGCGACGCTGGTCGCAATCGAGGGCGACGTCGACAAGCTCGAGCGGCGCGTCGCCGACCTCGAGTTCCGGCGGATGTTTCACGATCCATTCGATCCCGGCAATGCGTTTCTCGACATCCAGGCCGGCAGCGGCGGCACCGAGGCGCAGGACTGGGCCGCGATGCTGTTGCGCATGTACCTGCGCTATTGCGAGCGCAAGGGTTACCGCGTCGAGATTCTGGAGGAATCGCCCGGCGAGGTGGCCGGCATCAAGAGCGCGTCGATCAAGGTCGACGGCGAATATGCTTATGGCTACCTTCGCACCGAGAGCGGCGTGCACCGGCTCGTGCGCAAGAGCCCGTTCGATGCGAACGCGCGGCGTCACACGTCTTTCGCGAGCGTCTTCGTCTACCCCGAAGTGGACGAGTCGATCGAGGTCGAGATCAATCCTGCCGATTTGCGCATCGACACATATCGCTCGTCGGGCGCGGGCGGCCAGCACGTCAACAAGACCGACTCGGCGGTGCGCATTACCCATCTGCCGACGAACATCGTCGTGCAATGCCAGACCGACCGCTCGCAGCATCGCAACCGGGCCGAGGCATTCGCGATGCTCAAATCGAAGCTCTACGAGCTCGAGGTTCGCAAGCGGCAGGAGGAGCAGGCGAAGCTCGAGGACTCGAAGACCGACATCGGCTGGGGTCACCAGATCCGCTCGTACGTGCTGGACCAATCGCGGATCAAGGACCTGCGCACGAATTACGAGGTCGGCAACACGCAAGCGGTGCTCGACGGCGATCTCGACGACTTCATCGAGGCGAGCCTGAAGCAGGGAGTGTAGCGATGACGATCGCAATGCGCGATGCGGGTTTGCCTGAATGAACAAACCCAACGACCCGCTGGTCCAGGCCGACGAGAATCAGATCATCGCCGAGCGTCGAGCGAAGCTCGCTGCGCTACGCGCCACGGGCAGCGCGTACCCGAACGACTTCCGGCGCACGGCGCTCGCCGCCGATCTTCACGCCGCGCACGATGGATCGGACAATGCGACGCTCGAAACGCAGCGCATCGTGGTGGCGGTCGCGGGCCGGATGGTTCTGAAGCGCGTCATGGGCAAGGCGTGCTTCGCGACGCTGCAGGATATGTCGGGACGCATCCAGCTCTACGTCACGCTCGACGGTGTCGGCGAAGCGGCGCTCGACGCATTCAAGCACTGGGATCTGGGCGACATCGTGGGCGGCGCCGGAACGCTCTTCAAGACCAAGACGGGCGAGCTGTCGGTGCGATGCGACCGCGTGCGCTTGCTCACGAAAGCGCTTCGGCCACTACCCGAGAAGTTTCACGGCATGACCGACCAGGAGCAGCGCTACCGGCAGCGCCATGTCGACCTCATCACCAATCCGCATGCGCGCGACGTGTTCGTCAAGCGCTCGCGCATCGTGCAGGCGATCCGCGAGTTCTTCGTCGCGCGCGGCTTTCTCGAGGTCGAGACGCCGATGATGCACCCGATCCCCGGGGGTGCCGCTGCGCGGCCGTTCGCCACGCATCACAACGCGCTCGACATGCCGCTTTACCTCCGCATCGCGCCCGAGCTCTACCTGAAGCGGCTCGTGATCGGCGGCCTGGAGCGCGTGTTCGAGATCAATCGCAGCTTTCGCAACGAGGGCATCTCGACGCGACACAACCCCGAGTTCACGATGCTCGAGTTCTACGAGGCGTACGCCGATTATCGCGACCTGATGGACCTGACCGAGGTGTTGCTGCGCGAGGTCGCGCAACGCGTCGTCGGCACGACGGCGATCGTCTACCAGAACGAGACGATCGATCTGTCGCAGCCGTTCCCGCGGTTGACCATGGCCGAAGCGATCCGTCGCTACAACGGCGAATACGAAAGCGTCGACCTCGCCGACCCCGCAGCGCTTCGCCGTGCGCTCGCGCCTTTCGAGGTCGACGTGTTCGACAGCGATGGCGTCGGCTTGCTGCAGCTCAAGCTCTTCGAGGCGACGACCGAGGAGAAGCTCGTGCAGCCGACGTTCATCGTCGCGCATCCGACCGACGTGTCGCCGCTCGCGCGCGCGAACGATGCCGATCCTTCGATCACCGATCGCTTCGAGCTTTTCATCGCGCGACGCGAGATTGCGAACGGATTTTCCGAGCTCAACGATCCCGAGGACCAGGCGGCGCGCTTCATGGCGCAGGCGAAGGCGAGGCAGGCCGGCGACGAGGAGGCGATGTACTACGACGCCGACTACGTTCGCGCGCTCGAATACGGATTGCCGCCAACGGCCGGCGAGGGGATCGGCATCGACCGGGTCGTGATGCTGCTCACCGATACTTCGTCGATCCGCGACGTGATCCTGTTTCCGCAGCTCAAGGCGGAAGGGTGATCGTGGACGGTCTGTCGCGCGTTGCTTGACATATACCCATGGAGGGTATAGCATGCAGCGGATGGATGCTTCGACCCAATGGGTTTCGGGCGCCTCCGGCATTGATCCGAAAGAGGCTGACGTCGATCTCGCGCTCGAGGGCATGACCTGCGCCGCATGCGCGGCGCGCATCGAAAAGGCGCTGAACCGGCTTCCCGGCGTCGAGGCGCATGTCAACTTCGCGACCGAATCGGCGCGCGTCCGTTACGCACCCTCTCGGGCCAACGTCGATGCGCTGATTGCCGCGGTCAAACGCGCCGGATATGCCGCGCACGTCAGGCGCAACGAAGGCGAGGAGCGCGCGGACGAATCGGTCCGTCGCGATGCTTCGTATCGCGCGCTTCGGCGCGACCTGCTGCTCGCCGCGGCGCTGACCGTTCCGCTGCTCGCGCAAATGATCGCGATGCTCGTTTCCGGCGGCGCCAGTGATGAGCTCCTGCCCCGCTGGCTGCAACTCGCGCTCGCCACGCCGGTGCAATTCGTCACCGGTCGCCGCTTCTATGCCGGCGCATATCGCGCGCTTCGCGGCGGCGGGGCGAACATGGATGTGCTGATTGCGCTCGGCACGTCGATCGCGTGGATTTCGAGCGCTGTCGTGACGCTCGCGGGACTCCAGGGTCATCTTTATTTCGAGGCGTCGGCGACCATCGTCACGCTCGTGCTGCTCGGCAAGCTGCTCGAATCGCGAGCGCGCGCGGGAACGTCAGCCGCCATCCAGAGCCTGCTGCGCCTCGCGCCGCCGGTCGCACACGTCGAGCGCGACGGCAGCGAAATCGACGTGCCGCTCGCAAGCCTCGTCGTCGGCGATCATTTTCGGGTTCGCGCCGGCGAAGCGATACCCGTCGATGGTACGGTGATCGAAGGGCGCGCTTCGGTCGACGAAAGCATGCTGACCGGCGAGAGCCGGCCACTCATGAAAGCGATCGGCGAACGCGTCTACGCCGGCACGCTCGACCTCGACGGGCTATTGCGCTGCGAAGCCACCGGCGTGGGCGAGTCGACGCTCCTCGCGGGCATCGTGCGACGCGTACGCGAAGCGCAGGGGTCGAAGGCGCCGATTCAGCGCCTCGCGGATCGCGTCGCCGGGATCTTCGTCCCGATCGTCGTGATCATCGCCGCCGTCACGTTCGTCGCGACGTGGTGGCTTGCCGCCGATTCCGCGAGCGCACTCGTCAACGCGGTTGCCGTGCTGGTGATCGCATGTCCGTGCGCGCTGGGCCTCGCGACGCCGACGGCCATCATCGTCGGCACGGGGCGCGCGGCGCAATTCGGCGCGCTCATCCGCAATGCGGTCGCGCTCGAGCACGCGGGACAGGTGACGACGCTCGTCGTCGACAAGACCGGCACGGTGACCGAAGGCGCGCCGGCGATCACGCGTGTCAATGCTTCGAGCGGTGCTTCCGCCAACGACGTGCTTGCATGGGCGGCCGCGCTCGAGCAGGGCGCGCTGCATCCGCTTGCGCGCGCGATCGTCGATGCCGCGCGGCAACGGCAACTCGCGTTGCCGCACGTGACCGATCTGATCGTGCTGCCCGGCGAAGGCGCGGCAGGCACGATCGTCGGCGCGACACCGCGCAGCGCGCTCGTCGGCTCGCCGGCCTTCCTGTCGCGTCGCGGCGTGCACGTCCCGCCGGTAGCGCTGACCGCGGCGCAGGAGTCCGGCGAAAGCATCGTCGGCGTCGCGTTCGATGACGCACTCGCCGGCATCGTGATGCTCGCCGACCGTGTGCGGCCGACGTCCAAAGCGGCGCTCGCTCGCGCGACGCGAGAAGGCATCGACGTCGTGATGCTGTCCGGCGATACCGAAGCGACCGTTGCCGGCGTTTCTCGCGAGGCGGGCATCGCCACGTTTCGCGCGGCGGTCACGCCTGCCGGCAAAGCAGACGAGATTCGACGCTTGCAGGCAACCGGCCACGTCGTGGGCATGGTAGGCGACGGCATCAACGACGCGCCTGCGCTTGCCACCGCAGACGTTAGCTTCGCGATCGGCGCGGGCTCGGCAGTCGCGATCGAAGCGGCAGACGTCACCGTCGTTCGCGACGATCTCGGTGCCGTGGTCGACGCGAT
>DATFCW010000010.1:0-3617 GCA_035252665.1 Casimicrobiaceae bacterium | reverse complement strand
GAATGTCGCTCGGCGTGCGCACCGGCGAACACGCGGTTCGCCGGCGGATATTCGCGGCACGACGTATTGAGCGGCTCGTCGATGTACTCGACGCCGAGCTCGCGAAGTGCGCGCCTTGTTTCGTCGTCAACGCCAAGGCCAGGCCGCGGCGCGTAGGCGAGGATCTGCGCATTGGCGTAGCGTCCGGCGAAGCGGCGAATGCTTCGGCACAGCAACAATGCCTGTTCGCGTATCCCGGTGTTCTCGATGCAAAGCACGAAGCAGGCGCGATCTGCGGCATGCGCCGCGCGCGATGTGCCGCCACGCTCGGCGTACTCTCCCAAGTCGCGCTCGCAGCGTTCGATGCAGGTGCGATAGAGAGCGCGAACCGCCTCGCCCGACGGTCCCGGAAGTCGCTCGAGCGCGTCGTCGCCGCTCGCCTGATTGCGGAGATCCCTGTCGAGAAAGCGCTCGATCTCGTGCTCTGCACCGAAGTCGAGCGGCACACCAAGCCGTGCAGCGATTCGCTCGACAACCGGTTTCCAATCGTCGAGCAGATCGGCGTAGCGAACGAACAGCACGCCAGGATGCGCGTCGGCGAACGCGATGACGCGCTCCATGTAGGCGCGCCACAGCGCGAGTCCCTCGTCGACGGACATGTCGCCGCGCGCATGAAGCGACTGTGCGACCTCGAGCGGATTGCGAATCGGAACGACATACGCGGGTCGATAGCCGGCCGCTTGCAGCGCGCGATGCCACAGCGGCGCGAGCATGCAGATGCGCGGGTCCTTGATCGCGATCAGCGTCCGTCCCGCGTATTCGGACACAATGACATCGCGCGCGTCGGAAACGAATTCATCGGCGATCGCGCCTTCATCCGGCACGTTGAAATCGACGTGGCTCCAGTCGCCGCCGAGCTGGCGCATCAGGCGCACGTTGAGATCGAGCACGGCCTCCGGCTCGAAAAAGCCCTTCGGATTCACGCCGATCTTCGGCGGCTTGAGCTTCTCCGGCAGGTACGCGCCGCAGAGGTTCAACACCCGCGCCATGGCCGACGTGCCGCTTCGATGCATCCCGAGGACGACGAGCGCGGTCTTGCGCTCGCCATGCGTCGACACCGATTGCGACGCTTCCGGCATCGATCGCCACGTCGAAGCGAGCTCGCGTAACGCCGGGACGGGCACGAGCGCGCCTTGGCCACCTCGCAGCACCTCGCGTAGCAGGAGCGTCCGATTGCCGGGCCACCACGGCGATAGATCGTTGGCGACATCGTGCGCGTCTGCAAGGGCCACAGCAAGGAACTCCCCGACGACGCGATCCGCGTCAGCCGTTGCGCGCGCCTTCGATTCGGCGATGGTGTTGCTCGCGTGCAGCCGATAGCGATAAAGCGGCTGCTCGACGACGACCGGCTCCGCATGCGCACTCGCGCGAAGGCAGAAATCCCAATCGTGGTTGTAGCGATGGTCGCGAAAGCCGCCGAGCGCCTCGAAGAACCCGCGCTCGACGAAGAGATTGCCGCTCGATACCGCGACGTTGAATTCGACGAACGTAAAGCTCGGTGGCTGCGAGCCGAGGAAGTTACGCTGCTTTTGCAGGATGTCGACGAAGCCCGGCGGCGTTGTCGCGTCCTCGTCGAACGCGTTCGAGACGAGCGAGAAGCCCCATCGCGAGCCGGTGCGCGCGATTTCGTCGACGAGCGTGGCGACGCGCTCGGGCGCGTAGAAATCGTCCGAATTGAGGAACGCGAGATAACGTCCGTTTGCGAGCGCCGCGCCTTCGTTGAGCGTCGCGGGTGCGCCGCGGTTCTCGCGCGCGATAAAGCGCGACGGCCGCGCGAAGCCCGCGAGCGATTGCGCGATGACGCTGGCGCTCGCGTCGCTCGAGCCGTCGTCGACCACGATGAGCTCGATGTTCGGATAGGTTTGCGCCGCCACGGAAGCCATCGCTTGCCCGACGTAGCGTGCATGGTTGTACGCGGGGAGAACGACGCTGACGAGCGGAGAATCGTCGTTTCGCCGTTCGCGTCGCACGCGCTCGCGCACGATCCACGCCTCGAGCAGGTCGGCCTGCTTCGCATTGGCATCGCGCGTCAAGAGCTTTCCGACCACGAGTCCCAGGTTGTGTCGGATCGGCGCCACGGCCCACTGCGTGCGCTCGGCGGCATCCCATAGCAAGGCGAGCGCTTCGCGATAGCGCATCCGCTCGAACTCGACGATGCCGAGCATGTGCAGCGAATCGACGTCGAACGGATCCTCTTCCAACGCCCGCCGATAAAGCGTCTCGGCCTCGCCAAGCCGGCCGGCGCGTTGCGCGGCGAGCGCCTGGTAGCGCACGGGCGTGGTGGCGGCCGGGGCGGCGTCGCGGCCACAGCAATGCTTGAATCGCTTGCCGCTTCCGCAGGGACAGGGGGCGTTGCGGTTGACCATGCCAGGTTGTCGAGGCGCGTATCGGCGCAACGATCCAGGCCGCGATTATCGCCGGAAGCGCGACGTCGCCCTGGCCGTGGCGTCACCATCGTCGGACTCGGCCGACAGTGAAATGGTCATCGTTCCGATGCCGAGACGCCGATGCGTTGTCCTAACGTGAGCGCTTGAAGTCGACCCCGGATACTTACACGCGGCGCGTGATGACCGCGGTCGCGCTGGCGGCGCTCGTCTTCATCGTCTGGGAGCTGCGCGGCGTCCTGCCGCTGCTCTTCGGCGGCATCATTCTCGCCACCGGCTTTCGCGCGCTGTCCGAATGGGTGGCGCGGGAGACGGGCTTGCCTCAGCGTGGCGCCTTGGCCGTCGTCGTCATCACGCTGCTGACCGTCATCGGCGTCGGCTTCTGGCTCGTCGGCGCACAAGTCGCGGGGCAATTGGCCGGACTGTGGCAGGCGCTTCCGAATGCGCTGAAGGCGGCGAGCGACTGGCTTTCGCGGACGCCGTTCGCGTCGGTCCTATCCGGCACCTGGCAATCGTTGAAGGATGGCGGCGTGCCGTGGCTTCGCGTTGCCGGCGCGGCAGGCGTCGCCACGACCGCCGTGTTCAACTCGCTTCTGATTCTCGCGCTGGGGCTCTACCTTGCGGCCGATCCCAGGCGCTACTACGAAGGCGTGCTGCGCCTTTCGCCTCGGACGTATCGCGAGCGGATCGGCGCCGCGCTGTCCGAGGCGGGCCATGCGCTTCGCCGGTGGCTGCTGGGCCAACTCGTCTCGATGACGACGATCGCGATCATGACGACGGTCGCGTTCTTCCTGCTCGGCATCCCGCTTGCGTTGTCGCTTGGCCTGATTGCCGGAGCGACCGAGTTCGTGCCGTTCTTCGGCCCGATCGCGTTCGGGATTTTCGCCGTTCTGTTCGCGTTCACCCTGGGACCGACCGACGCGCTGTACGTCGGGCTCACCTGCTTCGCGATCCAGCAGTTCGAGGGCTACGTGCTGCAGCCGTTCATCCAGCGCTGGGCAGTTTCGCTCGCACCCGCGCTCGCGCTTTTGTCGGTGGTGATCTTCGCGCTTCTTTTCGGCTTTCTCGGCGCGATCCTGGCGACGCCGATGATGACCGTCGTCGTGATCCTCGTCGATCGTCTGTACGCGAAAGAATGACTACCGTCCGCGCGCGCGCCGCGACCATTGCCGAAGCGCATCCTTGAGCGGACCC
>DATFCW010000009.1:0-23586 GCA_035252665.1 Casimicrobiaceae bacterium | reverse complement strand
TGCTGTCCGCTTGGCTTGTCATACCCATTTTGGGTAGGAGTGTACCCAAATTGGGAATCGGCTTGCGATCGAATGTTCTCAATACCCCAGCCGCGTCAGCATCGCCTCGTCGCTCGACCAGCCGCGCTTGACGCGCACCCAGACCTCAAGAAAGACCTTGCCGCCGAACAAGCGCTCCATGTCGCCGCGCGCCTGCGACGCGATCGCCTTCATCCGCTCGCCGCTTTCGCCGATCACGATCGCGCGCTGGCTCGCCTTCTCGACGAAAATCGTCGCGCGAATGCGCCGCAGATCGCCTTCGTGCTCGAAGTCTTCGATCGCCACGGCCGTTCCGTACGGAACTTCGTCGCCGAGCAGGCGAAAGACCTTCTCGCGAATGAACTCGGCGGCGAGAAAACGCTCGTCGCGATCGGTGATCTCGTCTTCAGCGTGGAGCGCCGGCCCTTCAGGCAGCGTTCGCGCGATTTCGCGCGTCAGCAGGTCGAGATCGACGCCCTTCTCCGCCGAGACGGGAACGATCGCGACAAAATCGCGAAGCGCCGCAATCTCCGCGATGCGCGGCAGAAGCGCGGATTTGTCAGCAATCGCATCGATCTTGTTCAACGCCACGATCGTCGGCACATCGCGCGGCAGCAATGCGAGCACCTCGCGATCCCCTTGGGTGAAACGCGCCGCGTCGACGACCCACACGATTGCGTCGACGCCTTCGAGCGCATCGCGCACGCTGCGATTGAGCCGGTCATTGAGCCGCGACCGATGGTGCGTCTGAAATCCCGGCGTATCGACGAACGCAATCTGCGCATCGCGCATCGTCCGGATCCCGGTGATCCGATGGCGCGTGGTCTGCGGCTTGCGCGACGTGATGCTGATCCGCGTGCCAACGAGCGCGTTCAAAAGCGTCGACTTGCCGACCGAGGGACGCCCGACGATGGCGACGAAGCCTGCGCGGTGCGCCGCCTCGGCGTCAGCCACGTTGCACCTTCATCACCGCATCGAATGCCGCGCGCGCCGCGTCCTGCTCGGCCGTTCTCCGGCTCGAGCCGGTGCCCGTTTCAACAATGCCAAGCTGCGGGATCCTGCATTCGACGGCGAAGCTTTGCGCGTGCGCTTCGCCCGTCGTTGCGACGATCGCGTACCCCGGCACCGGCAGCTTTCGCGCCTGCAACCATTCCTGAAGCCGCGTCTTGGGGTCCTTGCCGAGAACGTGCGGATCGGCGTCGCGCAGCACGTCGGCATACACGGCGTCGACCGCGCGGCGGGCCGCCTCGAAGCCACCGTCCAGGAACACCGCCCCGAAGACCGCCTCCATCGCATCGGCAAGAATCGACGCGCGGTCGTTGCCGCCGCTTCTGAGCTCGCCCTCGCCGAGGCGGATCGCGTCGCCGAGCCCGAGCCGTCGCGCAACCTGCGCCAGCGTATCGCGATTGACGAGATGGGCGCGGGCCCGCGACAGGTCGCCTTCGGCGATGTCGGGGAAGCGCTCGAAAAGCGTCAGCGCGACGATGCAGTTCAACACCGCGTCGCCTATGAACTCCAGCCGCTCGTTGTGGAGCGCGCCGTAACTGCGATGCGTCAGCGCCTGCCGCAGTAGGTCAGGATTGGCGAACGCGTGATCGAGGTCGATGCCGGACGGCGCTCCACCCCCGCCCGCGGGAACCTCGTCAGCCGCGGGAGGAGCGCGCTTCGAACTCGAGGAGGATGCTGGCATTGCCGATCATGTGCAGGACCTTCTGCCATGACAGCGTCGCGACGATCGCGTTGCCTTCGCGTCCGACGTAGACGTCCCCGGCGTTCACCGAATCTACATAGTCGGCCGAGAGCTTGCGGTCCATCGAGCGGCGGATTTCGGCGATCGTAGGCGTCTGCACGTCGAGCATCGTCTGATCCAGCGCCTTCTGGACGGTGAAATACTCGAGATACGAAGGGGCGACGCGGAACGCGACGAGCGCGAAGATGACGACGACGATCGTCGTGAACAGGAAGCTGATCATCGACAGCCCACGCGCTTTTCGAGCCACGGTCCTTCTCCCTCGCGCCCCCGGTCAGTGTATGGAACTGCCGATGCGCTTGAATGCGAACGAAGCGATGTCGTCCCAGTTGAACCAGATGAAGAAGGCCTTGCCTCGCAGGTGGTCGTCCGGGACGAATCCCCAATAGCGGCTGTCGTCGCTGTTGTCGCGGTTGTCGCCCATCATGAAGTAATGGCCGGCCGGGACCCGACATTTGAAGCCGCGCTCATTGTAGTCGCAATTTTCGCGCCCGGCGAACGACCGTACGTTGGACGGATACACCGGTTGGGCCTGGACGTTGATACCGATCGTATGCGTAAGCGCCGGATTGCCGTCGGTTTCTTCCTTCCGCCGCTCGAGCGTCTCGAACCGGAGCCCCTCGAGGTAACTGTACGAACCGTCGGGCACCTGGGGCCACGGCTTGCCGTTCACCGTCAGCTTCTTGTCCTGGTATTCGACGACGTCGCCCCCCACGCCGATGACGCGCTTGATGAAGTCCTGCGACGGATTGAGCGGGTAACGGAACACGACGACGTCGCCCCGCTTGGGGTCGGAGATCGGGATGATCTTCTGCTCGATGACCGGCAGGCGGATGCCATAAATGAATTTGTTGACGAGGATGAAGTCGCCGACCTCGAGCGTCGGCCGCATCGACGACGAAGGGATCTTGAAGGGCTCGGCCAGGAAGCTTCGCAACAGGAAAACCACTAGCAGGACCGGGAAGAACGACTTCGAGTACTCGACCCACACCGGTTCGGCCGCATCGGGCGCGCGGCGCGAGGCGAAGAACAGTCGATCGAGCAGCCAGACAACGCCGGTCACGGCGGTCAGGACGAAGAGGATCAGGGCGAAATTCATCGAGCGCGAGTCGAAGGGGAAGGGAAGCCGCGGTCAGGAGGGACGGGCCGGCGGCGCGCGGCATTGTCGCACGGAGAAAGTCGGCGCCTCACTTGTCGCCGACCGACAGGATCGCTAGAAACGCTTCCTGCGGAATCTCGACGCTGCCGACGGCCTTCATGCGCTTCTTGCCGGCCTTCTGCTTCTCGAGCAGCTTCTTCTTCCGCGTCACGTCGCCGCCGTAGCATTTGGCAAGCACGTTCTTGCGCAGCGCCTTGATGTTCTCGCGCGCGATCACCTGCGCCCCGATCGCGGCCTGCACGGCAACGTCGAACATTTGTCGCGGGATCAGCGAGCGCATCTTCGCGGCAACCTCGCGGCCGCGGTAAATCGCGTTCGACCGGTGAACCATCACCGACAACGCATCGACGCGCTCGCCGTTGATCAGGATGTCGAGTTTCACGACGTCGGCCGCGCGAAATTCCTTGAATTCGTAATCGAGCGACGCGTAGCCGCGCGAGACCGACTTCAACCGGTCGAAGAAATCCATCACTACTTCAGCCATCGGCAGCTCGTAGGTGAGCAGCACCTGTCGGCCCACGTATTGCATGTTCTTCTGCACGCCACGCCGCTCGGTGCAAAGCGTCAGTACGGGCCCGACATAATCCTGCGGCATCAGAATTGTCGCGGTGATGATCGGCTCGCGAATCTCCTCGACCTTCGATGCGTCGGGAAGCTTCGACGGATTCTCGATCTCGATCAGCGTGCCGTCGCGAAGCAGCACCTGGTAAACGACCGTGGGCGCGGTCGTCACGAGGTCCATGTCGTATTCGCGCTCGAGCCGCTCCTGCACGATATCCATGTGCAGCAATCCCAGGAAGCCACAGCGGAAGCCGAAGCCGAGGGCCTGCGACACCTCGGGCTCGTAACGCAGCGATGCGTCGTTCAGCGACAGCTTGTCGAGCGCGTCGCGCAGCGCCTCGTACTGATTCGCCTCGACCGGATAGAGGCCGGCGAATACCTGCGGCTTCACCTTCTTGAAACCCGGCAGCGGCGCCTTCGCCGGATGCGACGCGTGCGTGATCGTGTCGCCGACCTGCGCGGCTTTGAGCTCCTTGATGCCGGCGGTGACGAACCCCACCTCGCCCGCTGCGAGTGAATCGCGACTCGCCGAGCGCGGCGTGAACACGCCGACCTGCTCACACATGTACGCCGCACCGGATGCCATCAGCAGGATTCGGTCGCGCGGCTTGACCGTGCCCTGCATCACCCGCACGAGCATGACGACGCCGACGTAATTGTCGAACCACGCGTCGATCAGAAGCGCCTGCAGCGGCGCCTGCGGATCGCCGCTGGGTGACGGAATGCGCGCGATCACCGCTTCGAGAATATCGTCGATGCCTTCGCCGGTCTTCGCGCTTGCGCGTATCGCGTCGTCGGCCTCGATGCCGATGATGTCCTCGATCTCGTTGATGACGCGCTCGGGATCCGCGGACGGAAGATCGATCTTGTTCAGCACCGGAACGACTTCGACGCCTTGCTCGATCGCCGTGTAGCAATTGGCGACGGTCTGCGCTTCGACGCCCTGCGACGCGTCGACAACGAGCAACGCGCCTTCGCAGGCGGCAAGCGAGCGCGACACCTCGTAGGCGAAATCGACGTGGCCCGGGGTATCGATAAGGTTCAGCCGGTACGTCTGCCCGTCGCGCGCCGTGTACGAAAGTGCCGCCGTCTGCGCCTTGATCGTGATGCCGCGCTCGCGCTCGAGCTCCATCGAATCGAGCACTTGCGCTTCCATTTCGCGCCCCGACAAGCCGCCACAGCGCTCGATGAAGCGATCGGCGAGCGTCGACTTGCCGTGGTCGATGTGCGCGATGATCGAGAAGTTGCGGATGTTCTGCATGCGGGAGACGAAATGCACGGTGCCAGAGATGCACTTCGCGAACGATCGCTGCTATTCGCGGCAGCATCGCCGGGAAATGCATCTCTGGCACCGATATGGCGAGCGTGCGGGCGCCGGGCTCGTAGCAGTTGAATTTTAGCGGAAAGGGGATAACGATATCCGGATGGACGCAGTCGATGGCATGCAATCGGCGCTCGACGCAACGACCGAGCACGAGTACGGTCCCTGGAATCCCGGCGTCGCATCGGAGATTCCCGACGAGGCCCGGCATTTATCGACATTCCTGCGTCCGTCGAACGGCTTCACGAGCGCGCTCGACGCAAGCGAGTTGCGCGACTTGACGGGTCTCCAGCTAGCCGACGTGGTCGCGTTTCGGCCGGATCGCCTCGCGCTGCACGAGTTGCTGATCCGCGTCACCGCCGATCTCTCGGTGCCCGATGGCACGCGAATCGAGGACCTCGGCATCAACTTCCGTCATATGACGCGAACGATCCTCGCCAATCATGTGCAGCCGAGGATGTCGCAAGTGATTGCGCTCTACGATCGCGTGCGTGGCGAGATCGCGACGCTCGTGGAGCGCGAAGTCGATCGCCTGTTCGAGCGGACGCGACCGTTCAATGCCGCGGTTTCGCCGAAGCGCAATCCATTCGCTTTCCTCTTTGGCCGCGGCGACGGCGATGCGCACGACGATGTCAACGGTGCGCGCGAGGCGCGGCTGGCGGCGGAATGGGACACCCGCGCGAACGAAAGCGACGATCCAATCGCGCGAACGGCGTATCGCGCGCTTTCGCGCGTGCTCGCGGCGCTGCTCGTCCGCCATGGCCGCGCATGGGGAAATCCCGCGCTCGTGTCGCGTCTCGCGACCGATATCGCGGCGAATGACTGCGCAAGCGATGCCATCGGGCGGCTGATCGAGCCGTGGATCGCCGAAGCCGCGCAAGCCGAAGGCTATCTCCGCCTGCCCCGCCAAGCCGAGCCGGTGGTGATGAACACGAAGGGCGCGTCGGCGTCGGGCAAGAGCACGCTTCGCCCGCTGCAGCGACACTTGGCGAGCGAGATCGGCGTCGACTGGCGCGAGTTCGCGCTCATCAGTCCGGACATCTGGCGCAAGCAGCTGCTCGACTACGCGTCACTGGGGCCGCATTACAAATACGCGGGCGCGTTTACCGGCGAGGAGCTTCGCATCGTCGACCAGAAGCTCGACCGCTACATGGCGCGCAAGGGCGCGCGCGGCGAAATGCCGCATCTTCTGATCGACCGCTTCCGCTTCGACAGCTTCGCGCCTCACTCGGACGAGGCGGGCAGCAATCTTCTGACGCGCTTCGGGCGCGTTCTCTATCTGTTCTTCATGATCACGCCACCCGCCTCGCTCGTCGAGCGCGCGTGGGACCGCGGGCTCGACGTCGGTCGCTACAAGGCGGTCGACGACACGCTCGCGCACGGCATCGAGGCGTACGCGGGGATGCCGGAATTCTTCTTCACGTGGATCGCGCGGCGCGACAAGCGCGTGCATTTCGAGTTTCTCGACAACAGCGTGCGCCTGCCCGCGCGGCCGCGCAGCGTCGCATTTGGATGGAACCATACGATCAACATCCTCGACGTTGGCGGCCTGCTCGACGTCGAGCGCTTTCGCCGCGTCGACATCGATGCGACGAACGCCGAATCACTCTATCCGAACAAGGCATTGCTCGCGCCGGCGGCCAACGTAGGCTTCCTTCGCGCGTGCATGTCGCGCTTCCGCGAGCTCAATTTCGCCGATCAGGCGAGCGGACGCATCTATCTGCGCGTCGTCGACGGCACGCCGGTCGAGGTCGATCGAGAAGGCCTGGCGAATGCGATCGAAGATGCCGACACGCGCGCAGCGCTCGAAGCGACGCTGGCTTCGGCGCTCGATTCCACCGCGCCCGCGTTCGCACAAACCACGTACATCAGGGACATCGCGCGCGACGAGCCGATACCGACGCTCGGCGAATGGGGGTGGAAGCCGGAGTAAACCAAAGCAGGGTCGGAGACGGGGTCAGAGACCGTCTCTGACCCTACTACTTTGGTGTCAGGGCCTGCATGACGCGCGCTGCATCCAGCCGATACCGGCAAAGCTCCACGCCATCGACATCGCCGTCGATCAGCACCGGCACGCGATCGCCGAAGCGCGCTTCGAGCGAAGGATCGCCATCGACGTCGATCTCGACGATGATTGCGCCCGATTCCACGACGATCGGCGCAAGCGCCGATCGCATCTCGTCGCAGAGATGGCAGTACGCGCGCGTCAGCAGCGTGAGTCTCCGCGCAACGATGCCTACCCCGCTTCGCCGGCCTTCAGCGTCGCGTAGAACGTCTGGTCGCCGCGGCGAAGCTGGAAGGTAACGGGCGCCGACTTGTCGAGCTTCGCGAGATAGTCGTTGACCTGCGACGGCGATTTCACGTCGATCGGTGAGCCGTGCTGAATGATCGACAGGATCACGTCGCCCGGCTGCACGTTGCCGCGCACGACGCCGACCACGTCCTCGATCAGTACGCCGCCCGCAGGAAGATCGAGCGTCTTGCGCTGCTCGTCGTTCAGGTCGGAAAGCACGAGGCCCATCTTGTTGGGCTTCGGCTTCTCCTTCGGCACCGGATTCGCGCGGCGCGGCGATGCGTTCGCCGTGTCCTCCTTCATCTCCGCGACGACGACCGGAATCTCCTTCGCGGCGCCCTTGCGCCAGACGGTGAGCGTCACCTTCGTCCCCGGACGGATCTGCGTGACGATCCGCGGCAGCTCGGTCGACGAATGAACGTCACGGCCCTCGACCTTCAGGATGATGTCGCCGGATTGCACGCCGCCTTTCGCGGCCGGCCCGTCGCGCTCGACGTTGTTGACGAGCGCGCCATTCGCCTGCGCAAGGCCGAACGCGTCCGCGGTCTCCTTCGTCATTTCCTGAATCTGTACGCCAATGCGTCCGCGCGTGACGCGACCTTTCTCGCGAAGCTGCGTCACGGCATTCATCGCGACGTCGATCGGCACCGCGAACGCGAGGCCCATGTAGCCACCGGTGCGCGAATAGATGAGCGAGTTGATGCCGACGACCTCGCCTTTCATGTTGAAGAGCGGCCCGCCGGAATTGCCGGGATTGATCGCGACGTCGGTCTGGATGAACGGCACCAGATTCTCCTGCGGCAAATCGCGGCCCTTTGCGCTCACGATGCCGGCGGTCATCGTATTCTCGAGGCCGAACGGCTTGCCGATCGCAACGACCCACTCGCCGACGCGAAGCTTGTCGGGATCGCCGATCGCGACGCGTGGCAGATCGGTGGCGTCGATCTTGAGCAGCGACGTGTCGGTGCGCTCGTCGCTGCCGATCACCTTCGCGACGAATTCGCGCTTGTCGGAAAGGCGCACGGTGACCTCGTTCGCATCGTCGACGACGTGCGCGTTGGTGACGATGTAACCGTCCGGCGAGATGATGAAACCCGAGCCTGTCGACTGCGTCTCGAACTCGCGCTGCTGCCCTCCCGGCCCATTGCGCGGAATCTGGCCGAAGCGACGAAAGAACTCGTAGAACGGATCGTCTTCCGAGATATCCGGGAAACGCTGGCGACGCGCCTTTTGCGTGACGTCGATCGATACGACCGTCGGCCCCTGTCGAACATAGAGATCGGTGAAATCGGGAAGTGCCGCGCTGCGGGCCGGCATTTGCTGCGCAATCGCGAGCGCCGTTGGGTAGAACGGCATCGACAGGACGACTGCTGCGGCGAGCACTGCGGCCGGCCGCATCGACTTCGGGTACATGGTGTTCCTCGGGGTCTGGTTTTGAGGGGCGTCAGCCGACATTGTCGTCCAACGCGGGGGCGGGTGTAAGGCGTGCGCGAGGCAGCCGACGGGCGAATTATCGATGCTCGACGGAGTTCGCGATCTGTCGAACCGTCGCGCCGGGCGTTTCGCCCATGACGGTGATCAAATGATCGTCCTGCCGCAGGCGATAGACGTTGAGGCCGCCCTGATGCAGGAACCCGGCGGGCGACATCGACGTGCCGATCGGCTCGACGAACACGCTGACCGACACGAGCCCGTCGGAAAACACGAGGTGCGCGACGCGCTCCCGGCGACCGCGAAGCTTGCGATAGCCCTCGACGATTTTGGCGAATCCCGGCGGCACGCGCGTCACGACCCAACCGGTGTCCTCGGGCACGACGTCGCCGCCGGCGTTCTCGAGCACCTGCCAGTCAGGCGGAAGCGTTGGCCACGACGGCTCGACCATCGCACGATCGATAGGCGCGTTGATCGTCAGATCGCTGAACGCGAACTGCTCGACGCCGTCGCCGCGCTCGTTGACCACGCGCGCCTTGAGGAGCAAGCCCGTCTTGAGGTCAGACCAGAAGCGATGTCCGTAGCGAAGATCGTCCTTCGGCTCGAAGACGACGACCTGCACCGGCCTGCCGCCGACGCGATCATCGCCGAGGACGCGAAAGTCGTAGAAGCGCGAAAGCGATTGCTGCTGCTCGGGCAGAAGCGACGGGAACACGTTGCGAAACGTGCCGGGCTCGATGCGCATCAGCTTCGCGTCGGGATAGTAGCAGCGGAGTTGCCCATCGCTTCGCACCACTTCGCGCGCCGGACCGTCGAGATTGACGAGCTTTGCGTACTCGTGACCACCATCGTTCAGATGCGTGATGCGCGACGATTCGACGCGCGGTCCGATCTGATAGACGATCGTGCCCGCGTAATCGAGCTGACGCGCCGCATGCGCCGCGCGCGCGAGCCATTGCATGGCATCGTCGGCATGCGCGACCGACGTTGCGAATGCCAGTAGAAATACGGCCGGAGCGAGCCGGCCGTGGATTGCACCAAGGCGACGTACGCGATGCTGCATCGTCTAGTGATGCGTCTCGAGGCTCATTGTCTGGGTGCCTGCCGTACCGGCATGCTCGCCGCGACGTCGCGCAGATAGGGGCCAACGCCCTGCAGCACGTTCGCGGGGGCGTATTCCTGGTGCGCGATCAGGTAGTCGGCGGGAAGCACGGTCGTCGGGCGCATTTGCGCGGCGCTCATCGTGCCCGCCTCGCGCGCCTTTGCCAAGCCGGCCGGCGCAGCGTCGACGATCGAATACGCCGTCCAGCCGACGACCGTCATCGCGGCGAGGGTCGCGGCGGCGGCCCATGCCCATGCGGCGGGTCCGCCGCTCCGTCGGGGACGGGCGGCGGCGACGATCGCCGGCTCGCCCGCGAGCCGCTGCGATATCACCCGCGCGAGGTTGCGCGTCACCGCGGTCTCGCTGCGAAGCGCGTCGCCAATCGCGTGGTAGCAGTTCCACGTGATCATTGCTTCGTCACCGCGAAGCGCCGCGCAAACGGCGTCGATTTCGGTCGCGTCGATCTCACCATCCATCAGACGCGAAATATGCTCGTTCATCACCATCTCCGGTTCTCGTCGGTGCCGAGCAACGGCCGCAATTCTGCCGCGATCGACTCCCGAGCGCGAAAAATGCGCGATCGAACGGTTCCGATCGGGCAATTCATCACGCTAGCTATCTCCTCGTAACTCAACCCTTCGATCTCGCGCAGCGTTATCGCGGTGCGAAGATCGTCGGGCAACTGCTCCATCGCGCGATTCACCGTGGCTGCAATTTGCTTGCCCAGGAGCTCTGCCTCGGGTGTTGCCGAATCCCGAAGCTGCTCGGCATCCTCGAAGCTCTCGGCATCCTCATGGTCGAAGCCGGTCGACGTCGGCGCCCGCCGACCCATCGCGACCAGGTAGTTCTTGGCGGTGTTGATCGCGATCCTGTAAAGCCACGTATAAAACGCGCTATCCCCGCGGAAACTCGGCAGCGCGCGGTAAGCCTTGATGAAAGCTTCCTGCGTCACGTCCTCGACCTCCGCCGGGTCGCGCACCAACCGCGACAGGAGCCGCCCCAGCTTGCGCTGGTACTTGGCGACCAGAAGTTCGAACGCGCGCTTGTCACCCCGTTGCGCTCGCAGCACGAGCTCCTGATCGACTTCGCGATCACCCATCCGCGGGCAGTCCCTGATTTGCGTCGTTGTTATGCCCGCCGAACGGCGGGTGCGGTTGCCTGCAATGCCGATCCGCCTGGTCCTTCTGGGACGTACCGGGCAGCACGTGGCGCACGCTTGGTGCAACAGACCGTTGCGCGTCTGGCAAGTTCAGCGGATCACGCATTGCCAAACGCCGATAATTGCGGGCGATAGGGCGCAAGCGCAACAGCCGGCCGGACCTCCCCGGTCAGCAACCCGCGGTAGTTGGTCACCGGACGTCGCGCCCAGGGAGAGAGCGCGTCCCGCGCCGCGGCGTGAAGGAGACCGAGTTGCGACAGGACGGCGACGATCGCCGGGTAGAGGCCGCGCTTCTGCCCGTCGGCGACCTTGATGGCAATGCCCAAACCCTCAGAGCGGATGCCGATCGCCTGCACGCCCTCGGCGCCGATTTTCGTCACCCAGTCGCCGCGGCCCGCCTGCATGAGCGCGAGATCGCTGCGAAACTCGCCCGACACCATCTCGGGGTGCGTGGTCATCGCCTCCGCGATCGCGCGTGGGGCGCGCCCGTAGTCCACATCATCGTTGGCCGTGGCAAGCCGGGCGAACGCCGTGGCAAGCGCCGCGAGCGGCACCGCGTAGTTAGGCGCCGAGCAGCCGTCGATCCCCTCGACAAGCCGGTCGGCGGCGACGCCGGTGAAGGTCGATACCACCTGACGGATCGCGACCTGAAGCGGATGATCGACGGCGAGGTAATCGGCCACGACCTCGCCGTGCTGGACGCACCAGGCGAGCATGCCGGCATGCTTGCCCGAGCAGTTGTGTGCGAGCGGCGAATAGGGCGGGGGCGGCGGCAACTCGCCCCGCGCCTCATAGAAGCCCGGCGCGTGCGTGCCGCACTGGAGCGCCTCCTGCGAAAGCCCACAACGCGCGAGCATGTCGGCGACAGCCGCAACATGACGCGGCTCTCCCGAGTGACTCGCGCAGATCAACGCGAGTTGTGCTTTCGAGAAGCCGAAGCGCGCAACGCCATCGCCGACGACGAAGGGCAGCGCCTGCAAGGGTTTGAGCGCGCTGCGCGTGAACGTCAGCGTGTAGGGATCGCCAGCCGCATGGATCACGTTTCCCGCGCGATCGACGACGGCGACGGCTCCGAAGTGAACGCTCTCGACCGCATTTCCCCGCACGACTTCGGCAAGCGGAGCGGCGGCGGAGGCGGCGCGAGATTCGGGCATTCGGGCGGACGCGGATAAACGCACATTATCGCCGATCGACGCGACGCTCTTCGCCGCACGGTTGCACGGCGAAGCTTTGCTGCCGCGTCCTTCGACGCGTTATGCGCGCGATGAAGCGAGCGCGTGCCACACCTGCTCGAGCGCGGACGGATCCTCGATCGTCGTCAGGTCGCCAGGATCGCGCCCTTCGGCGAGCGCCTGGATCGAACGACGCAACAGTTTGCCGGAGCGCGTCTTTGGCAAAACCGATACGAAATGGACGCGCGCCGGACGCGCGATGGCGCCGAGCTCGTGGTCGACGGTCTTCATCACTTCCGCCGCCATCGCGTCGCATCCTGCCGCATCAGCGACGCGCGTCGCGTCTTTCGCGACGGCGAACGCAACGGGCACCTGGCCCTTGACCTCGTCGTTGACGCCGACGACCGCGACTTCGGCGATGCCGCTATGCGCCTGCACGGCCTCCTCGATCTCGCGCGTGCCGATCCGATGGCCCGCGACGTTGATGACGTCGTCGGTACGGCCGAGCACGAAGTAGTAGCCATCGCCGTCGCGCGTTGCCCAGTCGAATGTCGAATAAAGGTCGCGTCCCGGCACCGTCGAAAAGTACGTCGAGACGAAGCGCTCGTCGTTGCCCCACACCGTCGTCATGCAGCCGGGTGGAAGCGGCGGCGCGATCGCGAGCACGCCTTTCTCGCCATCCTTGACGTCTTCGCCGCTCGCGCCGTCGACGAGCTTGACGTCGTAGCCGTAGACCGGAAACGATGGCGAGCCGAACTTGCGCGGCGTTTCCTCGACGCCGAGTTGCGCGGCGAGGATTGGCCAGCCCGACTCGGTCTGCCAGTAGTTGTCGACGATCGCGACGCCGAGCGCGTCGTTCGCCCAGCGCGCGGTCGGCTCGTCGAGCGGCTCGCCGGCGAGGAACAGGTACTTGAGACACGTGAGATCATGCCGCTTGATGTACGACGGATCGTGCTTCTTCAAAACGCGCGTCGCCGTGGGCGAGCTGAACATCGTCTTGACGCCGTGCTCCTCGACGATCTTCCACCAGATGCCGGGATCGGGCTGGATCGGCAATCCCTCGTACATGATCGTCGGCGAGCCGTTGATGAGCGGGCCATAGACGATGTACGAGTGGCCGACGACCCAGCCGATGTCGCTCGTCGTGAACATCGTCTCGCCGGGCCCGAGGCAGAAGATGCGACGCATCGACGAGGCGAGCGCGACGGCGTGCCCGCCTGTGTCGCGCTGCACGCCTTTCGGTTGTCCTGTCGTGCCGGACGTGAAGAGGATGTATGACGGCTCTGAAGATTCGAGCCATTCGCATGCGATGCGCGCGGCGTCGTGCTCGCGACGGAGTTGCGCGTAGTCGAGATCGCGATCGGGCGTGCGCGCGAAGCCGCGATCGATGCCGCGATCGACGATGATCAGCTTGCCCGGGGGATGACGCGCGATGCGAAGCGCTTCGTCGACGAGCGGCTTGTAGGGGATCGCCTTGCCTGCGCGCATTCCTGCATCTGCGGTAATGAGAAGCGATGGCTTTGCATCGTCGATGCGCGTTGCCAGGCTCGCCGCGGCGAAACCACCGAAGACGACCGAATGGATCGCGCCGACGCGCGCGCACGCAAGCATCGCGAACACTGCCTCGGCGATCATCGGCATGTAGATGAGTACGCGATCGCCGCGGCCAACGCCTTGCGCCTTCAGGATCGACGCGAATGCATTGACCTCGTCGAAGAGCTGCGCGTACGTGTACGTCTTCGATTGGTTCGTCTCGGTGGAGATGTAGATCAGTGCCGGCTGGTCGCCGCGCGCGGGCACGTGGCGATCAACGGCGTTGTGGCAAAGATTGATCTCGCCGCCGACGAACCATTTCGCGAATGGCGGGCTGGAGTAATCGAGCACCTTGTCGAATGGCTTGTGCCAATCGACGAGTTGCGCTTCGTCGCGCCAGAAGGCTTCGCGGTCGGCGATGGAGCGGCGGTGGAATTGGCGGTAGGTGTTCATGGGTCGAAACTTCACGGATGCGTATCAGCCCCCACCCGCACCACCGTCCGCCCGCGCGCCATGCCTTTCAAATACGCGTCGAAGTGCGTCGGCAATTCGTCGAAATCGATCGTCGACACCTTGTCGTGAACGCGATCGGGACGCCATTCGACGGCGAGCTTGTTCCACAGCGTCTGACGCAGCGCCATCGGCGTATTGGCGCTGTCGACGCCAATCAATTGCACGCCGCGCAGGATGAACGGGGCGACGCTCGTGTTGAGCTTCATGTCGGCCGCGAGTCCAACAGCGGCAACGGTGCCCGCGACTTGCGCCGTCGCGAGGAGCCACGCGAGCATGTCACCACCGAGATTGTCGACCGCGCCGGCCCACGTCGATTTTTCGAGCGGACGAATCTTCGAGAAATCGAGCGACGAGCGCAGCATGACCTCGTTCGCGCCGATGTCGCGCAGATAATCGGCTTCGCGTGACTTGCCGGTGATCGCGACGACCTGATAACCGAGCTTGGACAGAATCTCGATCGCCACCGACCCGACACCGCCGGTGGCGCCCGTCACCGCAACGCGGCCCGCGTCCGGCGTAAGGCCGTTGTGCTGCATCCGGTGGATCGCGAGCGCGGCGGTGAAACCCGCCGTGCCGAGCGTCATTGCATCGAACGCGGTCATGCTTTCCGGCCGGCGCACGACCCAGTCGGCCGGCACGCGCGCGTACTCGGCGTAGCCGCCATCGTGCGACACGCCGAGGTCGTATCCGGTGACGATCACCTTGTCGCCGCGCTTGAACCGCGCGTCGCTGCTCGACTCGACGGTGCCCGCGAGATCGATGCCCGCGACCGTCGGAAACTTGCGCATGATCTTGCCGGCGCCGTTGTACGAGAGCGCGTCCTTGTAGTTGATCGTCGAATATTTGGTGCGGATCACGACCTCGCCCGGATCGAGATCGTCGAGCGTCAGATCGACGAAACGGCTCGACACGGCCTTGTCCTGCTCGAATGTGCGGTAAGCCTTGAATGTCTGCACCGGAGTCTCCTTGATCGGGCTGGATATTGAGGATGATTACGGGGATGCTGCGTCGGTGCCGTCGGTGATATGCGGCAGCGCCATGTAAGCGCGCGTGCGCATTTCAGCGAGACGGCTTTCGGTGCGCGAGAATTCCGCGCCATTGGTTCCGGCGGCGTACAGCGCGCCGGGGAGCACGGCCGCGGATGCGACGAGCTTCACGCGATGATCGTACAGGATGTCGACGAGCCAGGTGAAGCGTCTCGCGAGGTCGGCCGTTTCCGCCGTGAACGGCGGGATGTCCGAGAGAAAGAGCACCGAGAAGCGCCGCGCGAGCTCGAGATAGTCGCGCTGCGAGCGCGGTCCGTCGCAAAGCGCGGCGAAGTCGAACCAGACGACGCTGCCCGCACGCCGGCGTGCGATCAGCCCTCGGCCGTCGATCGTGATGTGCGTCGACTCCTCCGGGCCACCGCGCATCGCCTCGTACGCTCGCGACATCGCCGCGTCGGCGACCGGACCGGCCGGCACGTGAAATGTCTCCACCTGCTCGAGCGCGCGCAATCGATAGTCGACGCCGCCTTCGACCTCGATCACATCGAGGTGCTCCTTGATCCGCGCAATTGCGGGCAGGAACCGTTCGCGCAGAAGGCCGTTCGGCCACAAGTCGTCGGGCGCGTAGTTCGAGGTCATGAGAAGCACGACGCCGTGCGCGAACAACCCTTCGAGAAGGCGGCCGAGGATCATTGCATCGGCGATCTCGTCGACGTGGAATTCGTCGAAGCAGATGAGGCGATAGCGATTCGCGATCTGCTCGGCCACGGCTCCCAACGGATCCTCGCGCTCCTTGAGCTCGGCGAGTGCTTCGTGCACGTCGCGCATGAACGCGTGGAAATGCACGCGCGTCTTGCGACGGATGCCGACCGTCGCATAGAACGCGTCCATCAGGAAGCTCTTGCCCCGGCCGACGCCGCCATAAAGGTAGACGCCGCGTGGTACGGCGATCGCGCCGAAGATGCGGCGAAGCGTCGATGACCGCGCGGCGCGAAACGCAGCGAGATCATCGGACAGTTGCTGCAGGCGATCGAGTGCGGCGACCTGCGCGTGGTCGAGCGTCGAGCGGCGGTTGTCGAGAAGCGGTTCGAGGAAGTCGATCAGGCCGCCGCGGCGGCGCGAGATCTGGCCGGGATCGTCGGCCCCGATCATGCGATCGCGGAGTCCTTCGACACTACAGGTTGAGCATGCGCCGATCGACGGCCAGCGCCGCCTCGCGCGTCACCTCGGACAGCGTCGGATGCGCATGGCAGATGCGCGCGATGTCTTCGGAGGATGCGCCGAACTCCATCGCGACGACGCCTTCGGCGATGAGCTCGCTGACCCACGGACCGATCGCGTGCATGCCGAGGATTCGATCGGTCTTGGCATCGGCGACGAACTTGACGAAGCCCACCGTATCGCCGAGCGCGCGCGCACGGCCGTTCGCAGAGAAGGGAAAGGTGCCGACGCGAAAGTCGATCCCCTCGGCACGCAACTGCTGCTCGGTCTTGCCGACCCATGCGATTTCGGGCGACGTGTAGATGACCCACGGAATGGTGTTGAAGTCGACGTGCGGTTTCTGGCCGGCGATGCGTTCCGCGACCGCAACGCCCTCCTCCTCCGCCTTGTGCGCGAGCATGGGACCGCGGACGACGTCCCCGATCGCGAAGACGTTCGGCAGGTTCGTTCGGCATTCGTCATCGACCGCAATGAATCCGCGCGCGTCGAGCGCGAGCCCGACGTTGTCGGCGCCGAGGCCGCTCGTGAACGGCTGTCGCCCGATCGATACGATGAGCCGATCGAACGTCACCTTCTGCGTCTTATCGCTGGCGTCGGTGTAGTCGACCGTCACGTCATCGTTGCCGACTTTCACCGCGGTGACCTTGGCGCCGAGCGTGATGGCGAGTCCCTGCTTCGCGAACTGCTTCTGCGCTTCCTTGGCAACGGCCAGATCGGCCGCGCCGAGAAACATCGGCAGAGCTTCGAGGATCGCGACTTCCGAGCCCAGTCGGCGCCAGACGCTGCCGAGCTCGAGACCGACGACACCGGCGCCGATCACGCCGAGACGTTTCGGCACATCGGGAATCGCGAGCGCGCCCGCGTTGTCGAGCACGCGCACGTTGTCGAACGACACGCCGGGAAGCGCGCGCGGCGTAGAACCCGTCGCGACGATGACGTGGCGCGCGCTGATCGTTGTCGCATTCGCTGCATCGATTGCGATCGTCCACTTGTCGCCGTCCTTGCCGGCGAACGCGCCCTTGCCGTGGAAGAACGCGATGTTGTTCTTGCGGAAGAGATACGCGATGCCGTCATTGTTCTGCGAGACGACCTTGTCCTTTCGCGCGAGCATCGTCTTCACGCTGATCGCGAGCTGACCGATCTCGATGCCGTGGTCGGCGAACTCGTGGCCGGCGAGCGCGTAGTTCTCGGACGATTGCAAAAGCGCCTTCGACGGAATGCAGCCGACGTTGGTGCAGGTGCCGCCGAGCGCCGGCTTGTTTCCTGCGCGCGTCCAGTCGTCGACGCAGGCGGTGGCGAAACCGAGTTGCGCGGCGCGGATCGCGGCGATGTAACCGCCGGGGCCGGCGCCGATCACG
The DNA here is from genome assembly GCA_035252665.1 of Casimicrobiaceae bacterium. Taxonomy (GTDB): domain Bacteria; phylum Pseudomonadota; class Gammaproteobacteria; order Burkholderiales; family Casimicrobiaceae; genus VBCG01. The sequence goes on along the minus strand of DATFCW010000009.1, from coordinate 6,009 downwards.
ACGACGTCAAAGCGATTCGCCATGCGAACTCCTATGCCGGGATCGGACAGACGCCGCCGTGCGGTTGTCGGCGGTCCGACGCGCGATCGCATTGGACCGTCGCCCCGGCGCTGTAGCCAGCACAAGCCACTGTCCGATCGGGTCGACGTTCAACGCGCCCACGCGTCGTTGCGCGCGGTGTCGTATCGCGAGCGCTCAAAGCACATCGTTCACAGATCCAGCAACATCCGCGACGGATCCTCGAGCGCCTCCTTGATCGTCATCAGCGACAACACGGCTTCGCGCCCGTCGATGATGCGGTGATCGTACGATTGCGCGAGATAATTGATCGGGCGAATGACGATCTGCCCGTTCTCGACGACGGGTCGTTCCCGCGTCGCGTGCACGCCGAGAATCGCCGACTGCGGCGGATTGATGATCGGCGTCGACAGCATCGAGCCGAACACGCCGCCGTTGCTGATCGTGTACGTGCCGCCCGTCAATTCCTCGACGGTGAGCTTGCCATCCTGCGCACGCTTGCCGAAATCGGCGATCTGCTTCTCGATGTCGGAGATCGAGAGCTGATCCGCGTTGCGCAGAATCGGCACCACAAGACCGCGCGGACTGCCGACGGCTATGCCGATGTCGTAGTAACCGTGGTAGACGATGTCGTTGCCGTCGATCGACGCATTGACGAGCGGAAATTTTTTCAGCGCGTGCACCGCGGCCTTAACGAAAAAGCCCATGAAGCCGAGCTTGACCCCGTGCTCCTTCTCGAACCGCTCCTTGTAGCGATTGCGCAGATCGATCACGGCCTGCATGTTCACTTCGTTGAACGTGGTCAGGATCGCCGCGCTCGATTGCGATTCGAGGAGACGCTCGGCGATCCGCGCGCGAAGCCGCGACATCGGCACGCGCTGCTCGGGACGCGCGCCCTGCGTGATCGACGTGGCGGGGACTGAAGGTGTCGGCTGCAGAGCCTCGGGTGCCCGCGCTTTGGGCGTCGGCGCAGCGGTCGCGTTGGCCGAGGTCGGCGGCGACGGCCGCGGCGATGCGCTTGCCGCCGCTTCCTTGCTCGCGCGCGTCGCAACCGCATCGGCCACGTCGCTCTTCGTGATGCGACCGCCGCGACCCGTCCCGGCGACGGTTCCCGGATCCACGCCCTGCTCCGCCATCATCTTGCGCGCCGCAGGCAGTGCCGTGACGGTTGCACCCGTCGCGGGCGGCGTCGATGCGGACGCGACCGGTCGTGTCGAAGGCGCTTTCGCCGTCGCTATCGGAGCCGGCGCGGTCGCCGGCGCTTGCGTCGTCGTTGCGCTCGTCTTCGCTCCGGTGTCGATCACCGCGATCACGTCGTTCGACGTGACCGTCGCTCCATCGGGGCGCATGATCTCGGCGAGCACGCCGTCGCTCGGCGCGGGCAGCTCGAGCACGACCTTGTCGGTTTCGACGTCGATCAGGTTCTCGTCGCGCTTGACGGCATCGCCGGGCTTCTTGTGCCAGTTGACGAGCGTCGCCTCGGTGACCGACTCGGGCAACTGCGGGACCTTGACTTCGATTCGCATCGGAGCACTCCCGTTCTTATTCGATCCTCATCGCGCCAGCAGCATCTCGCCCGAGCGCAATTTGGCATCGAACGCGTCCTCGACGAGCTGCTTCTGCTCGGCGTTGTGCTTCGCGGCGTAGCCGACGGCGGTCGACGCCGACACGGGCCGACCTGCGTAAGCGAGCAGTTTGTTCTTGTCGATGTCGGCGCGAAGGTACGAGTTGAGCCGATACCACGCACCCTGATTCTGCGGCTCTTCCTGGCACCATACGACTTCCTTTGCCGCCTTGTACCTGCCGACCTCGCGCTTGTAGTCCTCGTGCGGGAACGGATACTGCTGCTCGAGACGCAGGATCGCGACGTCGTCGATGTTCTGCTCGCGCCGAAATGCGCGGAGCTCGTAATAGACCTTGCCGGAGCAGACGATCACGCGGCGGACCTTCTTCGGATCGATTGCATCCGATTCGCCGATCACGTTGTGGAAGTGCCCGTTCGCGAGCTCGTGGAGCGCCGACACCGCTTCCTTGTGCCGCAAAAGGCTCTTCGGCGTGAACACGATCAGCGGCTTGCGGAACAGGCGAATCATCTGCCGGCGCAGGAGATGGAAGATCTGCGCGGGCGTCGTCGGAACGGCGACCTGCATGTTGTGCTGCGCGCAAAGCTGCAGATAGCGCTCGGGACGCGCCGACGAATGCTCGGGGCCCTGACCTTCATAGCCATGCGGCAGATACAGGACGAGATCGCAGATGCGTCCCCACTTCACTTCGCCAGAGCTTATGAACTGATCGATCACCACCTGCGCGCCATTCGCGAAATCGCCGAACTGCGCTTCCCAGATCACGAGCTGGTTCGGCTCCGACGTCGTATAGCCGTACTCGAAGCCAAGCACCGCGGACTCGGTCAGCACCGAGTCGATGATCTCGAAGTCCGGCTGTCCCGCCTTCAGGTGCTGTAGCGGAACCCATGTCCCGAGGTCCCACTTCTCGCGATTCTGATCGTGCAGCACCGCATGACGATGCGAGAACGTGCCGCGCCCGACATCTTCGCCGGAGATTCGCACGCCGAAATTCTGGTCGAGGAGCGTTGCATAAGCGAGGATCTCGCCCATTCCCCAGTCGATCGGCTGCTTGCCTTCGACCATCGCGCGACGATCGGCCATGATCTTCTCGACGCGCGGATGCAGCTTGAAGTGGTCCGGCACGCTGGTCGCCTTGATGCCGAGCTCTTTCAGGCGAGCCATCGGCACCGTCGTGTCGGTCGGATCGGTCCAGTGGCGATTCCTGTACGGCGACCAGTCGACGATGAACGGCGGCTTGTAGTTCGACAGCACCGTCGTATTCGTGTGATAGCCCTTGTCCATCGCGGCGCGATAGGTCGCGATCATCGCGTCCGCTTCGTCGGCGGTGATCACGCCCTCGGCAATAAGCCGATCGGCGTAGAGCTTGCGCGTGCCAGGATGCTGATTGATCTTTTTGTACATCAGGGGCTGCGTGATCATCGGCTCGTCGGCCTCGTTGTGCCCGAGGCGTCGGAAGCAGACGAGATCGACGAACACGTCCTTGTGAAACCTCTGCCGATAGTCGAGTGCGATCTCGGTCGCGAGGAGGCACGCTTCGGGATCGTCGCCGTTCACGTGGAAGATCGGCGCCTCGACCATCTTCGCGACGTCGGTGCAGTAAAGCGTGCCGCGCACGTCGCGCGGGTCGGACGTGGTGAAGCCGATCTGGTTGTTGATGACGATATGGATGGTGCCGCCCGTGTAGAAGCCGCGCGTCTGCGCCATGTTGAGGCACTCCTGCACCACACCCTGCCCCGCGATCGACGCGTCGCCGTGCAGCAGCACGGGGAGCACCTGGTCGCCGCGCGGGTCCTTGCGACGATGCTGGCGCGCGCGAACGCTTCCCTCGACGACGGGATCGACGATCTCGAGATGCGACGGATTGAACGCCAACGTCACGTGCACGGGACCGCCCGGCGTCGACACGTCGGACGAGAAGCCCTGGTGATACTTCACGTCGCCGGCCGGCAAATCCTGCGGCGCCTTGCCCTCGAATTCGGAAAACAGATCGCTCGGCATCTTGCCCAGCGTGTTGACGAGCACGTTGAGGCGCCCGCGGTGCGCCATGCCGAGGACGAGCTCGCCGATGCCAGCGGCGCCTGCGCGCTGAATCAACAGATCGAGCATCGGAATCATCGAATCGCCGCCCTCGCCCGAGAAGCGCTTCTGGCCGACATATTTCGTGTGCAGGTAGCGTTCGAGCGTCTCGGCGGCGGTTAACCGCTCGAGGATGTGCCGGCGCTCCTCGGCGCTGAACTTCGGGTGCGAGCGGATCGGCTCGAGCCGTTCCTGAACGAAGCGCTTCGTCGGCGTGTCCGAGATGTACATGTACTCGGCGCCGAACGTGCGCGTGTAAGTCTCCTGGAGCGCCTTGATGATGTCGCGAAGGCGCATGCGCGCCGGACCGGCCTTGAACGAGCCGACGTCGAACGGCGTGTCGAGATCGGTGTCGGTGAAGCCGTACGTGCGAAGGTCGAGGTCGGCAATGTACGGCGGCTCGTGGCGTTTCAGCGGATCGAGATCGGCGTGCAGCATGCCGAGCGTGCGGTACTTGCTGATGAGCCGCAGCACGAGCACCTGCTTGTGCATCGTCGTTTCGTCGACCATCGCGCCCGCGACGCGGCGGTTGCGCGCGAGCTCGCGAAACGATTCGACGACCGAAGCATGCGGCACATCGGCCGCGTCGCCCTTGATCTCGTCGAAGTAGCTGCGCCATTCGGACGAAACGCTTTCCGGATCGGCGAGATACGACTCGTACAGCTCCTCGATGAACGGCGCGTTGCTGCCGAAGAGCGTGCTGGTGGATTCGAACTCCCTCATTGTTCCCATAGATCACCTGTCACACGTTTGGGGCGGCTGCGCCGCCCCATTCCAACCCGTCCCCGCGGCGGCCCCGACTTTGAAGTTATCTTTCAGCGATGGGTTTGACATCCCTGCGCTTTGCGCCGGTGAATAGCTGCCGCGGCCGCCCGATCTTGTACTCGGGATCGGACACCATCTCGTTCAACTGCGCGATCCAGCCGACGGTGCGCGCGAGTGCAAAGATCGCCGTGAAGAGCTGCGTCGGAATGCCGATCGCCTTCTGCACGATCCCCGAATAGAAGTCGACGTTCGGATAGAGCCTGCGTTGCAGGAAGTAGTCGTCCTCGAGAGCGATCTTTTCGAGCGACATCGCGAGCTTGAATAGCGGGTCATCATGCAGGCCGAGCGCATTCAGCACCTCGTAGCAGGTCTCGCGCATCAGCTTCGCGCGCGGATCGTAGTTCTTGTAGACGCGATGGCCGAAGCCCATCAGCCGCACGCTCGAATGCTTGTCCTTCACCTGAGTGATGAACTCGCCGATCTTGGCGACGCCGCCCTTCGCCTGCAGGTCATAGAGCATGTTGAGCGCGGCCTCGTTGGCGCCACCGTGCGCAGGGCCCCACAAACACGCGACGCCCGCTGCGATCGCCGCGAACGGATTCGTTCCCGACGAGGCGCAGAGGCGAACCGTCGACGTCGACGCGTTCTGCTCGTGATCGGCGTGCAGGATGAAGATGCGATCGAGCGCGCGCACGAGCACGTCGTTGACCTTGTAGTCCTCGCACGGCGTGGCGAACATCATGCGCATGAAATTCGCCGCGTAGGAAAGCTCGTTTCGCGGATAGACATACGGCTGGCCGACCGAGTACTTGTACGCCATTGCGACGAGCGTCGGCATCTTGGCGATCAGGCGATGCGCCGAGATGTCGCGCTGATGCGCGTCGTCGAGGTTGATCGAATCGGGATAAAACGCGCTCATCGCGCCGACCAAGCCCGTCAGCACCGCCATCGGATGCGCGTCACGCCGAAAGCCGCGCAGGAAGAACTGCATCTGCTCGTTGACCATCGTGTGGTGCGTCACGACGTCGACGAACCGTCGCTTCTCCTCGACGTTCGGCAGCTCGCCGTAGAGCAGCAGGTAGCAGACTTCGAGGTAGTCGCACTTGACCGCCAGCTCCTCGATCGGATAGCCGCGGTAGAGAAGCTCGCCCTTGTCGCCGTCGATGTAGGTAATCGCCGAGCTGCACGCGGCCGTCGACAGGAAGCCGGGGTCGTAGGTGAACTTGGCGGTCTTCGCGTAGAGCGTGCGAATATCGATCACTTCGGGGCCCATCGTGCCGCGAAGGATCGGGAACGTGACGGAAGGCGATCCGTCGGAGAACTGCAGGGTGGCGGTTTGCTCGGTCATCGGGTGTTCCTTCGAAAGCATCGGGGCGTGCCCCCGATCATCCTCCTTCGTCGCTGCCGGGCTCTTCGCCCGTCTTTACGCGCGAAGCCTCGATACGAAGGACGCGAGCGCTGGATCGGCTGGCATCGTGCGCCCGCACACGAAATCCCACAGCTCGTTGTCTGTCATATTGAGAAGCGCATCGAGTTTTGCAATGTCTTCCTCGGTGAGCGCCTC
>DATFCW010000008.1:0-14150 GCA_035252665.1 Casimicrobiaceae bacterium | reverse complement strand
CTTCACAGTCGCCTCTCCGCGGGCACGCGCCGTGCGAACTGGGATGCGACGGCAACCGGGCGCGCCGACGTGGTGCTTGCGACGCGGCTGGGCGTTTTCGCTCCACTGCCAAGACTCGCGCTCATCGTCGTCGACGAGGAGCACGACGATTCGTTCAAGCAGCAGGACGGCGTGCGCTACCACGCGCGCGACCTCGCGATCTGGCGGGCACGACGGCGCAATGTGCCGATCGTGCTCGGAAGCGCGACACCGTCGCTCGAGACGTGGATGCGCGCGCGCGCCGGCCGTTACCGTACGTCGACGATGCCGACCCGCGCCGATGTGCGTGCGCGCCTGCCCGTGATTCGCTTCGCCCCGGTACGCGGAACGAATGTCCGCGACGGCATTTCACCGCTGCTGCACGACGCGCTTGCCGCTCGGCTCGCGCGAAGCGAGCAGTCGCTGATCTTCGTCAATCGTCGCGGCTATGCGCCTTCGCTGAAATGTGCCGCATGCGGATGGGAGTCGCAATGCTCGCGCTGCGCCGCACGGCTGGTTCTCCACCGCGCGCCCGATAGTTTGCGATGCCACCATTGTGGTCAAACGAAGCCCGTCCCGCGCGCATGTCCCGAATGCGGCAACGTCGACCTCTCGCCGCTCGGCTTCGGCACGCAACGCCTGGAGCAGGCGATTCGGGCCGCGTTTCCGCAAGCGCGCGTCGCCCGCGTCGATCGCGACACGACGCGGAACAAGGATGCCTTTGCGGCGGTGCAGCGGCAGGTCGAAGCGAGCGACCTCGATATCCTGATCGGGACGCAGATGCTCGCGAAGGGTCACGACTTCCCGCGGCTGACGCTCGTCGGCGTTCTCGGCGCCGACAACGCACTCTACAGCGCGGACTTCCGCGCAACCGAACGGCTTGCCGCACTGCTCACGCAAGTTGCCGGACGCGCGGGACGCGCCGATCGGGCCGGTGAAGTCATCGTGCAGACCGATTTTCCGGACCATGCCGTCTATCAGGCACTCGCCGAGCACGACTACGCGCGCTTTGCGGATACGCTCGCCAAGGAGCGAGAAGCGGCGCAGTTGCCGCCGTCGTCGCGCATCGCGCTTCTCGTCGCCGAGGCCCATGCGCGCGGCGACGTCGACGAATTCCTCGATGCCGCCTACGAATGCGCGACGGCGCTTTGCGACGGCGACGTGACGCTCTTCGCACCGGTGCCCGCCGCCATGCCCCGCCGTCGCGGCTACGAGCGCGGACACGTTCTCGCGCAGAGCGCGCATCGCAAGCCGCTGATCGCGTTTCTGCCGCGGTGGCGCGAAGCGCTGCACGCGAGCGGCGGCACGCGCGTGCGCTGGGCCATCGACGTCGATCCCGTGACCTTGTAAGTCGCGACGGACAACGACGCAAAGCGCGAACGCGCCATCGCTATAATGATTCGCGTCATGCCCTCCCACGAACCCGGCGCGACGCCGGGCGCGGCAATCGATCCCAAAAGGCGCATCGCCGACGCGCTTTCGCGCATCGTCGGCGAAACGATGCCGTCGGCGATCGACATGGTTCCCGTCGAAGTCGAGCGGCCGCGCGATCGCGCCCATGGCGACTACGCGACCAACGCGGCGCTCGCGCTCGCGAAGCATGCGCGGCGAAATCCCCGCGAGCTCGCGCGAACCTTCGCCGATGCGCTCGTTGCGGCGTTGCCCGACGTCGTCGAGTCGGCCGATGTCGCGGGTCCCGGCTTTGTCAACGTCCGCGTCGTGCAAAGCGCGCGGCAGGCCGTGGTGCGCGCGATACTTCATGCAAAAGATAACTTCGGCAAGAGCGATGCGCTCGCTTCGCAACGGATCATCGTCGAGTTCGTGTCGGCGAATCCGACCGGACCGTTGCACGTCGGACACGGACGGCAGGCCGCGCTCGGCGATGCGATCTCCAATCTTCTGGAAGCGCAGGGCGCGCAGGTGTCGCGCGAGTTCTACTACAACGACGCCGGCCAGCAGATCGAGAACCTCGCGGTGTCGGTGCGCGCCCGCGCGCACGAAATCCTCGGCGAATCGGGTGCATTTCCGGAGGATGGTTATCGCGGCGACTACATCCGCGAGCTCGCACAGCGATACCTCGATGAAATCGGTCGCGACCTCTCGGATATCGAGTCGATTCGTCGCTTTGCCGTCGCCGAGCTTCGCAAGGAGCAGGACCGCGACCTCGCCGCGTTCGGCGTGCGCTTCGATCGCTACTACCTCGAAAGCTCGCTCTACACGGACGGGCGCGTCGATGCCACGGTCAATCGGCTGATCGCGGCCGGCGTCAGCTACGAGCACGAGGGCGCGCTGTGGCTACGCACGACGCAATTCGGTGACGACAAGGACCGCGTCATGCGCAAGTCCGACGGCGGCTACACGTACTTCGTCCCGGACGTTGCCTACCACGTCACCAAGTTCGAGCGCGGCTTCGAGCGCGCAATCAACATCCAGGGCTCCGATCATCACGGCACCGTTGCGCGCGTGCGCGCAGGATTGCAGGCGATGAAGCTTGGCATTGCGCCCGGCTATCCCGACTACGTGCTGCACAAGATGGTGACGGTGATGCGCGGCGGCGAGGAGGTGAAGATCAGCAAGCGCGCGGGAAGCTACGTGACGCTGCGCGAGCTGATCGACGAGGTGGGACGCGATGCCGTGCGCTTCTTTCTCGTCTCGCGCAAGGCCGACTCGGAATTCGTCTTCGACATCGACCTCGCGCGCTCGCAATCGGAAGAGAATCCGGTCTATTACGTGCAATACGCGCATGCGCGCGTCTGCTCGGTGCTGCGTCAGGCGGACCTTTCGCTCGACGAGGCGCGCGCAGAGCTCCTCGACGCCGATGTCTCGCCGCTCGAAAGCCGCTACGAGACGGCGCTATTGCGGCGCCTCGCCGATTTTCCCGACGAAATCGCGACCGCAGCGCGCGAATTCGCGCCGCATCAACTGACGTTCTACCTCAAGGATTTGGCGCAGGAATTCCACAGTTACTATAATGCCGAACGTTTTCTCGTCGACGATCGCCGCCAGAGAGATGCGCGACTTGCGCTGATCGTCGCGACGGGGCAGGTGCTGCGAAACGGCCTTGCGCTCCTCGGCATTTCGGCGCCCGAAACGATGTAGCTCGCTAAAATCCATGACCGCACTCAAGCAATCGCGCCGCCCCTCGGTGGCACGCACGCCGCACCCGCACTCGGCCTTCGGCGGCACGCTGCTCGGCGTTTTCATCGGCATTGTCGTCGGCCTCGGCATGGCGGCGAGCGTCGCGTACTACCTGATGAAGAACAACCCGGCGCTGCCGATGCCGCGGCTTTCGCGCGATGCGCAGGAATCGTCGCGCGATGATGCCAAGGCGGCGCGAAACGACGAGAAACCGCGCTTCGACTTCTACAAGATCCTGCCGGGCATCGAGGAGCCGAAGGTGCAACCGGCTGCATCGGCGGATCGCGGGGACCGCGCGGTGGTCGAACAGGCCAAGGACCGCGCAAGCGACAAGTCGATGATCGCCGCGGTGGCGCCGCCAAGAGGAGCGATGCCGGCCGACGTCGCCGCCAAGCCGGTTGCCAAGCCACCCGATCGCTTCTGGCTGCAGGCAGGTTCGTTCACGACCGCACCGGATGCGGAGAACCTGCGCGCACGGCTAGCACTTGCGGGCTGGGAGGCGAGCGTGCAGCAGGGCTCGCTGCCGGACAACAGCGTCCGCTACCGTGTCAGGCTCGGTCCTTACGACAACGCCGACGAGCTCGGCCGGATGAAATCGGAGCTCGCGAAACGCGGCTTCGACGTTGCGGTCATTCGCTATTAGAAGGTGCCAAAGATGTATTTCCCGGCACGGCCGTCACGAATCGCCGCGTCGGTTCGGGAAATACTTCTCTGGCACCGCGTTTCGGACAAGTTGCCTGCGCCCCCTTCCCACTTTCAGGAGCCTTCATGACCCTTTCCGCAGTGCGTTTCCTGACCCGCGGCGCGATCGCGCTGCTTGCGTTCGCGACGCTCGCCGGTACGGCGAGCGCCGATCTCGTCGAAGGCAAGAACTACGTGCGGATCGCCAATCCACAGCCGGTCGAGACCGGCAAGAAGATCGAGGTCATCGAGTTCTTCTCGTACGGCTGCCCGCACTGCGCGGCGCTCGAGCCCTACCTCGACAAATGGCTCGCGAAGCTGCCTGACGACGTTGCATTCCGGCGCGTTCCGGTGATGTTTCAGCCGCGCTGGATACCGTTGGCCAAGATTTACTACACGCTCGACGCGCTTGGCGACGCGAGAAAGCTTTCGCCCGACGTGTTCAAGGCGATCCATGAGATGGGCAAGCCCCTTTGGGAGGACAAGGCGTTCTTCGACTGGGCGGCGAGCGAGGGTCTCGATCGCAAGAAGGTCGAGGACGTGTACAAGTCGTTCGCGGTCGACGGCAAGGTGAAGCGCGCGATGCAGCAAGCGCAGGAGTATCGGATCGAAGCGGTCCCGACCGTCATCGTCGACGGCAAGTTCGTCACGTCGTCCGACCGCGTGGGAACGCACGCGAACCTTCCGGCGGCGATCGACGAGCTGATCGCGAAGGCGCGCGCCGAGCGCAAGAGCTGACGCCGCTTCGCGTCTTCATCACCGGCGCGTCGTCGGGGCTCGGCGAGGCGCTCGCGCGTCACTACGCATCCCGCGGCGCTGCGCTCGGGCTCTTCGCAAGAAGACGCGCCGAGCTCGAACGCGTCGCACGTTCGCTCGCCCGCGCTGATGTCGAGACTTATGTCGGCGATGTGCGCGAGGCTTCCGCACTCGCCGACGCCGCGGCACGCTTCATCGCGCGCGCGGGCGGCGCCGATATCGTGATCGCGAATGCGGGCATCTCGCGCGGAACGCTCACCGAGCACGTCGAGGACCAGCACACGTTTCGCGAGGTCCTGGAAACGAACGTGCTTGGTCTCTTCAACACGTTCCATCCGTTCATCGCGTCGATGCGGGCGGCGCGGCACGGAACGCTCGTCGGCATCGCGAGCATCGCGGGATTTCGCGGCCTGCCGGGTTCGGGCGCGTACAGCGCGTCGAAGGCCGCCGCGATCGCCTATCTCGAAAGCCTGCGCGTCGAGCTTCGCGGCAGCGGCATCCGTGTCGTCACCGTCTGTCCTGGCTACGTCGCGACGCCGATGACCGCCGAAAACCCCTATCCGATGCCGTTCCTGCTGCAACCCGACGTCGCGGCACGAAGGATCGCGAACGCCATCGCACGGCGCAGGCGCTTCTACGTGCTGCCGTGGCAGATGGCGATCGGTGGACGGCTGTTCCGCGCGCTGCCGCGCAGCCTCTACGATCGGGTGTTCGAGAACGCGCCGAGGAAACCGCGTACGCGCACGTGAAGGCGGTTCACCCGGGAGCATCCGATGTGCGCCGCGTTGCCGATCTCCCGGTCGTCGGCGCATTGGCCGGTTTTCGGTTCCGATTTCGATATGCTTGGTAGTCGACGATTGCCCGGTCGTCCGCATTTCCGCGAAAGGGAGGACTCATGTGGCAATCGATTCGACGGCGAGCGGCAGTCGTGTCCATGCTCGCCGCGGTTTTGCTCGTCGCGCAGTCGGCCGCCGGTGCGCCGGTCAGCTACGACTTCACGCTGATCACGGACACGAGCGGGCCATTCAGCGGCTTCTCGCGAACGCCGACCCTCAACGATTCGGGAACGGTCGCGTTCCAGGCGGGACTCGATGCCGGCGGCATCACGGTTGCGACGGGCAGCGGAGGCGCAACGACGACGATCGTGTCGAGTACGGGGGGCGTTTTCAACACGTTTTCGCTCGGTGCGACGCCTATCCTCAACAACTCGGGCACGGTCGCGTTCTTCGGAACGCTCAATGCCACCGGCGATCGCGGCTTCTTCACGGGCGCCGGCGGTGCGATCACGACGATCGTCACGACGGGGAGCACGTACAGCAACTTCGGCTTCACGCCTTCGCTCAACAGCTCGGGCGAAGTCGCGTTCAGCGCGACGCTCACGACGGGCGGATCGGGCGTATTCGCATCGAACGGTGCGTCGACGACGACGATCGCGACGAGCACCAGTGCTTTGTTCGCCAATCCGGCGCTGAACGACTCCGGGACGGTGACCTACTGGAGCCGCACCGGCGCGTTCCCGGGTCCGTTCACGTTTGGCATCTCCGATGGATCGGGGGGTGCGACGACGACGATCGCGCAAACCGGTGGCGGCCAGTTCTTCCTGATGGGGCAGGACCCGGCGATCAACGATACGGGTACGGTTGCGTTTGCCGCCACGTTTCTTGGCGGGCAGGGCATCTTCACCGGCAAAGGCGGCGCAACGACGCCGATCGTCGACAGTTCGGGCGCGTACGGCGGGTTCGTTCTCCCGCCCAGTAATTTCGCGATCAACGATTCGGGCGAGATCGCGTTCCAGGTCGGCCTCGACGCCGGAGGCTCGGGCATTTTCACCGGCCCCGATGCCGTCAACGACCTCGTCATAACGACTGGCCAGGCGCTCTTCGGCAGCACTGTCACGGATCTCGGCTTCTTCCGCGATGGCTTGAACGACGCGGGCTCGCTCGCATTCTGGGCAAGGCTCGCCGACGGGCGACAAGTGATCGTACGGGCGGACCTTCCATCGGCTGCGGTACCCGAACCTTCTCCGCTGCTTCTTCTGGTTGCCGGCATCGGGGCGATGATCGCGGTTCGGCTACGGCGTATCGGCAACGGCTGATTCCGCTACATGGGCACGCGGACGCCGATCGTCACGCCGTAGCCGTTTCCCTCGCTGCGGCCCGATGTCGCGAAGCCCGTGACATAACCCGTCACGCGGCCGAATTCGGTGCTCGCGCCCACCAGGTACTGCACGAACCTGCCGTCAGGCTTGATCGTCGGAATCGAGTAGCGGCCGCCGAGCGTCACCGACGAGGCGTCGACGTAGCGTTGATCGTTGTCGTTCTCGAACGCGAAGCCGACGCGCGCGAACGGCCGCACGCTTGCGATCTGCCCCGACACCTGCCATCCGATCGTGGAAATGAACGACTCGCGCCGCTGTTCGCCGTAACTTAGCGCCGTGCTGTCGTCGCCGCGCTCGGCGAATCCTCTGACATGGATGTCCTGGTACGCAAGGCGCACGAACGGACCATGCAGGATGCTCGAATAATGGAACCAGTAGCCGCCGAGCACGCTCGCCATCAGGTGCCAGCCGTTCGTGCTGCCGCTTTCCGTGCGCGTCGCTCGTCCCAGCGGGAAATTGCGATGCACGTCGCTTACGTCGAGGTCGCCCGCGCCGAGCGTGGCGCCCACGTACCAGGGCCCTTCGCCGTAACCAACATAGGCGTTGCCGGTCGTCTCGCGCAGCTTGTAGCCGCCGCTGTTCGCGCCGAAATCGCCACGGTTGTCCGAGAACGTGAACGCCGCGCCCGCCATCAGACGATCGGAAAGCTTGATGTCGCCGCCGGCAGCGACGCTGTTCACGTTCGCGTTTCCCGATACGAAGTTGGCGTCGAAATCGTTGTGGGCGTAATCGTAGCTCGCCCACGCGTTGAATTTGTTTTGCGAAAGCGGCGCGCCAAGCACGGCGATCATCCGATCGTCGATCGCGCGGAACGTCGCTTCCTCCACGGCGAGCGGCGCCTCGGCGAGCACGCCGATCTTCATCGGGCCTTCGATCATCGATTCGACCGCCTGCGCGATGATCGCGTGCGTGGCGGTGGTCGGATGGACGGCATCCGCGAACACGAACGTGTTCTGCGCGTTGGGTGCGACGAGGTTCGCCTGCGTGCAAAGCAGCGACGGCGTCGTTCCGCACGCGGGCGTTGTGATGTTCGCGAAGCCGTACGGCGACGGGTTCGCGAGGACTTCGTTCAAAAGCCCCTCGATGTTGACGCGGATCGTCGGCGCGCCGAGCGCGTCGAGACCGCCGATCAGCGCCGTGTTGTACAGATTGATGATCGCGCTGATCTGCGGGGCCTGCCCCGAGCCGATGCCAAACGGCGTCTTGCCGATGTCGGGCAGGTTGAACACGACGATGTAGCGCGCACCGTTTGCGTTCAGGATGCCGACCTGGTGAACGAGATCGTTGGCGGCGGTGATCACGTTCGCCTGCAATTGCGCCGGCGTGATGGCGCCCGCGCTCGCGGCGTCGAGCTGAACGAAGACGTCGTTCGCGCCGCCCCAAAGCGAGTAGATCGCGTGCGTGTTAAGCGGACCCCTCGCGACGAGTTCCGCGACTTGGGCCGACATCGGGATCGCGCTCCCGGTCGGCAGCGCATCCGGAAAGCCCGGACGCTGCGATACGCGCGCGCCGCCTTGTGCGAAATTCGTCCCGCCCTGGTTCGCCGGAATCGCCTCGAAGCCATAGCGCTGCGCGAAGAGCTGCGACCAGACCGGACCGGGATTGGTAGTGAAGAGGCCCGTCCCCGGCGGAAGCAGCGGCTTGTAGGAACCGCTATCGGTCAGGCTGTCGCCGAAGAAATAGACGTTCGAGAATTGCGCGGCGGCGCTCGCGGCGCCGAGCGCGAACGCGCACGCCGATGCCCCAACCAGTGACAGACGAAGCAGGTGCATGTAATGAATCTCCGACGGTGCAAAGGTGCGAAGCGAGCGCCCGATTGTAATGCGGCTCGCGCGGTCAACGCGCAGTCGCTCCTGAACGTTCCCGCATGCATGAATCCGATCTCGCTTTCGTTCGCGCACACGATCGCACGAGCGACGCCGTGTCTCGACGGGTTGCGAATGCTTGCGGCGCTTGTCGGGGTGCTCGCGTTCGTTGCGCCACTCGCGGCGCATGCGCAGGACGTCGATTCGCTTCCCTCGCGCGTCGGTCGCATCGCGAATATCCAGGGGCAGCTCTACCGTTCGTTACCGGAATCTGCCGACGAATGGGCGCCGGCGGTCTTGAACGATCCGGTCGCGCAGGGAGAGAACCTTCTGACCGAGGGCGCCGCGCGCGCCGAGGTCGATTATGGTGGCGGTCAGTTTCGTCTCGCTGCTGAAACGAACCTGCACGTTTCCCGGCTCGACGATCGTCAACTCGCGCTCTTCGTCGCGCAGGGGAGCGTCATTGTCCGCGTGCGTTACCTCGAACCCGACGATTCGATGCGCGTCGATACGCCTTCCACGCAAATCTCGCTCAACCGCCCGGGTCTTTATCGGGTGAACGTCGATCCGAAGCACGGCACGACGAGCGTGCTCGTTCGCGAAGGCGAGGCGGACGTCGAATTGCCGAATGGTGCCGAACCCGTGCTGCCCGGACAGATCGCGATGCTGACCGGCACGCGCGAAGTTTCGTTCGAGATCCGAAACGGCGGCGGACTCGACGGCTTCGATACATGGAGCGCCGAGCGCGATCGCGTCTACGAAGCGCCGCGGGACTACGGATACGTGTCGCCGCAAATGGTCGGCCAGTACGATCTCGACAGCTACGGCGACTGGCAGACGTATCCTGAATATGGCGCCGTCTGGTTCCCGACCGTCGACCCCGAGTGGGCGCCGTATCGGTTCGGCCATTGGACGTGGCTGCCGGGCTTTGGCTATACATGGGTCGACAGCGCGCCGTGGGGCTATGCGCCGTTTCACTACGGTCGCTGGGCGTACATCTCGGGCCGCTGGGGATGGTGCCCCGGCACGTTCGTGTTGCGTCCCGTGTGGGCGCCCGCGCTCGTTGCGTGGTATGGCGGCGGGCCGTGGAGCGTCGGCGCCGCCGGCTTGCCAGTCTTTTCCTGGGTGCCGCTCGCATGGGGCGAGCCATTCGTTCCGTGGTGGAGCGGATGCACGTCGCGCTGCTATGCGCGATTCAACCGGCCTTACGGCGTGAATGTCGCGACGCGGCCCGATCCACGCAATGTGCATTACGCGAACGTCAATGCGCCCGGTGGCGTGACGGCGGTGCCCGCATCAACGCTCGTCTCGGCGCGGCCGGTGGCGATCAATCGCGTTCAGATTCCGCGCAATGTTGCGCCGCCACCGGCGCTGCCTTCGCCGCCTTCGATCCGGCCCGCTCCGGTGCTTCCGGGGACCATTCGCGCCGGCAGCGGCATTCCAGCGCCCGTGACGCGATATTCCGCACGCCCGATTCCATCGGCAACGTTGACCGAGCGTGTGCCGCCGACTCCGATTGCACCTCCCGTTCCACGTGGACGTGGTGCGGCGAGTGTTTCGCCCGAACGTGTAGTGCCGATGCCCGTTCCGCCGACCGCGCCGCGCGCGACCGAACGCATCGAGCCGCTGCCGCGGGTCGCGCCATTGCCGCAGCCCGTGCGCCCGGTTCCCGTGCCGCCCCCTGCACCGGTGTCACCTCCGGTTCGCGTACCGGAGCCGTCGCTGCCGTTGCCGCGCACGCCGGCTCCGCCGGTGCCAGGTGTATCGCCCGCGCCGCCGGCAGCCGTTGTTCCGACGCCGGTGCGGCCCGTCGAACCAAAGTAGGGTCAGAAACCAGTTTAGGGTCAGAGACGAAACTCGACTCGCAGCCTCTGCGGCCCCGGCTCACCGAGTACGAGTTTCGTCTCTGACCCTAAACTGGTTTATTACGCGTCGGCGCGAATGCGCGCGTACGAGCCGGGCGCCGCTTCGATCACCGGCAGCTTGCCCTTTCCCGGAACGCGCGCCGGCACTTCGGCGCCGAGATAGCGCTCGATCCACGCGCGCCAGTCGGTCCACCACGATCCTTCGTGCTGCGTCGCTTGCGCGAACCATTCGTCCGCGCTGTCGGCGAGCGCATCGTTGGTCCAGTAGCCGTACTTGTTCGCCGCGGGCGGGTTGATCATGCCGGCGATGTGACCCGAACCCGACAGCACGAAGCGCCGCTCGCCGCGCATCAATCCCGGCCCCGCGTACGTCGTCTTCCACGGCGCGATATGGTCCTCGATCGCGGATACGAAATACGTCGGCGTCGTCACCTTCGCGAGGTCGATCGGCACGCCGGCAAGCGTCAGCGCGCCGGGCTCGCGCAGCTTGTTCCCCATGTACATGTTGCGAAGGTAGTAGCTGTGCATCTTCGCGGGCATTCGCGTCGAGTCGCAATTCCAGTGCAGGAGGTCGAACGGGAACGGATCGCGGCCGAGCAGGTAGTTGTTGATGACGAACGACCAGATGAGATCGTTCGCGCGCAGCAGGTTGAACGTGTTCGCCATCTCGCTGCCTTCGAGATAGCCGCGCTCCTGCATCTTCTTTTCGAGCGACGCGACCTGCGATTCGTCGATGAACACCTCGAGCTCGCCCGGTGCGGTGAAATCGACGAGCGCCGTCATGAACGTCGCGCTCGCGACGCGCTTCTGCTTCTTCGCGGCGAGATATGCGAGCGTGGCCGCGAGCAGCGTGCCACCGAGGCAGTAGCCGATCACGTTCGCATCGGCTTCGCCCGTTGCGTCGCGCATGGCGTCGAGCGCGGCGAGCGGTCCTTGGAGCAAATAATCCTCGAAATCCTTGCCGGCGAGGCGCGCGTCGGGATTGACCCACGAGATCACGAACGTCGTGATCCCCTCGCTCACCGTATAGCGGATGAACGAGTTCTTCTCGCGCAGATCGAGGATGTAGTACTTGTTGATCCACGGCGGGATGATCAGAAGCGGCCGCTTTCGCACCTTCGCCGTCGTGGGCTCGTACTGAATGAGCTGCATCAGCTCGTTCTGGTAGACGACCTTGCCGGGCGTGGTGGCGATGTTGACGCCGAGCTCGAACGCCTTCGGATCGGTCATCGAGATACGAAGCTGGCCATTGCCGCGCTCGATGTCGTCGAGCAGGTTATTGAGGCCGCGCACGAGGTTCTGTCCGCCGCTCGCGACGGTCTCTCGGAACACTTCGGGATTGGTCAGTGCGAAGTTCGAGGGCGCCAACGCATCGATGTACTGGCGCGTGAAGAAGCGTACCTTCTTCTTCGCCGGTTCCGACAGGCCTTCGACGTTCGCCACCTGCTCGTGCAGCCAGCGCGCGGTGACGAGATACGACTGCTTGATGAAGTCGAACAGTACGTGCTCGTGCCAGCCCGCGTCCTTGAAGCGCTTGTCGCCGTGCGCCGGCTCCGCGACGGGAAGCGCCGGCGCGCCCATCATCCGCAGCATCGAGCCCTGCCAGAGCTGCATGTAGTCGCGCCACAGGCTCAGCTGGCCTTCGGCGATGCGCACCGGATTGGCGAGCATCTTCGCCGCAAGCTCCATGAATGCCTTGGAGAGCCCAAGCTCGTCGCTGGCTGCCGGCGCCTGTCGTCCCGCGTTGCGGGAGACGAAATCGCCCATGACCTTCGCACTCTTCTCGGCTGCGGATGCGAGCGATTCGGCGAGCTTGACGGGATCGAACGCGGCCGCTTGGCCATCGGATGTCGCCGATTTGGTCGATGATTTCGTGTCGGCGTCCGCTTTCGCGGATGCTTTGTTCGAGGATCGCTTGGACATGCGAGTGCAGTGGTTTTTTCGAAAGTTACGCGGTGAACCGGATCGCGCCGTCGCGTGCGACATGACGCTTTGCACGACCCGCGTGCCACAGATGATTGAGATGCGCGATCGCTTCGCCAATCGCGAAGAAGCGCTGGTGAACGTCGAGCTGACGCCGGAACAGCACGGGAATCACGTCGTGCGCCGATCGTGGTGTGCCGGCCACGGCGAGATGGCGATGAAGCTCGTCGAGCCGCGCGGCATGATGCGCGCGCAACTGCGCGACGCGCGCGCCGATCCCGCGAAACGGCGGCCCGTGCGACGGCAACACGAGCGTATCGGGCGGCAGCGCGAGAAATGCCGCGATCGAATCGAGGAAGCGGGCGACAGGATCGGCGTCAGGCTCCGCGGGCCCGACGGCGACGTTCGTGCTGATTCGCGGCAGCAACATGTCGCCCGAGATCAGCACGCGCTCCTCCGCGTTCGCGAGCGCCGCGTGCTCGGCCGAATGACCATGACCTGCGACGACGCGAAAGCGTACGCCGCCGAGCACGATGTCATCGCCGCCGATCGTTCGGACGAAGGCGCGCGGCGCCTCGGGAACGCCGCGCCGGTAATGATTGCCGCGCGCCGCGAGCGCTTCGAGATGCTCGGCGGCCATGCCGTGACGCGCGAAGAGCGCGCGCATGTCGGCTTGCGCGTAACCCGTGTGCTCCCCGATCAACGCATGCGCCGCCATGTATTCGCCGTGCGTCATCGTCACAGTGCAACGAAAACGCTCGGCAAGCCACGCGGCGTTGCCGAGATGGTCGGGATGGCAATGCGTGACGACTATGCGCCGGATCGGACGCTTCGCGAACGTCGTCTCGAAATGACGCTGCCAATGCGCGCGCGTCGTCGCATCGCCGAAGCCGCAGTCGATCAACGTGTAGCCGTCGGCTTCCTCGATCAGCCAGAGGTTGATGTGATCGAGCGCGAACGGCAACGGCATCCGAAGCCACAGGATGCGCGGCGCGATCTCGCGTGCCGTGCCCGGTGCGGGTGGCGCTTCCGCGATCTCGAGCACGGCGCTTCCGAGCGAGTCATTCATGTCGATATGGTATCGTGCCCCTCGGCATCGCACCCGGACGGAAAGTGGGGTCAGAGACGATTCATGCTGAGCGTGACCCGATAAGTCGTCTCTCACCCCAGATGGCCGCCACGAACCGCACCGCGCCGACGAGTTCGCGCGGAACGTACACGATTTCCGAGCTCGCCCGCGAGTTCGCGCTCACGACGCGCGCGATCCGCTTCTACGAAGACTGCGGGCTTTTGATGCCTTCGCGCGACAAGCGCGGGCGCGTCTACGGGGAGCGCGAGCGTGTGCGCCTCAAGCTGATCTTGCGCGGCAAGCGTCTGGGTCTCGCGCTCTCCGAGATCGGCGAGCTCCTCGACCTCTACGAAGTCAAGCGCAACGAGCGCGCGCAGCTCACGGCGTTTCTCACGCTGCTTGCCGAACGCCGGCTGCGGCTTCTGCAGCAGCGCGAGGACATCGAGGCGGTGCTCGCCGAGATCGACGGCATCGAGCGCGAATGCCGGCGCAGGCTCAAGGCCGAGGCGCGGGCGGACGGAGATTGACGTTAACGTAAACGTTATGGACAATCCCCGGATGACGGCCGACGGATTCTCCGGGCGCGTGCGCGAAAGCTTCGCCCGCCAGGGCGCGATGGCGCTGATCGGCGCCGAAATGGTCGCGTTGCGGTCCGGTTACTGCGCGCTCGCATTGAAGCCGCGCGAGGAGATCTCGCAGCAGCACGGTTACGTGCATGCGGGGATTGTGGCAGCGCT
>DATFCW010000007.1:0-3488 GCA_035252665.1 Casimicrobiaceae bacterium | reverse complement strand
GAAGCACGATAGCCAGGTTGTAGTGCGCGAGGACGTTGTCGCCATGGAGATGGATCGCACGGCGAAACATTGCTTCCGCTTCGGCGACACGACCCGTGGTTTCAAGCAGTGCACCAAGCCTGATGTGTGCCTCTGCCGATGTGGGCCAGCGCTCCAGATCGAAGCGAAGCTTCACTTCCTCGTCGTGCCCGGCCGCCGAGTGCTCTGACAGTCGCTCGCGAAACGCCCGGCTCTCGGGCTTTCCGGTCCGCGAGACAACTAGCGCGGCGAACAATTGCTTCAGCGTATCGACCAGCACGGCCGCCATCGTGGCACAGCTACGTCCACTCTTGATAAGAAAGCGCCGCGGCTTGGTACGTCGAAGCGAATAGCTATGGCCCCAAGGGCGGTCGAGATCAACGGGTTACCGTGCGATTCTCGTCATCCCTGGACCGCTGATTGCTCGGCTCCCGTTTGCCGCGCCGGTCGTTGATCAGAATCAGGACGCCATAACCACCGACAATGAAGACGACAGTCGCGAGCGCGACGAGGAACCAGTCGATTTGCATCATGCCTCCCTCAAGAGAGAGGTTCCGATAACGACAATCTTGCGGTCGACGCACGATCGCTCATTTCGCGGGATCGGCGCGATCACCTTTCTTGTCGCGCTTGCCGCGCGGCATCATCAATAACCCGTAGCCCACGACAAAAGCCGCGATGGCGGCCAATGTAACCAGGAACCAGTCGACCTGCATCACGCCTCCCTCAGGAGAGCGGTTCCGATAACGAGCAATATTACGCCTGCCACGAGCATCGAAACTGCTCGCACGGCGACTGAAGCGGTGAGCGGAAAATCCGAGAAGATCAGGCTGACCAAGCCGACCATCGCCACCGCCGACAGCGTATGGCAGTAGCGCGCTTACGCTTCTTTCTGCTTGGCATTGGGGCGTCCGAAGCGGTCCATGAACGCGAGAACCAATCGCAGGAAACGCTCGGTCAACTGACCGAACCGCCGCCTCAGAGCAACCCCCGTTCCGCGAACGAAACGACACGATGTCCCGCGACGACGAAGTGATCGAGCGTGCGAATGTCGACGAGCGCCAGCGCCTGCTTCAACGCCTGCGTCAATAGCTCGTCGGCGCGCGACGGCTCGGCGACGCCGCTCGGATGGTTGTGCGCGAAGATGACCGCTGCCGCGTTCCGCGCGAGCGCAGCTTTCACGACTTCGCGGGGATAAACCGAGGTTTGCGCCAGCGTGCCGCGAAAAAGCTCGTCGGCCGCGAGCAATCGATGCTGGCTATCGAGAAAGAGGACGACGAATGCCTCGTGCGGCAGCGACGCAATCGACAGCCGCAAAAAATCGCGCACCGCATCCGGCGAGGTCAGCGCGTCGCGGTGCGTCACTTCCTCCCTCAGCAGGCGGCGCGCGAGCTCGACGCCTGCCTTGAGCTTGGCGGCTTTTGCGGGACCGACGCCTTCGACATCGGCAATCGCCGCGAGCGACTCGCCGAAGAGGCCCGAAAGACTGCGATGGCGCGCCAGCAGATCGCGCGCTACGTCGAGCGCCGACGCACCGGCATGTCCCGCGCCGAGGACGACCGCGATCAGTTCCGCATCAGTAAGCGCCGCCGGGCCATGCGCGAAAAGGCGCTCGCGCGGACGCTCGCTTGCCGGCCAATCGGCGATGCTGGGCATGGCGCGTTGGTGACGAAGTCGCTGATCGTCCGAAATCGAAGAGCTACGCACGCAAATCACTTCAGCTTGCGAACTGCCCGAGAAGCTCCTCGTGCCCGTGCCGCGATTTCCGCCAACGTTTCGATACGCACGAGCCTTCGTTCGATTTCCTGGACTTGTCGATTCAAGACCACGACCTCGTTCGCCCATTGCTCGACACGTTCGCCGGTAGTGCGCATCCGCTCCTTGACCACTTCCACGCCGGACAGGCGATCGAGAATGTCGCTGATGGCGCTCATGACGACCGGGGCGCCTTTGCCTTGCCGCGCTTTCGCCGAAGTTGCGCGAACGCGCCGTCGAGTCGCGCGTTGATGCGATCGAGATCGTGCACCATCTCCTTCAAATGCCGCTCGGCCTTGCGCGTGCCCTCGTCGAGCAGACGCAACTCGTCGGGCGACAGTCCGGCGAGATACGCATCGACCGCGCGACGCACCTCCTCGGCCACCTTCGTTCCATTGGCTTTTGCTTTTGCCTGCAACGCGCGCTTTTGACCGGGTTCGAGATACACCTGCGTGAGCTCCATTGCCATGGCGATCCTTTCGTTGCACCTATATATCGGTTATATATTACTGCGACGAACGAATCGACCGCGCTTCCGTGCGCCTGCCACCAGCACGCTGACGACGAGCGCGAAGCTTAAGCGCGTAGGCGCGCGCGACGACATCGGCCGTATGGCCGACATCGATCGAGCTAAAAAGATGCGAGCGGCGTTCGAGCCGCTACGCCGAGCGCCGCTCGTGCAAATGAACGAGCTCGAGGAGCAGGACCTTGGCGACGACTTCCGCCGACCCCTCGCCGACCGTTCCGCAGCGATGACCAAGCAGCAAGTTGTCGACGGTCACGATCGGACCGTCGACGGTATAGGTAGCTTCGTAGCGAACGCCGCCGACCTCGATTTGTACGGTACGCCCGGCCGGCGGGCGCTCGATGCTTCGGTAACGAGCCATGTGCGAATTCCTCCGCATTTCTCCGAGCAATTGACATACCGGTTTCACGGCGGCATCGGTCGGCATAAGCATCGCGCGGTGTAAACTGCCTCGCGCACTTATGTCATCGCTCATGAACGATCGACGCGCCACCGACCCCGGCCCGGAAACGCCAAAGCCGCTTTCGCGCATCGTGCTTGGCGTCACGGGCGGCATCGCCGCGTACAAATCGGCCGAGCTCGTACGGCTGCTGGTGAAGGACGGCGTGACCGTCGACGTCGTGCTCACCGACGCCGGCGCGCGGTTCGTCAGTGCGATGACGTTCCAGGCGCTCTCCGGGCGGCCCGTTCATGCGGATCTCTGGCAATCGGGCGCCGATAACGCGATGGGCCATATCGGCCTGTCGCGCGGCGCCGATGCAATTCTCGTCGCTCCCGCGACCGCGGACTTCATCAGCAAGCTGGCGCATGGCGTCGCCGACGATCTGCTCTCGACGCTGTGTCTCGCGCGGGAGTGTCCGCTACTAATCGCGCCGGCCATGAATCGCCAGATGTGGTGGAACGCGGCAACGCAACGAAACATTGCGCGTCTCCTCGAAGACGGCATCGCGATCCTCGGGCCCGACACCGGCGAGCTCGCGTGCAACGAGCACGGCGAAGGTCGCATGCTCGAACCCGAAGCGATCTACGATGCGCTCATCGCGTCACGTCAACCGAAGGTGCTTGCCGGCAAGCGCGTGCTGCTGACCGCCGGCCCGACGGTCGAAGCGATCGACCCGATTCGATCCATCACCAACGCGAGCTCGGGAAAGATGGGCTTCGCGCTCGCGCGCGCGTCGGCCGAGGCCGG
>DATFCW010000006.1:0-3468 GCA_035252665.1 Casimicrobiaceae bacterium | reverse complement strand
CAATGTCTTCCTCGGTGAGCGCCTCGCCGCGGGCGTCGAGAAAGCGCGACAGCACCAGGTCGTTTTCCAGCATGCCGCGCCGGCAGCGCCAGCGGATCCTGCGAAGTCGCGCGGCGTCGATCATGCAAAACCATAAGTAGGGTCAGAGACGACTTTCACGTTGAGATCGTGGTAAGCCATTGCCGACCGCCTTGAAAGTCGTCTCTCCCGTCTCCGACCCTATACCGTCCGCTTCACCAGCAAATCCTTCGTCTTCTCGATCGCGAGCGTCGGGTTGAGGTTCTTCGGACAGACATCGACGCAGTTCATGATCGTGTGACAGCGGAAAAGCCGATAAGGGTCGTCGAGATTGTCGAGGCGCTGGTTCAAATCGCGGTCGCGGCTGTCGGCGATGAACCGGTAAGCCTGCAGCAGGCCCGCGGGTCCGACGAACTTGTCGGGATTCCACCACCACGACGGGCACGAGGTCGAGCAGCAAGCGCACAGGATGCACTCGTAGAGGCCGTTCAGCTCATCGCGCTCGGCCGGTGACTGCAGCCGCTCGCGTTCGGGCGGCGGTTCGTCGTTGACGAGGTAGGGGCGCACCGAGTGGTACTGCTTGAAGAACTGGCTCATGTCGACGATCAGATCGCGGATCACCGGCAAGCCGGGTAGCGGCCGCAGCGTCACCGGCTCCTTCAGCGTGCGCAGGTTCGTGATGCACGCGAGACCATTCTTCCCGTTGATGTTCATGGCATCCGATCCGCAGACGCCTTCGCGGCAGCTCCGCCGGAAGGCGAGCGAGTCATCGACCGTCTTGAGCCTTATCAGCGCGTCGAGCAGCATCCGATCGTGCGGATCGAGCGGAATGTCGTACGCCTGCATGCGCGGCTTCGCGTCTTTCTCGGGGTCGTAGCGATAGATGCGGAATTTCATCAGTAGGTCCGGGCTTTCGGTGGAAACGATTCCACGGTGAGCGGCTGCAAGTGCACGGGTTTGTAGTCGAGCCGATTGCCTTCGCGATACCAGAGCGAATGCTTGAGCCAGTGCGCGTCGTCGCGGTTCGGATAGTCGCTTCGCGCCTGGGCGCCGCGCGATTCGAGCCGCGCCTGCGCCGACACAATGGACGCCTTCGCGACCTCGATCAGATTGTCGAGCTCGAGCGCCTCGACCCGCGCGGTGTTGAACACGCGGCTCTTGTCGTCGATCGACGTGCGCGCGACGCGGCCTTCGAGCTCGACGATTTTCGCGACGCCTTCGGCGAGCAGCGCGCCGTTACGAAAGACGCCGCAATGCGACTGCATCGTGCGCTGAATCTCCTTGCCGACCTCGGCCACGCGCTCGCTGCCGGTCGCCGAATCGAGCCGCGCGAGCCGCGCGAGCGACGCTTCGCCCACGTTCGGCGGCAACGGCTTCTGCTGTCGCGACGGAAGGCCCTGGCTCACGATGAAATCGCCGGCCGCACGTCCGAACACCAGCAGGTCGAGCAGCGAATTCGTGCCCAGACGGTTGGCACCGTGCACCGACACGCACGCGCATTCGCCCACCGCATAGAGACCTTCGACGACCGTCTCCGGATTGCCATCCCTCGGCGCGACCACCTGCCCGTGCATGTTCGTCGGCACGCCGCCCATCATGTAGTGGATCGTCGGCACGACGGGAATCGGCTCCTTGATCGGGTCGACGTTCGCGAACTTGATCGCGATTTCGCGAATCGACGGCAGGCGCTTCGTGATGACGTCCGGGCCAAGGTGATCGAGCTTCAAGAGCACGTAGTCCTTGTGCGGACCGCAGCCGCGCCCTTCCTTGATCTCCTGGTCCATCGAACGGCTGACGACGTCGCGCGACGCGAGATCCTTGAGATTCGGCGCATAGCGCTCCATGAAGCGCTCGCCGTTGCAATTGAGCAGTATGCCGCCTTCGCCGCGCACGCCCTCGGTGATCAGCACGCCCGCGCCTGCAACCCCGGTCGGATGGAATTGCCAGAATTCCATGTCCTCGAGCGGTACGCCGGCCCGCGCCGCCATGCCGAGACCGTCGCCGGTGTTGATGAACGCGTTGGTCGAGGCGGCGAAGATGCGCCCCGCGCCGCCGGTCGCGAGGATGGTCGCCTTCGCTTCGAGCGCGAACACCTCGCCGGTTTCCATCTCGAGCGCTGTGACGCCGAGCACCTGGCCTTCATCGTCGCGAATCAAATCGAGCGCCATCCATTCGACGAAGAACTGCGTCTTCACGCGGACGTTCTGCTGGTAGAGCGTATGCAGCATCGCGTGGCCGGTGCGATCGGCCGACGCGCATGCGCGGCGCACCGATTTCTCGCCAAAATTCATCGAATGACCGCCGAACGGCCGCTGGTAGATCGTGCCGTTCTCGTTGCGGTCGAATGGCATGCCCATGTGCTCCAGCTCGTAGACGACCTGGGGCGCCATCCGGCACATGTATTCGATCGCGTCCTGGTCGCCGAGCCAATCGGAACCCTTGACGGTGTCATACATGTGCCACAGCCAGCTATCGTCGGACATGTTGCCGAGCGATGCGCCGATGCCGCCCTGCGCAGCGACCGTGTGCGAGCGCGTCGGAAATACCTTCGACAGCACGCAGACGGTGAGCCCCGCGGCAGCCAGTTGAAGCGACGCGCGCATGCCCGCTCCCCCGGCGCCGACGATCAGTGCGTCGAAGCGCCGCGTGGGCAGCTTCACGCAATCCCCGCTTGCAGCGTGCTCGAATCCATCGTCATGCGCCGCCCCACAGGATCTGGATGGTCCAGCCGCCGTACGCGACGAGCACGCATATGACCACGATCTCGAGGAGCAGGCGCAGGCCCATCGGTTTCGCGTAATCCATCAGGATGTTGCGCACGCCCACCCACGCATGCCACAGAAGCGAGGCCATGAACAGGAACGTCGCGACGCGAAACGCGTTGCCGGCGAGAAGCGCTTTCCAGATGGCGTAATCGGCGCCGCCGTTCCACAATACGATGCCAAGCAGGAGCGCCGTGTAGAGCGTGATGACGATCGCGGTCACCCGCTGCGCGAGCCAGTCGCGAAGCCCGTAATGCGCGCCGACGGGCAGCTTGTCGACGCCGGCTACCACAGACGCACCGCGATGATCAGCGCTAGCAACAGCGACAGCACGAGGACGACGGCCGCCGACGCGCGCGCCGGCGCAAGCTGTATTCCTATGTGCAGATCGAGTGCGAGGTGTCGAAGCCCCGCGAGCAGGTGGTACAGATAGCACCAGGCGAGCACGAGCAGGATGATCTTGCCGATCGGCGTGACGAAGGGCGCAATCGCGGCCGCATACGCCTGCTCGGAGACGAGCGCACGCTCCGCAAGCCACAATCCAAATGGGATTCCGACGAGAAAGAGCAGCGCGCCACTGATCCGGTGGAGGATCGAAACGATGGCCGGCAGCGGCTGGCGGATCGCGAAGAGGTTTAGATAGACGGGGCGCATGGCAGAGGACAGGAATCAGAAGGCAGAGGACAGA
>DATFCW010000005.1:0-22385 GCA_035252665.1 Casimicrobiaceae bacterium | reverse complement strand
CCATGCATCGGCCTGGTCGGCGTTCGCCGCAGCCAGCGCCAAACCGAACGGCCCCTGTTCGGCCCAGAGAATCGTGCGACCTGCCTGCGCGCCGATCTCCGCGACGTTGTCGTGTCCGGTGCCGCCAAGATGAGGCGCGAGCAGCGCGTACGGAAGAAGACCGCCATCTCCGGTGAGCGAGACGCCGAGCAGGAGAACGTCGCGCTCGGGATCGGGCGCGATTCGCAGCGAAAGCGTGAAGCGCGCGTGCTCGTGCACGAACTCGACGGCCGGAATGCCCGGCGCCGGCAGGCGCACACGATACGAACCGATGCGCTTGACCTCGATCCAGAAGCCGTTGCCATCGGCCACGATGAATCCGAGATCGCGGATCTGCGGAATGTCGGTGCGCGGGTAATAAACCTCGTTGAGAATGCCGTAGCCGGTGGTGAACCAGAGACGGCTCGCTCCGAGCGCGCAACCGACGACATCCTTCGCGCTGCTCGTCCACGTGGGCGAGATGCCGGGTTGACCGAAGGCGTGCATGCGTCTTTTCGTTCGCGGGTCTTGCGACTCAGTTTCGCGGATTCGCTTTGTCGCCCGAATTCGATGACGATCGATCGCGCAACTGATTGAGCGACGTGACGAAGCCGACCAGCACGCTTCCGGTCCAGCCGAACGTGAACAGGCCGGAGATGGAGATGATCGGCGACATCATGTTCCACTCCTGGGGAAGCACGAATTTTCCATAACCCACGGTCGTGTAAGTGTTGGCCGCGAAGAATGCAGCCGTGCGCCAATCGGTGACGAGTCGCGAGTACACGAGTGCCGCGGTCCAGAATACGACCTCGGCAAGATGGAGCGCGAGCAGCAGGAAGATGACGAGTCCGAGAAGTGCGTCCAGCCGCAGCGACGCATGGCGGCGCAGCGCGAGGGCATGGCTGCGCTTGCGAAAGTGAGCGCTGACGAGACGAATGCCGACGCCATGGATCAGCACGACGGCAACGAGCAGCGCGCCACCGAGAAGCAGATCGGGGAATGGAATGATCGACCCGAGCGGCAGCACGCCCGCGAGGCGATCGACATCGCCGGTTGCGTCCATCGCGTTTCCTACAGTCGCTTCAATGGCGCCGAATCATAGCAATGGCAACGGCAGAGCAACTGGCAGCGTCACATCGCGCATTGCTACGCGCGCGCTTCGCCGCGTGGAGCCTTCATGATCACGATCGTGACATCGTCCTCGAACCGATCCGTGCCGGCGAAATGACGAAGCTCCGCGAGCACGCGATCGGCGAGCGCTTGCGGATCCTCGTCGCGATGCGCGGTGATCGCATCGGCGAGACGTTCGGCTCCGAAGAGCTTTTTTTCCGCATTGCCGACTTCGGTGACGCCGTCGGTATAGAACGCAACGATGTCGTCGTCGCGCAATTGCACGCGCAACTCGCCGAACACCGTGTCGCGCTCGATGCCGAGCAGCAGGCCGTCCGCCTTCAGCAACTGCGCGCGATGCTCGTTCGCGCGAAGGAGAATCGCCGGCGGATGCCCGGCGTTGGCGTAGCAGAGCTCGCCGGTTTTCGCGTCGAACGTCGCGCAGCACGCGCTCATGAACTGGCCAGCCCGGTCGAGATCATCGTAGAGAAGCTGATTGAGCTTGCCGAGGATCGTGCCGGCGCTCGCGGCGACGAGCCGCTCGGCGAGAAACGTCGTACGCGCTTCGGCCATCAGCAACGCCGCACCCACACCGTGGCCCGACACATCGCCCAGGAAACTGTCGATGCCGCTCGCGCCCCGAGGAAAATAGCCGAAGTAGTCGCCTCCAACGTCCGCTGCCGGTATGCATCGACCGGCCATCGCGACGCCACGCACGACGAGCGGATCCTCGGGCAGCATCGAGCGTTGAATCTGTCTCGCGATGTCCATGTGGGCGCGCGCGACGGCGAGCTCGACTTGCGCGAGACGCCGGTTCTCTTCGGCGACGCGAAGTTCGCGATCGCGCCGTTCGAGCGTCGCGGCCATCGCGTTGAACGCGCGGGCGAGCAGACCCAGTTCTCCGCGTTGGCCGAGTGACGGTACGCGCACGTCGAGCCTTCCCGATGCGAGCTGTTTCGTGGCGGCCACCAGCGCGCCAACGGGTCGAAGAACGAAGAACTCCGCGCCGAACCAGGCTACGACGAGCGCAACGAGCGTCACGATGCCAAGCGCAATGAGATTTCGGGTAAGCCGTCGGTTCACGTCGGCGAGCGCAATCGATTTCGGAACGCCGATCGCGGCGCGCAGGCTCACGTCGGATAGAAGCGGCGCGTGGGCCCACAGCCGTGCGTTGCCTTGCGCATCGTCGGCCTCGAACACGCCGCCGTTGTTTTGTGTCGCGAAGGTTTCGAGCAGGCCGGGTTCGGCAAGGCGAGCGCCTATCACGCCGTCGGCCGTCGGCATCCGGGCGAGCACGGTGCCGTTACGATCGACGACGACCATGACGGCGCCGCTCGGGAACGCGAGCTTCGAGAGCGCGGCAGTGAGCCAGTTCAGGCTTTGCGCCGCGAATGCGACGCCTTTGACGTCACCGGTGCCGTCGATCACCGGATACGCATAGTTGATCGCCGGAACGTGGGTGACGCGCCCCACCTGATAATCGCCGATCGCGAAGTCGCGTGCAGCGAGCGCGCGCTTGAAATAGGCGCGATCCGCGACGTTGACGGTCGCAGCCGGCAGGGCGCGCGCGCTGCACGTCATCGTGCCGTCGGGCTCGGCCAGCGCGAAGTTGAGATAGAGCGGGTAAGCCGCCAGCAACTCGGCGAGAAAACGGCTGCACGCGTTGCGATCGGCGTCGCGCAATTGCGGCATGCGCGCGAATGCCGTCAGGAGCTGACGCGCCGCTTCGATCTGCGAGGCTTGATTGCTGCTCACGATGCGGATCAGGCGCATCGCGTCGGCGTCGACATTGGCGATCGCATGCCTGCGCTCGTCGGCCGTGGTGTAGAGCAAGAGCGCGAGCCATGGAACGAGCACCATCACGACGAGGCCCAGCAACCGCAGCCGCAGGCCGAATCCACGCGTGTCGGCAGCGCTTGTATGATCCCCCCACGCTCGCAGCTCCGCTGCTTCGCTGCCCACCGAGGGGGCGCAATTCGCGCTTTGGGGCGGCCCGGCAGCGCTCATCACCGGGGCTCGCGTGCGAACCTCGATTGCTCGCCGCCGAGATCGTAGAAGAGTCCCGTCATGATCGCGAGGCCCTCCCGCGCAACCGACGCGAGCATGTGCTCGTTTGGCGCATGCTGCGAGCACCCGGGATACGAATGCGGTATCCAGACGGTCGGAAGCCCGAGCACTTCGGCGAAGCAATCGTTCGGCAGCGATCCACCGATGTTCGGCAGGATCGCGGGCCGCGTTCCGGTCGTGCGCTCGATCGATGCCGCGACGTAGCGGACGAACGCATTGTCGGGATCGAGGCGGGTCGCGCGCATCGGCTCCATCGGCGACGCCGCAACGCGCACGGCATCGAAGCCATGCGCATCAAGATGCGCGCGAATTGCATCGACGAACGTTGCATGATCGCAGCCGGCGACGAAGCGGACTTGCAGATGCGCGATCGCGCGCGGCGGAATCGCATTGATTGGGTTGTCGGGATTGCCGGTGCGGAAGGCGAGCACTTCGAGCGCGTTCCAAGCGAAGACGCGCTCGGCGGGTGAAAGCCCCGGCTCGCCCCAATCGCGATCGATCGAAGGACCGTTGGGCTCGGCGGGATCGATGTCGCGAAGCGCATCGCGCACCGATTGCGGAATCGCCGCCGGACGAAGCGCATCGACGAGGACCCGTCCACGCGCATCGCAAAGCGACGCGATCGCGTTGGCGAGAATCGTCCCCGGATTGGCGAGGAGGCCGCCGAAGTTGCCCGAGTGATGCGCGCCTTCGCGCAGGTCGACGCGCAATTCGAAGTTCAGAACACCGCGCGAGCCCAGGAAAAGCGTTGGACGCGTCGCCGTGAGCCGCGGTCCATCGGAAGCGACGAAGAGATCGGCACGAAGGAGTGCCTTCTCCC
Organism: Casimicrobiaceae bacterium; assembly: GCA_035252665.1. Lineage (GTDB taxonomy): Bacteria > Pseudomonadota > Gammaproteobacteria > Burkholderiales > Casimicrobiaceae > VBCG01. Next base: position 18,370 of record DATFCW010000005.1, on the reverse strand, counting down.
GCTCGCACAGTGCGCGAAGGCCGGGCGAACCGACTTCCTCGCCCACTTCCAGCAGCAGCTTCATGTTGAAACCGAGCTTGCCGCGCGCGCGAAGCACTTGCGACAGCGCCGCGAGGTTGATCGTGTGCTGGCCCTTGTTGTCGGCGGTGCCGCGGCCGTACCAGCGATCGCCGTCGACGACGATGCGCCAGGGCGAAAGTCCTGCACGCCATTGCGCGTCGTAGCCGAGCACGACATCGCCGTGGCCGTAGGTGAGAAGCGTCGGCCGATCCGGGTCTTCGTACCGTTCGGCGAAAAGGAACGGCGCGCGTCCCGCGGGGTTCTCCACGAGACGCCAGTCAAATCCCATCGCGGCAATCGACGGCCCGATCTCGTGCTCGAGATACGCGACCAGATCCGGACGTGAATCCGCCCGTTGGCTCTCGGTGCGATACGCAACGCGCCGATCGAGCTCGTTTCGCAGATGCCCTTCGTCGAACCATTCCCGCGCTGCGGAAACGGCATCGGTTCGCGTCATCATCGCCTCGTTCTCGGCAGCTCGGCGATTATCCCGCGGATGTCGAAGCTTCCGGTACACCGTTCGATCCGAAGGTTCACAATGGCGCTTCCCGGGACACTTCATGGCGGTGAGCGATGAGCGCTGTTTCGTCGTCCGCACGTCGCACGATTCCGGCGCTCGCCGACATGGCGCGCGCACGCGAACCGATCGCAATGCTCACCTGCTACGACGCGAGCTTCGCGTCGCTGCTCGATCGTGTGGGCGTCGACGTCCTGCTGGTCGGTGATTCGCTCGGGATGGTGATCGGCGGGCACGCATCGACGCTGCCCGTCACGATGGAGCAGATGCTCTATCACGTGCGCGCCGTCGCCGCGGGTGCTGCGCGCGCGCTGATCGTTGCCGACCTGCCGTGGGGCAGCTTCCAGGAGTCGCCGTCGCGGGCGTACGCGAACGCCGCGCGACTGATGGCAGCCGGAGCGCAGATGGTGAAGACCGAGGGCGGCGCATGGCTTGCGCCCACGGTCGAATTCCTCGTCGCGCGCGGGATCCCGGTGTGCGGGCATCTCGGCTTGCAGCCGCAATCGGTCCATCGCCTCGGCGGCTACAAGGCACAGGGCCGAACCGATGCGTCGGCGCGACAGATCACGCACGACGCGCGAATGCTCGTTGCCGCCGGCATCGATCTGCTGGTGCTCGAGATGGTGCCGGCGACGCTCGCAGCGACGCTCACTTCGGAGCTTTCCATCCCGACGATCGGCATCGGGGCGGGTCCCGACTGCGCAGGCCAGGTGCTCGTACTCTACGACATGCTCGGCATCTATCCGGGGAAGCCGGCGCGCTTCGTGCGCAACTTCATGGCCGGAAACGCGAGCATCGAGGCCGCGGTCGAAGCGTACGTTCGCGCGGTGAAGGACCGCACCTTTCCTGCGCCCGAACATTCTTTCTGAAGAGACGACATGGACCCCGTTGTGCCCAAAGGCACTTCCCACTCGGACGCCCTCGTATTCTTCGGCGCGACCGGGGATCTCGCCTACAAGCAGATCTTTCCCGCGTTGCAGGCACTGGTGCAACGCGAGCATCTCCGCATTCCGATCATTGGCGTAGCGCGTTCCGGGTGGGATATCGAGCGTCTGCGCGCGCGTGCGCTCGACAGCATCCAGCACCACGGGGGCGCCGACGCCGCAGCCTTCGGCGAGCTTTCGGCGCTGATGCGTTACGTCGACGGCGATTACAACGACGACGAGACGTACGTCCGGATTCGCGAGGCCCTCGGCAGTGCGAGCCGGCCGCTGCATTACCTCGCCATTCCGCCAAGCATGTTCGCGAAGGTCGCCGAGGGGCTTGCCAAGTCGGGCTGTGCCGACAAAGCACGCGTCGTCGTCGAGAAGCCGTTCGGACGGGACCTTCAATCGGCGCGCGAGCTAAATGCAATTTTGCACCGATTTTTCCCCGAATCCGCGATCTACCGCATCGATCACTTCCTCGGCCGCGAACCGGTCCAGAACATCCTGTACACGCGCTTCGGCAACGCGATTCTCGAGCCGCTGTGGAATCGCAATTACGTGCGCAGCGTGCAGATCAATCTCGTCGAGAATTTCGGCGTGCAGGGGCGCGGTCGTTTCTACGAGGAAGCGGGCTGCATACGCGATGTCGTGCAGAACCATCTGCTGCAGGTGCTGGCATGTCTCGCGATGGACCCGCCGGCGGGCGGCGAAGATGCGGTTCGCGGCGAGAAGACGCGGGTGCTCGAGGCGGTGCGTCCGCTCGCGCCGGCGGATGTTGTCCGCGGGCAGTTTCAGGGTTACCGCAAGGAGCCAGGGGTGGCACCCGATTCGCATGTCGAGACGTTCGCGGCCGTGCGCCTGCACATCGACTCATGGCGCTGGGCGGGTGTGCCTTTCTACATTCGCAGCGGCAAGTGCCTGCCGGTCACCGTCGACGAAGTCGTCGTCGAATTCCGCCGGCCGCCGCGCGACACGTTTGGCGAGGCATTGCTCGGGCCGTCGAATCACCTTCGCCTGCGGCTTTCTCCGGATGTCGTGATCGCGCTCGGCCTTCGCGTCAAGCACGCGGGCGAGCGCATGATCGGCGAGGAGGTCGAGCTCGTCGCCAAGCACGAGCGCAAGGACGAGATGGCGCCGTATCAGCGGTTGCTCGGCGATGCGCTGCGCGGCGATTCGTCGCTCTTTGCGCGACAGGACGCGGTCGAGGCGCAATGGCGAATCGTCGATCCGGTGCTAGGCGATGCAACGCCGGTCTACGAATATGCGCAAGACACGTGGGGACCGCAGGAAGCCGATCGCGTGCTCGAGGAGGGGGATGGCTGGATCAATCCCACCGCAGACCCGACGGCGGGGTGAGGCGGCCACAACATCGGCTCGCCGATGAACCACGCCCTTTGCGCCGCGCTTCGCATCGCGCGCGAGAATCGCGAACGAAGCGTCGACGAGTTGCGCCGGCTCGTGCGCATTCCGAGCCCGACCGGGGAGGAAGGCGAGGCCCAGACGCACGTCGCCGCGATGCTGCGCACGCTCGGCGCGGAAACGATCGTCGAGGAGCCGGACATCGAGGCGCTCTTCGCGCGCTTTCCGCGCGTCGCTCAGTATCCGACGCATTGGCAGCATGACCTGATCCTGCCGTACGACGACCTGCCGACCTTCGCGCAATTGCGCGACAGCGGCCTTTCCGGCGTGCTGAATTACGACGGTCGGCCGAACGTCGTCGCAATCTTCAGGGGAACGGGCGGTGGACGCTCGCTGCTCCTGAACGGACACATCGACACCGTGACGGTCGAGCCGCGACGCGAGTGGAACCACGATCCGTACGGCGCTGACATCGAAGACGATCGAATGTACGGGCGCGGCACGTCCGACATGAAGGGCGGGCTGATGGCGGCGATGCTCGCGATCACGTATTTGCGCGAAGCGGGCGTCACGCTACGCGGCGACGTCATCCTGCAAAGCGTCGTCAACGAGGAGCACGCCGGCAACGGCACGCTCGACCTGGTCCGTCGCGACTTTCGCGCCGATGCGGCGATCGTGCTCGAACCGACGGGCAACGTCGTCGGCGTGAGTCACTATGGCGGCCTCTATTGGCAGGTCAAAGTGCCGGGGACCGCTCGCGCGCCGGGTGCGCGCTGGGAGCGCGGCGTGCAGCAAGGCGTGAGCGCGATCGAGAAGCTTCCACGCGTCATCGACGCGCTGATCGAAATGGAATCAGACTACAACGCGAACCCGGAAAATGCGCTCGATCCGTCGATGGCGTCGTTTTCGCTCGTCATGGGCAAGGTGGCCGGCGGACACTACGAAACGGTGACCGCGAACGAAGCGGTGTTGCGTGGCGGCGCCTACTTCGCGCCGACCGTCGGCGATGTCCACGATGTGATGGCGGAATTCCGCGCAACGGTCGCGCGCGCATGCGACAGCGATGCTTTCCTTCGCGACCATCGTGCCGTGCTGCATTTCCTGCATCACGACGACAGCACGCATCAGCGCGCCGACATCGGTGTCGCGGTCGCGATGGCGAAGCTGCTTGCCGAGCACGACGCGGACGCTCGCGTCGGCCTTGGGCCGTTCGCATGCGACATGCGGCACCTCGTCAATCAGGGCGGCATTCCAACGATCGTATTCGGGCCCGGCAGCGTCGCGCAAATCCACAAGCCGAACGAGTCGATCGAGATCGCGCAATACCTCGATTGCATCGACTACCTGGTCGAATTCGTCTGCGGGTGGTGCAACGGCGCGTAGCAGGATCGACGCCGCCTACGCGGCCTCCTGCTGCCTGTTCTGCGCGCGCAGCGCAGCAAGCTCCTGATCCTCCTGCTCGCGCCTGCGCGCATGCGGGTCCATTCGCTCGACCTGCAACTGCGGGACTCGTTCCTGCTCGATCTCGCGCTTGCGCTCCTGCTGCTTGGCTAGCTCGTCCTGCCGAATCTTCGTCAACTCTTCGCCGCTCGGCGCGTCGTCGATCGACAACGAAAGTCCGCTCGCCGTCGACGGCTCGCCACGCGTGCTCTTGAGCTTGATCGCAAGCCGCAGCTCGTTCGCCGAATCTGCGTTGCGGATCGCTTCCTCGTAGGCGATGTGGCCGTCGTTGTAGAGCTCGAACAGCGCCCAGTCGAAGGTGCGCATGCCAAGCTCGCGCGATTTCGCCATGATCGCCTTGAGCTCATGGAAATCGCCCTTGAAGATCTTGTCGGCGATGGTCGGCGTATTGATCAGGATCTCGACCGCGGCCTTGCGGCCTTCGCCGTCCATGGTCCTGATCAGCCGCTGCGAAATGATCGCGCGAAGATTCGCCGAAAGGTCCATCAGGAGCTGGTTGCGACGCTCTTCGGGGAAGAAGTTGACGATCCGGTCGAGCGTCTGGTTGGCGTTGTTCGCGTGCAGCGTGCCAAGACACAGGTGACCGGTTTCGGCGAACGTGATCGCGTGCTCCATGGTCTCGGCGTCGCGAATTTCGCCGATCAGGATCACGTCCGGCGCCTGGCGCAGCGTGTTCTTGAGCGCGCCGTGCCATGAATGCGTGTCGACGCCGACCTCGCGATGCGTGACGAGCGAGCTCTTCGACGCGTGCACGTACTCGACGGGATCTTCGATCGTGATGATGTGGCCGGACGAGGTCGCGTTGCGGTGATCGATCATCGCTGCAAGCGACGTCGATTTGCCCGAGCCCGTCGCGCCGACTACCAGAACGAGCCCGCGCTTCTGCATCACGATGTCGTTCAAGGTGTCGGGTAGCCCGAGCTTCTCGACCGTCGGGATCTCCGAGGCGATCGTCCGGATCACCATGCCGACCTGCTGCTGCTGGACGAAGACGTTCACGCGAAAGCGTGACACGCCCGGGACGGAAATTGCGAAATTGCATTCGAGGTCGCGCTCGAACTCCTCGCGCTGGCGCTCGTTCATCAGCGCGTTCGCGAACGTGCGCGTGAGCTGTCCGTTGAGCTTCTGGGCCGTGAGCGGTTGCATGTGCCCGTGCGCCTTCATGCTCGGCGGAAAGTCGGCCGCGATGAAGAGATCCGAGCCGCCCGCGGCCTTCATGGCCGCGAGCAGCTTGTGCATATGAGCGCGTGCTTGCTCGTCGCTTGCATTCGACATTGGATCGTCCTTGCGATGCTTTTGTTGGTTGACTGAATCGGGAGTCGCCGGCGTTGCGGCGACCGGGTCGCGGCTCGCGTATGCACGAATCGATCCAGCGCGATCGTCGGGCGACAGGAATAACGCTCGAGCACATCTGTTTCATACAACGCGTCCATGGTGACGCGCCTTTTCGCGGCAGTCGGCACAGTGCAACTGCGACGGTGTCGGCGACGGTTGGCCTGCGCGAACCTGCGGCCAGTTCAGGGCCGGCCTTCTCAATTTCGGATCGAAGGAGGTCTTTCATGATCGGATCGTTCATCATCGTGCGACGCGCGGTCCTCGCGTGCGCGCTGGCCCTCGCCATGCCGGCGCTTGCCGATGGCGGCATGCAAAACGGGAGCAACGACGGGGCAGATGGCCGTTACCGGGTCACCCCTCTCGTCGCCGACGTTGCCGGCGCGGCGGCAAATACCGACGTCAATCTTCGCAATGGCTGGGGCATCGCGATGCGCCCGACCAGTCCCATCTGGGTCTCGGACAACGCCACCGGGAAGTCCACGCTCTACAACGGCCTCGGCGTCCAGATCTCGCCGCCATCGCCGGTTGCCATTCCGGGACCCGGCGGCACCGGTCAAGGCGCGCCGACCGGTATCGTGGCCAACCCGTCGACGACCGACTTTCTGCTCGCTGGCGCTGGGACCGCGGCGCTATTCATGTGGAGCACCGAGGACGGCACGATCGCTGCGTGGAACGGCGGGCCAAGCGCGACGATCAAGTTAAACGCAACGGATGGCGCGGTTTACAAGGGCCTTGCGCTGGCGGGTGATGGCGCCGCGTTTCGCTTGTACGCGGCGGATTTTCACAACGGCAAGATCGATGTTCTGGACAACACGTTTACGCCGACGAGCGTGCCGGGAGGATTTTCGGATCCGAACATCCCGGCGGGCTTTGCGCCGTTCAACGTCATGAACCTGCAAGGCGACCTGTACGTGTCCTATGCGAAACAACAGCCCGGGAGCAACGACGAGGCGCACGGCGAGGGCCTCGGCTTCGTCGATGTTTTCGACGCCGACGGCTTCCTGATCGCGCGCGTGGCGACGCGCGGCAAGCTCAACGCGCCATGGGGAATGGCGATCGCACCGGCGGGTTTCGGCCGTTTTGGCGGTGATCTCTTGGTGGGTAACTTCGGCGACGGAAAGATCAACGCCTACGATCTTCGGAACTTCACGTTCGCTGGGCAATTGCGGGCGTCGAACGGAGGCGTGCTTACGATCGACGGTCTGTGGGGCATCACCTTCGGCAACGGCTTTCAGCATCAGCCGGCCGACACTCTGTTCTTCGCGGCGGGGCCGGACGACGAAGATCACGGTCTCTTCGGCAAGATCGAGCCTGCCGACTGAACGCCGAAGCGGGGCGCCGTCCTCCGCGGCGCCCGCGATTGCATGGTCTACTGGCTGCGCGTCGCGGGCACGGCTTCCGCGCCGCCTGCGCTCGCGTCCGTCACCGATTGCACGGCGCGGCGAAACGCGAGCGGCGCTTGGATGTTCGCGAACGTTTCCGCGGTGCCGCCGCTGCCGGTGACGACGATGTCGCCATAGCCGAACATACGGCCGCCGAGCGTCTGGTTCACGGCAATCGCCTCGATCTTGCCGAGAAGAAGCTCGACCGAGCGCGTGCTGAACACGCCTACCTTCATCATCACGCGCTTGTTGGTTACGGCGAAATCCGAGCTCTGGCGCTTGATGATCGCTGCAAGGAGAACGAGCAGGCCAATGGCGGGTGCGATCAGGATCCAGTTGTTCCAGGTTCCCTGCACATACAACCAGCCCAGGGGCACGCACATCGCAAGCAGGAAGACGATCGGTGCGATCAGGAGCTTCCAGTGAAGATGCGTGCGGAAAACGACGTGCTCGCCTTGAAGGAGGTTGCCGTCGATGTAGCTCATGAAGCGGCCCGGTCCGGTTCTCGAAGGGCCGTACTATACGGGACTATCCCTTCATCCCGCCCGCGGTCAGTCCTCCGACGACGCGCTCCTGGAATAGCGCGATCACGACCGCGATGGGCACGATCGCGACGATCAGCGCCGCCGAGATGATGTGCCAGGGGAACGTGAATTCTCCCTGATAGAGGGCGACGCCGACCGGGAGTGTCCGCATCCGCACCGCCGAGTTGAGCGATAGCGCAAGCAGGAACTCGTCCCACGAATTGACGAACGCCAGGATGCCGGCGGTGAACACGCCCGGCGCGGCGAGTGGAATGACGACGCGCCATAACGCGCCGAAGCGCGTCGCGCCGTCGATCATCGCCGCGTTCTCGAGGTCGCGCGGGATGCTCTGGAAGAAGCTCACGAGCACGAGCGTGCATACCGGCAGGCTCAGCACGACGTACGGCAGCACGAGCGCCGGATAGGTGTTGAGGATGCCGAGCGTGCGCATCGTCTCGAAGATTGGCACAAGGAGGGTGACGAGCGGAAACGTTGACGACGCGATGATTGCGGACAGGATCAGGTCGCGGTATCGCAGGCGCAACCGCGCGATTGCATACGCGGCGCAGGCAGAGACGGCCAGCGTGAGCACCGTCGACGCGGCCGCGACGATGGCGCTGTTCGCAATGTAAAGACCGAGCGGCTGTTGCCGGAACACCTGCACGTAATTCTGCAGCGTGAAGTCATGCGGCAGGTAAGTGATCGGCTTTTGGACGAGCTCGAGCTCGGGCTTGAACGATGTCAGCAGGATCCAGACCGCCGGAAAGAAGCCGTTCAGCACGACGATCGCCGCGGCAATCAGACGGAGCCGGTCCGGCGTAAAGAGTATGTCGCGTCTCACATCAGTCGCGCTGGATGCGGCGCAGATACAGTGCCGTGACGGCCATCGAGACGATGAACATCAGCACGGCGAGCGTCGAGCCATAACCGATGTCGCCGTAGTCGATCGTCGTCGAATGAATCAGCATCGCGAGCGTCTCGGTGGCGCGCGCCGGGCCGCCCTTCGTCATCGTGTACGGGATGTCGAAGGTTTGCAGCGCGGTGATCGTGCGAAAGATCAGTGCGACAATCATCGACGGCGCGAGCAGCGGAAGCGTGATCTCGCGAAGCTGCTGAAACCGCGTGGCGCCGTCGACCTCGGCGGCCTCGTAGAGCGAGCGCGGAATCATCTGCAGCCCGGCAAGCAGGATCAGGCCGATGAACGACGACGACTTCCAGATGATCGCAATGCAAACGGCAGCGAACGCGGTGCCGGGGGCGAGCAGCCATTGGCGAGGGGCGAAGCCCATTCGCGTCAGCCAATCGTTGACGACGCCGTAGTCGGTATTGAAGAACCACGCGAAGATCAGTCCCGCGAATGCGAGCGGCATCGCCCATGGAAGCAGCAGCGCGAGCCGTACCGGCCATTTCCTCCGGAACGGCAGGTTCGCGAGCAAAGCAAGGCCGAGGCCGATGACCAGCGCGCCGACCACCGTGATGACCGTGAAGAGCGCCGTGTTCCACAGTGCGTTCCAGAACTGCGAGTCGGTCAGCGCCGATTTGTAGTTGTCGAACGCCACGAATGGCGCATGCTGACCGCCCGACAGACGCAGGTCGAAGAACGAGTTGTAGACGAGCTTGGCGATCGGATAGACGACGATCAGCGCGAGCAGGAGCGCGGCAGGCGCGAGCAGCAGGATCGCCTGCACGCGCTCGCTCGGATCGGCGAGGCGTTCAAGCAGCCGCGGTGCGCGCCGTTGAGGTGGCGCGTCTCCGACACGAGCGAGCCGCGCCGTCATCCCGCCTCGCAGATCGACCGCCGAATTGCTTCGAGTGCGACCGCCGTGCGCGCTATCGCATTACGCGGCGCAATCGATTGTCGATCTCGTCGACGGTCGCCTCGGGCTTCGTCACGCGCGCGAGCGCCGCGCTCGTTTGTGTACGCACCACGTCGGATACTTCGGCGTAGCGCTCGCTGACCGGCCGCGACTTGGCCGACTCGACGACCGGCAACGCGAAGTCGTACCACGGATTGGCCTTCAGCACGTCCGAGTCCGAATACACCTTCGCGTACACGGGAAGAAGCGAGCCGTTGATCGCCATGAATTTCGATACGTCCGGTGACGACATGAACTTGACGAGCTTCGCGGCCTCGGCCTTGTTCTTCGAGAACGCCGACACGGACCACTGCCATCCGCCGATGCACGTCGCCGATTGGCCGCCGGGCATCGCGGGAAGCTTGGCGACGCCGACCTTGCCCTTCACCGTCGTGTGCGGATCCGACTGGAACAGATCCCACGCGAAGCCCCAGTTGATCGCGAACACGACGTTGCCCGCCATGAATTCGTTCACGGTATCGCCCGTTTTCACTTCGGCGATGTTCTTCTTCGCGACACCCTTGTCCACCATGTCGAGCCACATGTCCAGGCCGGTGATCGCCGCTTTCTTGTCGAGCGGAACGCCCTTCTGGTAGTCCTTGCCCTGGCTCCAATAGGGAAGAAGGAACGTGCACACCGCGCCCTCGATCGGCGCACCCTGGAAGGAAAGTCCCTGCAGGTTGGGATTGTTCTCGCCCTTCTGGATTTTTTCCGACTCGGTCGCAAGCTCGTCCCATGTCGCGGGTGGCTTCACGCCGTACTTGTCGAGAAGATCCTTGCGGTAGTAGAGGAACATCGCGTCGGCGAAATAAGGCAGCGCGACGATCTTGTTGTCGATCACGTCGGCTGTCGCGTACGCCGGAAGATATTGACTCATGTAGCTCTTCGCATCCTTGACGCCGAGGTACTTGTCGAGCGGCTCGATCCATCCCGCTGCGTAATACTGTGCGGGATTGATGATGTCGAGAATCAGCACGTCGAGCGACGAATCCTTGGCACCGAGCAGCGTCGACAAATATTGGCGTTGAAGCTCGGAGGTCGCGCCGCCCGATTCGAGGGTGATCTTCACGCCGGGATTCTGCTTCTCGAACTCGTCGAACATCTTGCGCGCGAGGTCGGTTCGCTGCTGGGATCCGCCCGCGAACACGCGAAGCACCGTTTCGCCGTTTGCGAGCGGCAGCGCCGCCATCGCCATCCATCCGACGAGAATCGCCGCGAAGCGCGAGAGCTTGACCATCGATTGCTCCTCCTTTGAAGTGAAAAACTCGAATTGCCGAACGATTGCCTGGGTCAGGGCCGAAGCGCCTGCCCGGTCTGTACGTCGAACAAATGCATTTTGGACAGGTCGAGCCGAAGTTGCACGGCATCGTCGGGACGAAGCACGATGCCGGGCGCGAAGCGGCCCGTCAATTCGCCCGCGGCCGTGCGTAGCGTCACCAGATTCTCGGCACCGAGCGGTTCGGTCACGATGACGTGCGAGGCGATCTCCGCCGTGTCGGCGCTGCGCGCGACGACGTCGATGTCTTCCGGCCGGATGCCGAAGTCGAGTTCCCGTCCCGCGATCATTTCCCAATGCGGCTGCCAGTGCGCCGGCAGCGCGAAGCGGTCGCGCCCGTCGCCAAGTTCCACCAGTGCGACGCCGTTTGGCCGCGCGACGCGTGCGCGCAGGAAATTCATCGGCGGCGATCCGGTGAAGCTCGCGACGAATCGCGATGCCGGGCGATGATAGATGTCGTCGGGCGAGCCGAGCTGCATCAAGCGGCCGCCGGAAAGCACCGCGATGCGATCGGCGAGCGTCATTGCCTCGACCTGATCGTGCGTGACGTACACCGACGTTGCGCGAAGCCGCCGATGCAGTTTCTTGATCTCGGTGCGCATCTCGTTTCTGAGTAGCGCGTCGAGATTCGACAGCGGCTCGTCGAACAGGAAGAGCTGCGGATGACGCACGATCGCGCGACCCATGGCGACGCGCTGCCGTTGGCCGCCCGAGAGCGCGCGGGGATAGCGGTCGAGGAGCGGCGCGATCTGCAGGATGTCGGCAGCTTCCCTGACGCGGCGGTCGATTTCGGCTGCGGACATTCTGCGAAGCCGCAATCCGAAGCAGATGTTGTCGTAAACGGACTTGTGCGGATACAGCGCGTAGTCCTGGAACACCATCGCGATGTCGCGCGCACGCGGCGGCAGGTCGTTGACGATCGCGTCGCCGATCCTGATCGTGCCTTCCGTGATCGTTTCAAGGCCCGCGATCATTCGAAGCAGCGTCGATTTCCCGCACCCGGACGGTCCGACGAACACGACGAACTCGCCATCGTCGACCACGAGGTCGATGCCATGAATGACGCGGTTCTGGCCGAACGTTTTCGCGATTTCGGTGAGCTCGACGCGCGCCATTCCGGTCGCGTCAGTTCTGCGTGAGGCCCGCGTCGACGACGAAATTCGCGCCGGTGCAGCCGCGCGCCTCGTCGGACGCGATGAAAAGCGCGACGCGCGCGACGTCGCTCTCGACGAGCCGGAACTTGAGCGCTTGAAGGTCGAGGAACTGCTGGCTCATTTCCGGCGTGATCCAAAGCTCGCTCTGGCGTTTGGTGATGATCGCGCCGGGCACGAGCGAATTGACGCGAATGTTCATCGGGCCGAGCTCTCGGGCGAGGGTCCGGGTGAGGCCGTTGATCGCGGCCTTCGACGTCGTATAGCCGACCATCCCCGGACGCCCACGCATCCACGACACGGAGCCCAGGTTGATGATCGCGCCGCCGCCCTTGCGCCGCATGCCGGGGACCACCGCCTGCGTGGCGAAAACGTAATGGCGGAGATTGACCGCGATCGCCTCGTCGAAATATTCGACGGTTGCCGTCGCGAATGCCTGTCGGTCGTCGCGCGCCGCATTGTTGACGAGGACGTCGACGTTCCCGTGTTGCGCTTCGACGTCGCGTATCGTGCGCCGGAGCGCTTCGATGTCCGCGAGATCGCAATGCCGATACGAGACGCGCCTGCCTTCCTTTCGCAGCGACGCCTCGAGCGCGCGCGACGGCTCGTCGGCAATGTCGATGAACGCGACGTTGCAATCCTCCTCGCAAAAAAGGAGCGTCATCGCCGCACCGATGCCCGAGCCGCCGCCGGTGATCAGCACGGTCTTGTCGACGAGACTCGGATAGCGCGCTAGATTATTGGGTTCCATTGCAAACAATCATAATGCAACTCAAACCCGCATGTTTTGGCCGTGCGGCGCGGATGACGTCGCGCGGCGGCGATTCTACGCGCGCGCTGTTCGACGTCGCGTTTTCCGACGGTCGAACTGCGCCGGCTTTCGTCGAGTGCTACGGCGACGGCGTGTTCCGGTTTCGCGTCGGCGCATCGACGCTTCCCGACTACGGGCTGGTGGTTGGCAAGCCCGAACCCGTTTCGGTCCACACCGGTAACGCCGAATGCATCGTCGCCGATGCCGGCCGCGCGACGCTCGTCTTCGACCAGGACCCGTTGCGCTTCCGGATCGAGCGTTCAGGCAAGTGCGTGCTGACGTCGATCACCGATGAGCACTTCCGCGGCTTTTCCCGTTTTCCGGCATTCGGCTTCGACGGCGAGCGCTGGATCGCGTCGTTTGCTCTTCACTCGGCCGAGGCGGTCTACGGGCTGGGCGAAAAGTTTTCGTCGCTCGATCGGCGTGGACAACTGCTGCATTCGCACGTCGAGGATGCGCTCGGCGTCAACACCGGGCTTTCGTACAAGAACGTGCCGTTCTGCTGGAGCCCTGAAGGCTGGGGCGTCTTCGTCAATACGCCCGCGTCGGTGTCGCATGGCGTCGGCTATCCCGAATGGTCGCATCGCTCGTACGTCGCAGTCGTCACGGACGAAGCGCTCGACCTGTTTCTGCTCAGCGCTGATTCGCCCGCGGCGATGCTCGAACGCTACACGGCGCTCACCGGGCGTGCGCCCGAAGTGCCGCTGTGGGGGCTCGGCTTGTGGGTGTCGCGCGCGTATTACAAGACGGCCGACGAAGCGATCGATGCGGCGACACGCCTTCGCGAGCGCGACATTCCGTGCGATGTGCTGACGCTCGATGGACGCGCGGCGTGGGACGTTCGCGCACGCTTCGATTTCCGCTGGGACGAAGGCCGCTATCCGGATCCGAAGGCAGCGCTCGATCGCATCCGCGCGCACGGGCTTCGCGTGTGCGTCTGGCTCTACCCGTACGTCTCGATTCACAGTCCGCGCTATGGCGAGCTTGCCGGGCGCGGCTATTTCCTGAAGCACGAGGACGGTCGGCCCCATGTATTCGACTGGGACGCCGATCCCGCTACATCACCGTTCGGCAACGTGTTGACGCCGCTATCGCCGTCGTCGATCGTCGATTTCACGAACCCCGATGCGTTCGCGTTCTGGCGCGACGAGCACGAGGCGCTCTTCGATGCGGGCGTTTCCGTCGTCAAGTCCGATTTTGGCGAGCACGTTCCGGGTGACTGCGTTGCATTCAACGGCGATCGCGGCGTGCGTCTGCACAACGTCTATCCGCTGCTCTACAACCAGTGCGAATACGAGGCGACCGCGCGCTATGCGGGAGCGCCGGCGATGGTGTGGGGACGCTCGGGATGGACCGGCGCGCAGCGCTACCCGATCCAATGGGGCGGCGATCCGCAATCCGATTGGGAAGGCATGTGCGCGTCGATTCGCGGCGCGCTCGCGTGGGGATTGTCGGGCGTGCCGTTCTACGCGACCGACGTCGGCGGCTTCTATGGCTCGCGACAGCCGAACGCCGAGCTGTATCTCCGCTGGCTGCAGTGGAGCGTTTTTTCGTCGCATATTCGCGTACACGGCGTGGGCGAGCGCGAGCCGTGGGCGTTCGGTGCGCAAGCGGAAGACATCGCGCGGCGATGGCTGCGCTTTCGCTATCGTCTGCTTCCGTATCTCAAGGCGATGTGCGACGAAGCATCGCGATCGGGTTTGCCGGTGATGCGCGCGATGTGCCTGGCCTTTCCCGGCGATCGTCTTTCGTGGCCCTTCGAGGAGCAGTTCATGTGCGGCGATTGCCTGCTCGTCGCGCCGGTAACGCGCGCGGGCGGTCGCGTCGATGTCTATCTGCCGCGGGGAAGCGATTGGATCGATCTTGCGACAGGCGATCGACATTGCGGCGGCGAGCTTCTGTCGCGCACGGAAGCGCTCGACACGCTGGCGCATTTTGGACGCGTCGGTTACGCGCTTCCGCTGGGGCGCGAGGTTCGTCGCGCCGACGACATCGATCGATCGGCGCCGCTCGACGAAGTATGGCTGTTCGGCAAGCAGAGCATCGAGCGGCGGGGCTTCGCACAACTCGGGTATGCGCATCGCGACGGGGCGCTGCACGTCTCATGCTCGCGCGGCCGGGTACGCGAGCTCGCATGACGTCAGTCCCACGCGAGAGAAAGGACGCGATGCCGGTGCACGTCATGCTTCGCTACGCGGGCTTCGTCGTCTTGCTCGGCGGCCTGCTCGCTGCCGTCGCCATCTATCTGCTCGCCGGCAGCGATGCCGATGCGAATGCCGCCGCCGCCATCACGCGCCAGAAAATGTACGAGCACAACATCGCGCTGATTGGCGGAAAAGGTGCGATCTATGCGGTGAGGCTCAACGAATGGCTCTCGAGCTTGTGGCACGGCACTACGCTCGCGTACACGATCGCAGTGCTGTCGGTGGTGCTCGCGGCGGCGTGTTTCGGCCTCGCCTGGCTGATGGCGTTGCCGCCGCAAGGCGGAGCAATCAGGGGCGACGCCGACAAACGTTGATCTACTGGCTCAACTGAGTCTGACGCTTCGGCGCCTGCTGCGCGGAATTCTTGTCCTTCTGCGCGGCCTTCGCGGGCCCGAATGACGCTTTTGCGGAGGCCTTCGGATCCTGTCGCGCACCTGGATACAGTGGTGCGCGATCCGGACGAATCGTGCCTTGCTCGCCGAGGTTGTGCCCACCGTGGAAATACGCGTACGAGTCGCCGGTGAACGGGTTCATGCTGCTGTCGCCGTTGTCGCCGCCGCCGCGATTGGCTAATGCGACACCCGACGACAGCAGCATCCCCGCGGCAACGGCGGCGGCCAACGCTACGCGCACATCGATCGTTCGATTCATGCTTGTCTGCTCCTCATGTTTGAGCGCCATAACGCGCATTCACGTTGGATCGCGGCCGTGCCACGGCGTTCCTGACGCTTGAGCCTCGTTTCATCGCCCGCTGGAGCGCCTGCGCGAGCGCCTGGTTACCTCCGGCGCACGGGCAAACCGCCGTTCGACCGGTTGATGGGAAAGCTGGGCCGCTTTGATGCGAAGATTGCGTCTCGATGGAGGCCCCACTCGACGTCCTCATACGCACCGCCGGCGGGCGGCCGGCGCTGCTCGCGCGCGCAATCGCAAGCGTCGTCGGCCAGCAGGGCGTCCGGGCGCGAGCGATCATCGTTACGGTCGGTAGCGCATCCGATCCCGTGCTCGAAGCACCTTCGGACGATCGCGTCGTCGTCCATCGCCTCGCCCATGCGGCTTCTCCCGGACGCGCCCTCAGCCTTGCCCGACGCCTCGTCGAGGCGCCTTTCTACGCGTTTCTCGACGATGACGACGAGCTCCTTCCGAATGCGCTGTCGATCCGCTTGCAACGTCTCGTCGACGAGCATGCAGACGCCGTCGTGACGACGGGCTACTGGATTTCGAACGAAACGCAGCGCATCCATATTCCCGATATCGGACGCCATCAGGGCGATCTGCTGAACGGAATCGTCGAGCGCTGCTGGCTCGCCTCGTGCGGCGGCCTTTTCCGTGCGTCATCGGTAAGCGCACGCCATTTCGACGATCTGCCCGACCTTTGCGAATGGACCTGCGTCGCGTTTCGCTTGGCACTCGCGCGTGCGAAGCTGCGCCTTCTCGACGTTCCCACGTACAACGTGTACGACACGGCCGGGTCGCTGTCGAAAAGCGACGCCTTCGAGGACGCAACGCTGCGGCTGCTCTCGGCAATGCGCGCCGAGCGACTTCCTTCGTCGGTGCGCGAAAAGCTCGAGCGCAAGTACCGCGCGGCGTTGCACGACGCGGCCGAGCGCTACCGGCGTGCGCGCAACCTGCGCAAGGCGTGGCATTGCCATTTGCGCAGCATCAAGCCACCGCATACGCTGCGCTACGGCGCGTACACACGCAAGCTTCTATGGCGCGCGGGCGGCGCCGCCGATTTCTAGCGCTAACAGGTCCCAGAGATCGTGAGCATGATCGGCGTGGTCGTCTGCACCCGCAATCGCGCCGCGCGCCTCGATCGCTGCCTCGCGAGTTTCTCGTCAAGCGATGGCGACTACGAGCTCGTGGTCGTCGACAACGGATCCGAAGATGCGACGAAATCGGTCGTCGCGCGACATTCCGGGCGTCTTCCGCTTGCGTACGTGTTCGAGCCCAGGCCCGGACTCTCCAATGCGCGCAATAGTGGCATCGCGCAATTGCAGCATCCATTGATCGCGTTTACCGACGATGATTGCCTCGTCGCCGATGGTTGGCTTTCGTCCATTGCGGCGACGTTCGATGCGCATCCCGATGTCGCGATCGTCGGCGGCAGGGTCGAGGCGGCGAGCGAGAATGAGGCCAGCGTGTCGACGCGAACGCACGACGCATTTGAGCGCATCGCAACGGCCGAGCGGGTCCTGTCGCTGATGAGCGGCTGCAACATGACGTTTCGCCGCGAGGTGTTCGCGCGCATCGGCACGTTCGACCCGGTCTTCGGGAAAGGGCGGCCGATCGGCTCCGCGGAGGATTTGGACATCATGTATCGGGCGCTACGTGCGGGTTTGTCGATCGTCTACGCGCCCGACGTCGTCGTTAGCCATGCGCATGGCCGCGACAACGCCGAAGCCATCGCGGCCGTCGCTCGCGATTACGTTCGTGGCCGCGGCGCCTTCTACTGCAAATTCATCGCCGATCGACACATTGCACGCATGGCGTACTGGGAAACACTGGCGCTGCTGCGCCAGTCGCTCAGGGACGCGAATGCGCGTGCGATGCTGCGCGGGCTTGCCGCCGGCGCGCTTCATCAGGTCAACGCGATGCGCGCCGCGCATCGTGCGAGATAGGAAGCATTGATGAAGCCCAAAGTGGTCTTCCTGGGAATCGACGCCGGCAATCGCCACCTGCTGTCCCGATGGGCCGAGGAGGGCACGCTTCCGACGCTACGCGGCTTGCTCGCGAAGGGCCTTCGCGGAAACACGATGAGCCTGCCGGGACTATTCACGGGCGCCACGTGGCCGTCGTTCCACACCGGTGTCAATCCCGCAAAAAGCGGCGTGTATTCGTGGATGCAGTTGCGGCCGGGTTCGTACGAGCCGTTTCGCTGCCTCGCCGGCACGGAGCTGAAGCGCAAGCCCTTCTGGGCGCATTTGAGTGACGCCGGGCGTCGCGTCGCGGTTCTCGACATGCCGCTGTCGGGCTTGGCCGAGCATCTGAACGGCGTGCAGACCGTCGAATGGGGCGCGCACGACGCGCAGTACGGATTCACGACCTGGCCGCGCACGCTTGCGGGTGAAATCGCCACGCGCTTCGGACGTCATCCGTTGAACGACATCTGCAATGCGGATCGCGACACCGAGGCGTTCATCCGGTTTCGCGACGACCTCGTGCAGGGCACGCGCATCCGCGCGGAGATCACGAGCCATTTCGTGCGTGACCGCGGCTTCGATTTCGTCGGCCAGGTGTGGAGCGAAAGCCACTGCGTCGGCCACCAGTGCTGGCACATCCACGATCCCGCGCATCCGAGGCACGACGCCGCGCAGGCGGCGCGCGTCGGCGATCCGATGAAGGACGTCTACGCCGCAATCGATTGGGCGATCGGCGACGTGCTGCGGAATGTCGACGACGATACGACGGTGATCGTGCTCGCGAGCCACGGCATGGGCTACAAGTACGGCCCGCAAATCCTGCTCGAAAAAATCCTGTTGAACCTGGGTGTCGCGACGCCGGCAGCGCA
>DATFCW010000004.1:0-12714 GCA_035252665.1 Casimicrobiaceae bacterium | reverse complement strand
CGACGATGGCAAGCAATATCGCCGCAATCAGAAGGCCCGTCGCCGCCACGCGATCGTGTCGAGTGGCGCGCACGGCGAGAAAACCGCCAACCACGATGCCAGCCGTATTGCCGAAGAGGTAACCCGTGACCGTCGACGTCGCAACGACGAGCGGCACGTCGAAGCCAACGTTGAGCGTCGGCGTGAGAAACGTCTGGATGCCGACGCCGGCCGCGGTTTGTAGCACGAAGTAGACGAAGCAAAGCACGATCGCGGGTTGGGCGAGCAATCGCATGCCGCCCGCCAATGTCGTGCTCGCGGCATCGGTGGCACGTTGCGACGTCAGCACGAAACGCTGTGTCGCGAGAAGACCGACGGCCAGCAAAGCCGTGCTGCCCATCGCGAGCAACGCGACGCGAAAGCCGAACGCGGCGCCAAGCCCGTAACTCACGATCGGCGCAAGCGCGAAGCCGACGTTTCCGCCGACCGCGTGCATCGAATACGCGTGGCCGAGTCGCCGCGGCGTGACGTTCGCATTGAGCACCGCGAAATGACACGGATGGAAAACGCCGTTGCCCGCCCCCATCACGATCGCGCACGGAAAAAGCCACAATGGACCGGGAACGAGCGAGCAGCAAAGCGTGCCGCACGCGAGGAGCGCCATCCCGCCGAGCAACACAGGGCGCGCGCCGGCGCGGTCGACCAGAATGCCGATGAAGAATTGCACGGCGCCGCTCGCCACATAGAATGCGCCCGCGACGAGACCAAGCAGCGTCCACGACACGTCGAACTGTGCGCGAAGGAGCGGGAACAGCGGCGGCAGCGCCAGCTGCAGGAAATGCGAGACGCCGTGCGAGAAACCGATGACGCCCATGACCCGCGCATCCCGGCGGAACGACGCGGCACGGACGGTATCCAATTCGGGGGAGCGTGTGCAAGGAAACGGCTGGAAGCAGCGACTATAGCAGCATGAGGCATTCTTCCCGGACAACCATCATGACCGACACGATCCACAAAACCGACGCCGAATGGAAGGCGCAATTGACGCCGGAGCAGTATCACGTCACCCGCGAAAAAGGCACCGAGCGGCCGTTCACCGGCAAGTACTGGAACAACGAGGCCGAAGGCACGTACCGCTGCGTCTGCTGCGGCACGCCTCTCTTCGAGTCCGACACGAAGTTCGACGCGGGATGCGGCTGGCCGTCGTTCAATGCACCGATCGCCGCTGGCAATGTCGAGGAACGCGAGGACACGTCGCACAACATGCGCCGCACCGAAGTGGTTTGTGCGGCCTGCGACGCGCATCTCGGCCACGTGTTCTCGGACGGGCCGGCGCCCACCGGGTTGCGTTATTGCATGAACTCGGCGTCGCTGGCGTTCGAGCCGAAGAAATAGGCTCGAATCAACGCGAGCTTGCTGGGCTAAGCTACTGTTACATCGACGTTTGCAGCACGCGGGCGATAAAGGCGCCGCACGCCTCGATCTCGTCGGCCGCGGCTTCGTGATCCATCGGATACGCGTGCCACTCGACGGGCCAGCCGCCGGCTTCGAGCACGTCGCGCGAGCGCTCGGCCCAAGCGAACGCGACGACCTGGTCGTGGCGGCCGTGCGCCATGAAGATCGGCACCGCGCGATTTTCGGGGCTCGCTTCCGCGACCGCGCGATCGGCGGCAATCAGATAACTCGATAGCGCGACGATGCCGGCCAGGCGCGCGCGCAGCCGCAATCCCGCGTAGAGCGCGATCGCGCCGCCCTGCGAGAAACCGGCAAGAAGCATTCGGTCGCTCGCGATTCCGCGCGTGCGTTCGCGTTCGAGCAGCGCGCCGACGAGCATTGCCGAGCGCCGAACGCCTTCGATGTCCGCGCGCTCCTCGAGATTCGCCTGGCGGATGTCGTACCACGCGCGCATCTGCATGCCGCTGTTGATCGTCACCGGCATGATCGGCGCGTGCGGAAAGAGGAAGCGCACGGCAAGCGTTGCGGGCAGGCGCAGTGCCGGGACTACCTGGGACCAGCCGTGGCCATCGTCACCGAGTCCGTGCATCCATACGATCGCGGCATCGGGATCGACGCCCGTCTCGATCTCGATCGCGGGCAGCAGCGGCTCGGTCATCTCATGCACCTTCGGCAAAGCAAACGATTCTACGCGGTAGCATTCGGCGAGCGCGCGCGCCACAATGCGAGTCCCGCATATCGCGCAGGGAGGACTTCGATGAGACGATGGTCGCGGGTGCAGCGCGCCGCGCTTGCTGCCGTCGCGTTGTTCGCGTTCGGTGCCCCATCGGGTCACGCCGAGGATGCGTGGCCGACGCGATCGATCAAGATCATCGCGCCGGTGCAGCCCGGCGGCGGTGTCGATCTCGTCGCGCGCACCGTGGCGGAGCGCCTGTCGAAATCGTTGGGCCAACCGGTGATCGTCGAGAATTTGAGCGGTGGAGGCGGCATCGTCGGTTCGCTCGCTACTGCGCACGCCGCGCCCGACGGCTACACGCTGATGGTCGGCTATGTCGGCACCCACGGGACGAATCCCGCCGTGCGCAAGCTGCCCTACGACGCGGTGAAGGATTTCACGCCGATCGCGATGGTGTGCGGCACGCCGAACGTCCTTGTCGTGCCGTCGACGGTTCCGGCGTCGACGCTGCGCGAGTTCGTCGACTGGGCGCGCACGCAATCGGGAAGGCTTTCGTACGGCTCGTCGGGTCCGGGAACGCTCACGCATCTGGCGATGGAGCAGTTCAAGCTCGAAGCGAACCTGCCCGACATCACCCATGTTCCGTATCGCGGCATCGGCCCGGCGTTCGTCGACATCCTCGGCGGACAGACGCAGGCGATGTTTCCCGGTCTCGCAGCGGCGCTGCCGCACATCAAGGCCGGCAAGATCAGGGCACTCGCGGTCACGGGGGTGCGAAGGCACCCGCTACTGCCCGACGTGCCGACGTTCGAGGAATCGGGCTACGCGGGCTTCGACGGCGTGCAGTGGTACGGGATCGTCGGACCGGCGAACGTCCCGGCGCCGATCGTCGCGCGCCTCAACGCCGAGATCAACAAGGGGCTCGAGACAGCGGAGTTGCGCAAGCGGCTGTCCGGCGAAGCGCTCGAACCGATGCCCATGACGCCGGCGCAGTTCGGCGACTACATGCGAAACGACATCGCCAAGTGGAAGAAGCTCGCGCAGTCGCGCCATATCGAGATCAAGGAATGAGCAACGACGCCGCAGGCGCGGGCGACGTCCCACCGGTCACGCGCGCGCTCGCGCGCTTCGTCGTCGAGCAGCCGTCGGCGGCGTGGGGCGACGACGTCGAGCGCGAGGCGCTTCGCACGTTTCGCAACTGGCTCGGCTGTGCGATCGGTGCGTCCCGCCATCCGACGCTCGAGGCCGCGCTCGCCGGTGTGATGGAGCTCGCCCCGAGCAGGCAGGCGAGCGTGCTCGGCCGCGGCGAGCGCGTCGACATTGCGAGCGCCGCGCTCCTGAACGGCATCGCATCGCACACGTTCGATTTCGACGACACGCACCTCGCGACGATCATCCATCCGGCGGGACCCGTCGCTTCCGCGGCGCTCGCGCTCGCGGAACACGTTAGCTCGAGCGGCCGCGCGCTCGTCGACGCGCTCGTGATTGACGTCCACCTCGAGTGCCGCATCGGCAACGCGATCTACCCCGATCACTACGATCGGGGATGGCACATCACCGGATCGGTCGGGATGCTCGGCGCAGCCGCGGCCTGTTCGCGGCTTCTGTGTCTCGATATGCAGCAAACGACGATGGCGCTCGGCATCGCGGCCTCGCAGCCGACGGGCGTGCGCGAACAGTTCGGATCGATGACCAAACCACTGCACCCGGGCGCCGCGGCGCGCAACGGATTGATGTCGGCGCTTCTCGCCCGTCACGGCTTCACCGCTTCGGCAAGCGCGTTGGAAGCCTCGCGCGGCTTGCTGAGGACGTTCTCGATCAAACATGATTGGCGTGAAATCGTCGACGGTCTCGGCGAACGCTTCGAGATCGTCAAGAACACGTACAAGCCGTTCGCGTGCGGCGTCGTCATCCATCCGGCGATCGACGGCTGCGCGCAATTGCGCGACGAGGAGAAGATCGACCCCGACGCGATCGAGCGCGTCGAGCTTCGCGTGCATCCCCTCGTCCTCGAGCTCACGGGAAAGCGCACGCCGCGCACCGGCCTCGAAGGCAAGTTCAGCGTCTACCACGCATGCGCGGCTGCGCTTCTGTTCGGAACCGCGGGCGTGCGCGAGTTTTCCGACACGTGCGTCAGCGATCCGCGCGTCGTCGCGCTGCGGGAGCGCGTGAGCGCGCAGTCGGACTCGAGCATCAGCGAGGCTGCATGCGAAGTCGCGTTGACGCTTCGCGACGGACGCCGCTTGCACAAGCGCGTCGAGCACGCGGTCGGCAGCCTCGAGCGCCCGATGAGCGATCGCGAGCTCGACCGCAAGTTCCACGGGCTCGTCGATCCGGTGCTTGGCGTAGCCGCGGCCGATGAACTGCTCGCCCTGTGTGCGCAGTTGCCGCACGCGAGCGACGTGCGGAAGCTCGTCAGCGCCGCACGCGCCGCTTAGCCCAATTTGGGGTCAGAGACGAAACTCGCCGCGGTGGCGGAGGCAGCTTGCGCTGACCGTCCGAGAGTTTCGTCTCTGACCCCAAATTGGTCACTGGATCGTCACATGCGCGTCGCGAATCACCTTGCCCCACCGATCGATCTCGGCACGCAGCATCGCGCCGAATTCGTCAGGCGTATGTGCCGGGACAGGATCGACGCCGATCGTTCGGTATTTCGCGAGCACCTCGGGGGACGCGAGCGCCTTCATCACTTCCGCGTTGATCCTGTGCACGATCTCGGGCGACGTCCCCGCATATGACAACGCGCCGGGGCGCGCCTTCGCATACGCGATGAATTCCTTGAGCGTCGAAACGGGAACGCTGTCCGGCACGACCAATACGAACGATGCAGTGCCGAGATTCGCGACCGGCGCGAAATCGCGCAACGCATCGTAACGAAGCTTGCCGGGCTGCAGCGCAGCCTGCGTCGTGAAAGGAACGCTCGTCGACAGCCATGTGTAACCGTCGGGCGCGCTCTTCGCGACCATCTCCGCGGCGATGTTGCCGTCGGCACCCGTGTGTACCTCGACGACGATCGGCTGGCCGAGCGCGGGCGATATGCGATCGGCGATCACGCGCACGACGACGTCGAGCTGACCTCCCGCGGGGAACGGCACGATCATCTTGATCGGATGCTCGGGCCACGCGGCGCGTGCCGGCGTCGCGGCTATCACTACGGCGAAAGCGGTGACGACGATTCCGACGAAGGTTCGCATTCGCATCATGGCGTGCCCTTGAAGAATTGCTGAGTGTTCGCGGTGCGTCTCAATCGCGCTGCGCGAGCCGCTCGGGCCGGTTCGCGTAGCTGTCGCTGGCCTGCGGCCCGGGCTCGATGCGCACGAACGCGACCGCGTTGCCATACCGAAACGGATCGTCGCGCCCGTAGCGCGCGGTGACATGAAGCTTGCGATCGATGCCGATGTCGAGACCCTCGCCAACGCCAAGACCAAGGATGAGCGTCGGCGACATGTCCACTGTCGCGGCGAGTTCGTCGTCGACGTGAATCGTTCCGCTCCCGCGTCGACCGCCGAGCGCGCGGTGATCGAGCACGAAACGGTTCTCGCCTGCGCGAAGCGGCAGGCGTTCGCATGCCACCTCGTTCCCCTGACCGCCGTGATAGACGAATGTGAGCGTGCGATCGCGCACGAAGAGCGCCATGCCGCCAAGCGCATCGCCGAGCGCGAAGACGACGCCCTCGTCGCCGTCGGCGTACATGAATTCGCACGCGAGCCGGAAGTCACGGTCGGCGACGAGCGGCGCGACGACCGATAGCGCTGCCGTTCCGCATCCTGGATAAAACGTCCGCGGCTCGTCGATCGTCGCTTCGAGAAACGGCGGCACGTTCAGCGATCGTCGCACGCCGCGGTTGTCGAGCGGATAGACGTAGTTCGCATACGCGTCGTTGTCGAACTCGGCGACGAGCGTCGCGAGCACGTCGGGATGCGTGGCGGCGAGATCGCGCACTTCGGTCGCATCCTCGTCGAGGTCGAACAGCATCCAGTTGTCGAGGTCCATCGGCTTGCCCGGCGGCTGCAGCGATGCGATCTTCCAGCGATCGTGAATGTAGCCGCGATTTCCGGCGAGCTCGTAATGCTGGCGCGAACGCGCGCTCGACGCATTGGCATCGACAAGTACGGAACCAAAACTGACGCCGTCGAGCGCACGCGTCCTGTAGCCGTTGAACGCGTCCGGATATTTCGCGCCGAGCATGTCGAGGATCGTCGGCACGATGTCGGTCACGTGCGCCCACTGGTGACGGATTGCGCCACGCTCGCCGATGCCGTTTTGCCAATGCGCGACGAGTGGAACGCGGATGCCGCCGTTCATCGTCGTCGTCTTGTAGAGGCGAAACGGCGCCGTCGACACGTCGGTCCAGCCGAGCGGATACGCGGGCCACGAGGCCGGACCGCCCAGTGCGCCGCTCTCGAGCATCGCCTGTACACGCGATGCATCTTCGCCATGCGTCAGGCGCTTCGCGAGATTGTTCGCTGCACCGTCGGGGCCGCCGATGCCGTTCGCGCCGTTGTCCGACGTGACGAGGATCAGCGTGTCGTCGAGCTTTCCGAGTGCGGCAAGCGCCGTGACGATCCGTCCGACGTTCTGGTCGATGTTGTCGACGATCGCCGCGTAGAGCGCCATGTAATGTGCATGAAGCTTTCGGGCGTCCGCATCGAGCGCAGACCACGATGGCACGCCCGCGCTGTGCGGTGGCAACTCCCATTGGCGGCGATGCAAACCCATCGCGTACTGACGCGCGACACGCGCCTCGCGCAGCGCGTCCCAGCCTTCGCCATAGATATCCGCATACCGCGCGAGATCGTCCCGCTTTGCCTGGAGCGGCGCGTGCGGCGCGTTGTACGGCAGGTAGAGGAAGAACGGCTTGTCCGGTGAGGACGACGCGTGCGCCTTGATCCATGCGATCGCCGTGTCGGTGAAGTCGTCGGTGCAGTAATAATCGTCCGGATAGCGATCGCGATCGACGAAGGCGTTGTCGCAAACGAGCTGCGCGGGCGCGAAGTAATGCGTCTCGCCGCCGACGAAACCGTAGAAGCGATCGAAGCCGCGCGCGAGCGGCCACGCATCGCGCTCGGCCGAGGGCGACACGTTGAACTCGGCCGTGTTGTGCCACTTGCCGACCGCATACGTCGAATAGCCGTTCGCGCGCAAAAGCTCGGCGAGCGTCGGCGCATCGCGCGAAATCTCGCCGGCCTGGTAACCCGGATAACCGGGCAGGTTGAACGTGAGCCAGCCGCAGCCGACGGCATGCGGATTCTTGCCGGTGAGCAGCGCCGCGCGCGCCGGCGTGCACATCGGCACCGTCGTGTAGTTGGAGAACCGCAGCCCGCCGGCAGCGAGCTTGTCGATGTTCGGCGTACGGACCTCGGCGCCGTAGCAGCCGAAGTCCGAGTACCCGAGGTCGTCGAGCAGGATGACGACGACGTTCGGCGCGTCGTTCGGCGCGCGCCGGCGCGGCGGCCACCATGGCGTCGATTCGGCGAGGGTGCGGCCGATCGTGCCCTTGAATCCTGCTGCGGGATCGCCGGACGCGGGCGATCGGTTGCCGCTTGCCTCGTTCGTCATCGGACAGCCTTCAATCGAGCGCGATGCCCGCTTCCTTGACGACCTTCCTCCAGCGCGCCGCATCCTCCTTCATGAACGCGCCGAATTCCTCGGGCGTATTCGGCTCCGCCGGGTCGATGCCCATCGCATGAAGCTTCTGGACGATATCGGGCGATGCGATGACCTTCATCACCTCGGCGTTCACGCGCTGCACGATGGGCTTTGGTGTGCCGTGCGGCATCGCGAGCCCGAACCACGTGCTCATGACGAGATCGGGACGGCCGAGTTCGGCCACGCTCGGCACCTCGGGCAGATGTGGCGAGCGCGTTTTGTCGAGCACGGCCAGCGCACGAAGCTTGCCCTCCTTGATGTACGGCTCGGCGAGGATCAGCCCGAGCGTCATGAACTGCACGCGCGCCGTCAGGAGATCGGCGATCGCATCGGGCTGTCCCTTGTAGCCGATCATCGCCATGCTGATCCCGGTGTCGTGCTTCAGCACTTCGCTCGCGAGATGCACGACGGTGCCGCGCGCGGAGCCGGCATACGAAATCGCATCCGGATGCGCCTTGGCGTATGCGACGAACTCGGCGAGCGTATGCACCGGAAGCGACGCCGGCACGACGAACAGAAACGGACTCGTGCCGATGAACGCCACCGGCTCGAAATCGCGGATCGGATCGTAGCGAAGCGTCTTCGGCCGCACGCTCGGCTGGATCGTCGTCGGCGGGCTCGCGGCGAGCCAGGTGTATCCGTCGGGCTGCGCCTTCGCGACGAGCTCGGTGCCGATGTTGCCGTCGGCGCCGGGTTTCGCTTCGACGATGATCGGCTGGCCCAGCGATTTCGCGACGCGGTCGGCAACGAGGCGCGAGACGACGTCGAGCTGGCCGCCTCCGGGGAACGGCACGATGAAGCGGATCGGCTTCGACGGCCAGGGATCGTCCGCATGCGCCGCTATCGGTACAAGCGCGGCGAAGGCGCACAACATCGCTCGAAGCATCGTCCTGCCCATCGAAAATCTCCTTCCTGCTTTGCCCATCAGCGCTGCAGAAGTCCCCAGCGCGCGACGGTGCGCCGCTCGATGGTGGTGAAGATCGTGCGGTCCATCACCACCCACAAAAGCCCGATGACGATCATCCCGAGGATGATCTTCTCGGTGCGCTGCCACTGCACCGCTTCCATCGTCATGTAGCCGAGGCCATTGCTGCCTGCGATCATTTCCGACGCGACGAGCGCGCGCCATCCATAGGCGATGGACGTCCGTATGCCGAGGAGGATCTGCACCATCGCGCCCGGCAGCACGAGATTCGCGAGCAGCGAGATGCCGCGCCCGCCGTGGCTTCGCACCGCGCGGTGAAGCGCAAGCGGGATCGACTGCACGCCGATCACCGTGTTGTAGAGCGCCGAGAAGAAGATCGTGTTGGCGATCACGAAGATCACCGAGCCGTTGCCCATGCCGAACCAGATGATCGTCAGCGGCACCCAGGCGATGCCGGCGATCGCCTGCAGGAACGAGAGCACCGGGCGGAACATCTCCGCAACGTGGCGGTTGAGCGCAATCGCCAGGCCGATCGGAACCGCGAGCGCCATGCCGATCGCGAAGCCGAGCGCCAGCCGTCCGAGACTTGCGACGATGTCGCGCGGCAACGATCCATCGAGGACCGATTCGCGCGCGTAGTCGAGCACCGTCGCGATTGACGGCAGCATGTACGCGGGATAGTCGATGACGTACGGAAGCAGCCACCAGGCGGCGATGATCAGCACGAACGGCAGCGCGCCAAGCGACGCGGCATCGATGCGCCGATGCGCGGCCGTCGACCACGTACCGTTGCGCGCACGTCGGATGGCCGCGGCCGGATCGGGCGTCATCGGCGATCTCCCGCCTCGACGGTCAAGCCCCAGCGCTGGATCGTCGCGCGCTCGATCGGTCGAAGGTAGAACTGGTCTATCGCGAGCCACAGAAGGCCCATCACGATCATGCCGACGATCGTGCGCGCGGTCTGGTGCGCCTGCGCGCCCTCGAAGATCAGGTAGCCGATGCCGGTTTTGGCGGCGACCATCTCGGCGAACACGAGGCCGCGAAACGCGAAGCCCGCGCCGAGCCGAAGCCCGGTGATGATGCCGGGCAACGCGGCGGGAAGGATGACGAGGCGAAGGATCTGCACGCGGCTGGCGCCGAGCGAGCGCACGGCGTTGACGAGGATCTGCGGCGCGGTGCGCACGCCGAGCAGCGTGTTGTAGAGCACCGGAAAGAACACGACGTAGATCAGCGCCAGCACGATCGTCTCGATGCCGTAGCCGAACCAGACGACGAAGATCGGAATCCATGCGACCTCGACGATCGCGAACAGGAACTTGAGCAGCGGCGAGAGCGCCAGCGCCGCCTTGCGATGCATGCCGATCAAAACCCCGAACGCGATGCCGAGCGACGCGCCCGCCCCGAGGCCGATCAGGTAGCGAATCATGCTGTCGGCGAGATACACCGGCAGGATCCCCTTGCGCACGAGATCGACGAACGCGGCGAAGACGTCGCTGGGCGCCGGATAGAAATACGAACCGAGCCCGACGAGCGGAACGGAGATCTGCCATGCGGCAAGCAGCAGCAGCACGCCGGCCACGCCGCGCAGCGCGCTGCCTGCACGGCGCACCGGACGCGCGCGGCGCAGCGGCAACGGAAGCGCGGCCTGCGGCGTCATCTCGAACCGACCGTCACGACCCGCTCCAGCGCGCGATCGATTCGACCCAGTAGTTGCGCGCGATCGAGCGCAGCGCGTTGGGTTCGACGTCCTTCATGAAGACGACGTTGCCGCGCACTTCGACGAGTCGACCCTTGTCCTGCAGCAGCACCTGGTGGAAGCGCTCGGGCGCGAACGCGAGCGTGATCCGATAATCGCCGCGCGTCGTCGGTGGCGGCTCGATCGTCGCGAGCTTGTCGTGCGCGCCGATCGATCCCGCGAGCCAGTAGGCGACGAGCGCGATGGCAACCACTGCCGTGGCGAGCGCGGGCAGCCGCAGCATCAGGCGCGCGCCTCGGCCGCCTGTGCAGGCGACGCACCGCGCACGAGCGCAAGCAGATCGTCGCGCATCGCGCCGAAAACGGGGTCGGCGTTGAGCCTCGACCACGTCCTCGCGTCGCGCGCGAACGGCACGTCGACGATCGTGCGGATGCGGCCCGGCCCTGGCGACATGACGGCGATGCGGTCACCCAGGAAAATCGCTTCCTCGACCGCGTGCGTGATGAAGATCACCGTGAGCCGCGAGCGAAGCGAGATGCGGCAAAGCTCCTCCTGCAGCACCATCCGCGTCTGCGCGTCGACGGCGGCGAACGGCTCGTCCATCAGCATGACTTCCGGCGCGTTGGCGAGCGTTCGCGCCACCGCGACACGCTGCTTCATGCCGCCCGACAGCTCGTGCGGATACTTGTGCTCGACGCCGTGCAGGTTGGCGAGTGCCAGGAATTGCCGCGCGCGCTCGTAGCGCTCCTTGCGCGGCACGCCGCGCAGCTTGAGGCCGAGCGCCGCGTTGTCGAGCACGTTCATCCATGGCAGGAGCGCGTACTCCTGGAACACGACACCGCGCTCGGCACCGGGACCTTCGATCGGCTTGCCATCCATCGCGATAGTGCCCTGCGCGGGCTTCAAAAAGCCGGCGATCGCGGAGAGGAGCGTCGACTTGCCGCAGCCACTCGGTCCGAGAACGCAGAGAAACTCGTCGGCGGCAATGACGAGGTCGAGATGCTCGACCGCGCGGTGGCTCGCGCCGGTGTCGAGGTTCGTATAGTCGAGCGTCAGATCGTCGATGATGATCTTCGCGCGTCCGGCCCGCGTCTCCGCATCAGCGGCGCGTCGCGCGGCACTCGCCTCCATCGTCAAAGGCCCAGCGCGCGCCGCTCGGCGCAGCGCATATGGTGCTCGATGGCCGACGCCGCCTTGTCGGGATCGCGGCGCTTCAGGGCTGCGATGACGCCGAGGTGCTCTTCCATCGCGAGCGGCAGGTAACGGGGCGAGCGACCGTGCAGGCGGATCATCTTGATCTTGTCGAAGTTCTGGCGATGCGCGGTCATCATGATCCGGTTGCCGACCGATTCGACGATCATGTCGTGCATGCCCCAGTCGACCTGGAGCGCCGCGTCGATCAGCCGCGGATCGGCGTTGTTTCCGCCATCGAGCCGGCGCAGCACCTCGGTCGTGATGCGCTCGAGCTCGCGAATCGTCGCATCGTCGGCCACGGTGACGAAGTGGCGAACGGCGGCGACCTCGAGGATCGTGCGGAACTGAAACGCCTCGTGGATCAGCGTGACGCCGATATCGGTGATCTGGATCCCGCGCTGAGGAATCAGGCGCACGAGGTTCTCGGCCTCGAGCCGCTTCAGCGCCTCGCGGGTGGGACCGAGCGGCACGTCGAGCAGCTCGCAGAGCTCTCCCTGCGACACGAACTGCCCTGGCGCGAGGTTGCGCTTGAAGAGCTCCGCCTTGAAGCGCTCGTACGCGACCTCGCGCATCAGCGACCGGGGCTTCGATTTCCTTGCTTTGTCGGACGTGGGCATCGTGCGGGACGTCGGCGCGCGCGACGCTCGCCGAAGGATCACGCCGCTTGACGTGGCTTGCCGGCGGATCATAGCACTGTTAGGATACAAGTGAGATATTACTCGTATCTCGCAACGAGACATCACCTGAAGGAGGGAAAACGCATGGACAGGCATTCCGCATGGCGGACGGGCGCCGTCGCGCTCGCCGCGCTGCTGTTCGCCGGCATCGCGCAGGCGGCTGAGCAATTGCACGTGGCGGTGACCTCGGCCGCCGAGAACGCGCCGTTCTTCTCGGCCATGGAGCACGGCACGTTCAGCAAGCTCGGCCTCGATGTCAAGGTCGACGTGATGCCGAGCGGCGTCGAAATCTCGAACGCGCTTGCGAGCAATACCGTCGACGTCGGGCTCTTCGGCACCTTCCCCTTCCTGACCGCCGTCGCGCGCTGTGCGATGCGTGCCACACGCTGCACGGCGCCAACGCGCTCGTCGAGCTGACCCGGACCTGGACCGACGACCAGCTCCGGCTCAACCTCGCCAAGCT
>DATFCW010000003.1:0-6788 GCA_035252665.1 Casimicrobiaceae bacterium | reverse complement strand
TCAGAATCCAACCGGCGACGACGTCCACCACCTGCTTTTCCCTGCCGTTGAATCGCGATACCTGTTGCGCGTGGTCGCCGTACGCATGGTCGCGACGCGCCTGTCGCTCGTCGTGCAACGTGACGAGCGTTTTGCGGTTTCCCGTTTGCGCAAGCGACGGAAGCGCGACGACCCTTTCCGCGCGATGTCGCACGGCGAGGACGCGCATCCGCTCCGACTTCTGCGGCTGGTCGAGCGCCTCATCCACGCACGCGAGCAGCACGGCGCCTGCCAGATCGTCAATGCTCGCCGTCGCAACGGCGGCCGACAGCGCGCCGTTGTTGAGACCGAGCACCCACGTGTGCGCGTGCGGCCACTGGCGTTTCGTCCATTGCACGGCGTGCTGCATGTCGGCGACGTGATCGTCGGACATTCGCCACGCGCGATCCATCACCGGCCGGTCGGAGGGCGGCGAAAGCGCGACGACGGCGCCGTCGATCGCATTCGCGAGTCGTTGGCGTTGCGAGAGCGGCAGCGCGCCTTCGACGCGCGGCACGCCATCGTGCACGGTGATGGCGAAGCCGCCGCCACCGCCGCCCAGCACGATCACCGCGTGACGACGATCCTCGGCGCGCGCGACGCTCTCGGTGACGAGCAGCATTTGTCGCACGCCCGGGCGCGATTCGAGCACCTGCACGCGCTCGCGCAGCGCATCCGATGGTCCCGCATCGGGAGCCATCGAGATCGCGAGGGCGGCGGTCACGGCAGCGCCTAGTGCCACGCTTTGGAGCTCATGTCGCCGAAATCCCTCGGCAACCGATGGTCTTCATTGGCACGCTTCGCAGCTCGGGTTATCAATGCCGCAGAACTTGGGCTCCGCTTCGTCGGGCGCCGAATGCTTCGCGACATTCGCTGCGCCGCTCGACGTCGCAACCGCATTGAGCTCGCCGCCACGCCCCGTCGATTTCTCCGCCGACGTCGCGGCGAGCGTGCGCAGGTAGTACGTCGTCTTGAGGCCGCGCGTCCATGCGAGCTTGTACGTGTCGTCGAGCTTCTTGCCCGATGCGCCGGCCATGTAGATGTTGAGGCTCTGCGCCTGGTCGATCCACTTCTGCCGCCGCGCGCCCGCTTCGACGATCCACGCCGGCTCGACTTCGAACGCCGTCGCATAGAGCGCGCGAAGCTCCTCGGGAATGCGATCGATCTTCGCAAGCGAGCCATCGAAATATTTGAGGTCCGACACCATCACGTCGTCCCAGATACCAAGTTCCTTGAGATCCTTGACGAGCTGCTCGTTCACCACGGTGAACTCGCCCGACAGGTTCGACTTGACGTAGATGTTCTGGTATTCGGGCTCGATCGACGCGGCGACGCCGATGATGTTCGAGATCGTGGCGGTCGGCGCGATCGCGATGCAGTTCGAGTTGCGCATGCCATGCTCCGCGATGCGCGTGCGCAGCGCGTCCCAGTCGAGCGTCGACGATTCGTCGATCTCGACGTAGCCGCCGCGCGCGTCGCGCAGCATCGCGAGCGTGTCCTGCGGCAGGACGCCGCGGTCCCACAGGCTGCCCTTGTAGGATGCGTAGCGGCCGCGCTCCTGCGCGAGCTCGGTCGATGCCCAGTACGCGTGGTAGCAGACGGCTTCCATCGACGTGTCGGCGAACGCGACCGCCTCTTCCGATGCGTACGGCACGCGCATCAGGTGCAGGCAATCCTGGAAGCCCATGATGCCCAAGCCCACCGGCCGGTGCTTCAGGTTCGAGTTGCGCGCCTTCGACACCGCGTAGTAGTTGATGTCGATGACGTTGTCGAGCATCCGCATCGCGGTCGCGATCGTGCGCGAAAGCTTTTCCTGGTCGAGCTCGTAGCGGCCGTCGACGTCGCGCATGTGCGCGAGCAGGTTGATCGAACCCAGGTTGCACACGGCGATCTCGGCGTCGCTCGTGTTGAGCGTGATCTCGGTGCACAGATTCGAGCTATGTACAGTGCCGACGTGCTGCTGCGGCGAGCGCACGTTGCACGCATCCTTGAACGTGATCCACGGATGCCCGGTCTCGAACAGCATCGACAGCATCTTTCGCCAGAGCTGCACGGCGGGAATCTTCTTGAAGAGCTTGATCTCGCCGCGCGCGGCTTTCTCTTCGTAGCGCGTATACGCGTCCTCGAACGCGCGTCCCCACTTGTCGTGCAGGTCGGGCACGTCGGCCGGCGAGAAGAGCGTCCAGTCGCCGTCTTCCATCACGCGCTTCATGAAGAGGTCCGGCACCCAGTTCGCCGTGTTCATGTCGTGGGTGCGGCGCCGATCGTCGCCGGTGTTCTTGCGCAGCTCGAGGAACTCCTCGATGTCGAGGTGCCAGGATTCGAGGTAGGTGCAGACGGCGCCTTTTCGCTTGCCGCCGTTGTGCGCGAGTCCCGCGGACGTCAGGTATGACTCGTCGGCATCGACCTTGAGGTCGACGACGAGCGGCTTGGGCGTGATCGGCGCGATCACGCGAATGCGCGAGAAGATCGTGCCGCCAAGGGTGATCCAGTTGCGCTTCGCGATCGGCTTGCAGCCCACGAGCTCGGCGATGCCCGGCACGGCCGGAATGCGCAAATCGTAAGCGGTCGACCCGCCAGTGAACGCGATCGTCGAGCCGTCGGAGCGCGTGCCGCTATGAACGTTGTCCCGTACGCGCCGCTGGCCGGCAACCGGCACGCCGAGCCGCAGGCACTGGTAGCGGACGCCTTCGGCCAGCGCCCGCGACGACGTCGTGAAGTAAATGTCCTTGCCGCGCGACACGCCGCCATCGGTCTCCAGCAGGCCACGCAGCAAGGCGAGCGTCTGCGGCCGCGGCAGGTGTGAAAGGCGCGGCGCGATGCGCTTGCGATGACGCTCGTCGTAGAGGTCGTCGTACGTGAAGGGCAGCGTGTGCGGACCGGCACCGACGATGCGCCCGGTCGTCGCGTCGCGCACGACGCCGCGGCCGGCCGCCCAGTGCACCTGCGCGTACGTCTTGCCGCGTGCCGTTTGCCAATAGTGGAGGCCCCTTGCTTCAAGGTAGTCGCGGACGAAGGCAAGGTGCTCGTCGCACTGCGGATTGCCGGACACGCCCCATTGCTGCCCGTCTTTCGACAGGTGTCCGTCGCCTAGAAGGATCCCGTAGAGGCGGGCATCGTCCTCGGTGAGGCCGTCGACGCGAACCACTTCGGTGGGGATCGTCAAGCCGATGTAATCGCCGACGGCGAGCTTGCCGGCATCGGTCCATTGCGGCATGACCTTGCCCTTCGCGATCCATTCCGCGGTGCGCTCGCACGATTGCTCGAGCGGCACGCCGGTCAGGGCCCAGAACGGATGCGCGTCCGTCACCTCCAGCGGCTCCAGCGAATGCTTGACGTCGATCGAAAGCATCGGCTCGTCCTGCTCGTAGACGAGCTTGTCGGTCACTTCGCGGTAGACGCCGCTTCGTCCGAGCACGAGATCGCCGACCTGCACCTTCCCGATCGGCAGCACGCCGCGCGCGGTGTAGACCTGCGTGTCGGGCGCGAAGCATTGATTGACGGCGACCGCGGTGTCGTTCACGACCTTGAGGAACGGCACCACGCCCTGCGACTTGCCGTTCGTGCCCTTGATGTGCGAGCCCATTGCGCGCACGTTCGTCCAGTCGTTGCCCAAACCGCCGGCGAACTTCGAGAGCAGCGCGTTCTCCTTGATCGCCTCGTAGATGCCGTCGAGATCGTCGGACACCGTGGTCAGGTAGCACGACGAAAGCTGCGAGCGGTGCGTGCCCGAGTTGAAGAGCGTCGGCGTCGAGCTCATGAAGTCGAACGACGACAGCACATCGTAGAACTGAATCGCGCGCGCCTCGCGATCGACCTCGTTCAGCGCCAGTCCCATCGCGACGCGCATGAAAAAGCATTGCGGCAGCTCGAAGCGGCGCCCGCCGACGTATTGATCGACGAGGAAGTAGCGGTCGTAGAGCGTCTGCAAGCCGAGGTAGCCGAATTGCAGGTCGCGCTCGGGCTTGAGCGCCTTGCCAAGACGCGGGAGATCGAACTGCGCGAGCGTTTCGTTCAGAAGCCCGATCTTGATGCCATGCTTGACGAAGCGGGGGAAATATTCGGCATAGCGCGTCTGCATGTCGGCGTGCGTCGCTTCCTCGCCGAGCGCCTCGAAGCGCAGCGCATCGAGCAAAAGGCGCGCGGTGACATACGAATACGCGGGATCCTTCTCGATCAGCGTGCGCGCGGCGAGCACGACGCATTTGCGCACTTCCTCCATCGGCACGCCGTCGTAGAGGTCCTTGAGCGTGGCCTTGAGGATGCGATTGGGCTCCGCGTCGGGGAGGCCTTCGCACGATGCGTTGACGAGGTTCGCGAGGCGCTCGAAGTCGAGCGGCTTGCGCACGCCGTTGTCGACGACGTGCAGGATCGTGTCCTCGGTTTTCGTGGCCGGCTGTCGTTGCGCGCGCTCCTGCGCGCGCTTTTCCCGATAGAGGACGTACGCGCGCGCGACCTCGTGCTCCCCGCCACGCATGAGCGCGAGCTCGACCTGGTCCTGGATTTCCTCGATATGGATCGCGCCGCCGTCGGGCTTGCGCTTCATCAGCGCGGCCGCGACGACGTCGGTGAGCTTGGCGACCTGATCGCGCACGCGCGCGGACGCCGCACCCTGGCCGCCGCTCACGGCGAGAAACGCCTTCGTCATCGCGATCGAAATCTTCGCGGGCTCGAAGCCGACGACGGCGCCGTTGCGGCGAATCACCTTGAACTGCGCAAAGCGCGGATCGGCGCTCGCCGACATCGACGACCCGGCCGTGCCCGTGATCGACTCCATCGGTGGCGTGATGGCGGGCGAGGACGAGGTCTGGGCGATGCGCATGACGAAAGCTCCTTCTTGTTGCGCTACGTTGCTTTAAGGACGCGCTTGCGCACGCTGCGCGGCGGCGCCGGCGCGGTTCGCGTGCGAGTCGAATCGGTGCGTCGACGACTGCCGCGGCGGCATTCGCGCGGCGGCGAAGGCGGGTGCCGGGGAGAAAGGCAAATCCACTATATATTGTGTTGACGCCATGTTGTGGGCACCAAGCATAGTAGGCGGCGGGGGCTTAGCGCAAGTGTTTTTTTCTCCACAGGGCGATGCCTTGGAATGCCGCTTCCGGCGAGCGTTTCGCGCGCGTTGAACGGAGCGCCCACCGCTTGTTCCACACGGCGTCCACCGTTTCATCCACAGGCGGCAATCGCGTTTTCACGCCGGCCGACGAACGGTCGAAGGGGTGTTGCAAGTTTGGTGACGACCGCTGCCCGGCCGATCGGCGTCGCACATCATTCGCGCGCGACAACGGCGAGCGATCGCAGGCACAATGTGATCGCGGCGTTCGACGCGCCTATCGACTGGCATGCCACGCTTTTGCGCCAACCTGACGTTCCTCTTCACCGAGGTTCCGTTCCTCGCGCGCTTCGGCGAGGCGGTGCACGCGGGCTTTCGCGCTGTCGAGTTCGCCTTTGCGTACGAGTATCGGCTGCAGGAGCTCGTCGCCGAGCAGCGCGCACACCGGCTCGAGGTCGCGCTGATCAACGCGCCGCCGGGCGATTTCGACGCAGGCGAGCGCGGTCTCGCATCGCTACCCGAGCGCGAGCACGACTTCGCGGCGTCGATCGCAAACGCGCTCCGTTACGCGCAGGCATTGGCGTGCTCGCGCATTCATGTCATGGCGGGCGTGCTGCCGGAAGGCGCCGACGACGCGGAGCGCGAGCGGCGGGTTCGCATGTACGTCCGGAATATGCGCTTCGCCGCGCGCGAGGCGGCGGGGCAGGGCGCGACGATCCTGATCGAGCCGATCAATCGGCGCGACATGCCGCGCTACCTCATCAACACGCAGGCGCAGGCCCATGCGCTGCGCGAGGAGATCGGCGCGCGCAACGTCAAGGTGCAGATGGATTTCTACCATGCGCAAATCGTCGAGGGCGATCTCACGACGAAACTGCGACAATGGTTGCCGCACATCGGCCACGTGCAGGTCGCGGGCGTGCCGGACCGGCACGAGCCGGACAGCGGCGAAGTCAATTACAGCTACATCTTCAAGACGCTCGACGATTTGAAGTACGACGGCTTCGTCGGCTGTGAATACCATCCGGCGAACGGCACCGCGGCGGGACTCACGTGGCTTTATCGGTTGCTGGATCGGCGGCCCGCGTCGATCAAGCCGCCCGGATGATCAGTCCAAGGAAAGATCGCATGGCACTTGCATTCACCTGGCTTTCGCCAGACTTCGCGACGGCGGGGCAGATCGCTGCCGACGACGTCGCGCAGGCGGCCGCGGCCGGTTTTCGCAGCATCGTCAACAACCGTCCCGATTTCGAGGGCGGCCCGTCGCAACCGACGTCGGATGCCATCGCGCGCGCCGCGAAAGCGGCGGGACTCGATTACGCGTTCCTGCCGGTGCAGTCGGGCTTCCAGACGCCGGCGGAGATCGCGAAGATGCGCGAGTTGCTCGATGCGCTGCCGAAGCCCGTGCTCGGCTTCTGCCGCTCGGGCGCGCGCACGAGCAACCTGTATCGCGCCGCGAAGTCGCGCTGAAATTGGTGCCAGAGATGTATTAATAATTGGTGCCAGAGATGTATTTCCGCATCGTGGAAATACATCTCTGGCACCAATTCCGTCTACACGGCCACCGACATCCCGCCGTCGATCACGATCATCTGGCCCGTAATGTAATCGGCGGCTGACGACGCGAGGAACACGGCAAGGCCGGCGATCTCGTGCGGCTGCCCCCAGCGCCCCGCCGGCGTTCGTCGCTTCACCCACGCATCGAATTCGGCATCGTCGAGAA
>DATFCW010000002.1:0-4618 GCA_035252665.1 Casimicrobiaceae bacterium | reverse complement strand
GCCGCTCGGCGGTTACGTGAAGATGGCGGATGAGCGCGAAGGTCCGGTCGCGTCATCGGATTTGCCGCGCGCGTTCAATCGCCAATCGGTGTGGCGACGTATCGCGATCGTTGCGGCGGGACCGTTCGCCAACTTGCTGCTCGCCGCGATCCTGTTCACCGCGACCTACGTCGCGGGCATCCCCGGACAGCGCGCGGTTCTCGCCGATCCACCGCCTTCGAGCGCCGCGGCGGCCGCCGACGTGCGCGCCGGCGACGTCGTCGTCGCCGTGGATGGCGATCCCGTCGGCAGCTTCCAGGAATTGCGCTGGCGCGTCGTGCGCGCGCAGGGATACGACGCGCTGGCGTTGACGATCACGCGCGACAACGAGCCAACGGCGCCGATCACGCGCGAGATTTCGCTCGCGGCAATGACGCCGTCCGATTGGGAAAACAATCCGCTTGCGATGCTCGGCCTTCGTCCCGATCTCGGGCCGCCGCTCGTCGATCACGTGCTGCCAGGAAAGGCCGCCGCGCGCGCAGGACTGCGAAGCGGCGATCGCATCGTCGCGGTCAACGGCACGAAGATGAGCTCGCCGTCGGATGTCGCGAGGCTCACGAATGCGCACCCGGGCGACACGCTCGTGTATCGGATCGAGCGCGACGGCAAGATGCTCGACGTGCCGGTGACGATCGATTCGGTCGACGAAAACGGCCGGCGCGTCGGTCAGGCGGGCGTGATGCTTCGCGTGGATCCGGAAGCGGCGAAGCAGGACGCGGTCGTCGTGCGCTACGGCCTCGGTGAAGCGCTCGAGCAAGGCGTGCGCAAAACCTGGGAGCTTTCCGCGTTCACCGTGCGCATGCTCGGTCGCATCGTGACCGGCGATGCATCGCTTCGCAACATCAGCGGACCGCTGACGATGGCCGACATCGCGGGGCAATCGGCGCAGGCGGGCGTGCTCGTGTTCCTCACTTATCTCGCGTTGATCAGCATCAGTCTCGGCGTGCTGAATCTGCTCCCCGTGCCTTTACTCGACGGTGGTCATTTACTGTATTATCTCGCCGAACTTGTAAAAGGCAGTCCCGTTTCCGACCGCGCATTCGAGGTCGGTCAGCGCATCGGCATGGCAATGCTCGCCGTGCTGATGGCCTTGGCGCTTTTCAATGACGTTTCCCGTCTGTTCTGAGCACACCGGGATCATGCGCGCGCGAGCGGGCGTTTTCGCACTTCTCGCGAGCTTCGTTGCATTGACGCTGTCGTTCGGCGCGTTCGCCGTGGCGCCATTCGTCGTGCGCGACATTCGCGTCGAAGGTGTGCAGCGCACGGAGCCGGGGACGATCTTCAGCTATCTGCCGATCAAGGTCGGCGATCGGGTCGACGATCAGAAGATTTCCGATGCCGTGAAGGCGCTGTACGCGACCGGCTTTTTTCGCGACGTGCGCCTCGAAGCGCAAGGCGACGTGCTCGTCGTCGCCGTCGAGGAGCGGCCCACGATCAGCTCGCTCACGTTTTCCGGCAACAAGGAATTCGATACCGACACGATCAAGAAGGCGCTGAAAGACATTGGCATCGCCGAGGCGCGCATCTTCGATCGCTCCGCGCTCGAGCGCGCCGAGCAGGAGTTGAAGCGCCAGTACATTACGCGCGGCAAGTACGGCGCGACGATTCAGACGACGGTTACGCCGCAGGAGCGAAACCGCGTCGCCATCAACTTCACGATCGACGAGGGTGATTCGGCGAAGATCGCCAAAATCAACATCGTCGGCGCGAAAGCGTTTTCCGAAAAGGAATTGCTGTCGGAAATGACGCTGACGACGCCCGGCTGGTTCACCTGGTACACGAAGAACGACCAGTACTCGAAGCAAAAGCTCCAGGCCGATCTCGAGACGCTGCGAAGCTTCTATCAGAATCGCGGCTATCTCGAGTTCAACGTCGAATCGACGCAGGTGTCGATCTCTCCCGACAAGGAGAACATCTACATCACGCTCAACATCAGCGAAGGCCCGCGCTTCACGGTCGGCGACGTCCGCATCGCAGGCGATCTCGTCGTGCCCGCGGCCGAGCTCGAGCCGCTCGTGCAGCTCAAGACGGGCGATGTCTTTTCGCGCGCGAAGCTGCAGGCATCGGCCAAGGACATCAGCGACCGCCTCGGCGCCGAGGGTTACGCGTTCGCGAACGTCAATGCGGTGCCCGAGCTCGACCGGGCCAACGCCAGGGCGTCGTTCACGTTCTACGTCGACCCCGGCCGGCGTGCATACGTGCGCAAGATCAACATCACCGGCAACTCGAAGACGAAGGACGAGGTGATCCGCCGCGAGTTTCGCCAGCTCGAGGACGCGTGGTACGACGGCCCCCGGATCGAGCGGTCGAAGACCCGCGTGAAGCGACTCGCGTATTTCGACGACGTCACGGTCGAGACGCCGCCGGTTCCAGGCAGCGCCGACCAGGTCGACGTCGAGGTGTCGGTGACCGAGAAGTCGACCGGCAACCTGCTCGCGGGCGTCGGCTATTCGAGCGACGAGGGCGTCGTTCTCAACGCCTCGATATCGCAGCAGAACATCTTCGGGACCGGCAACGCACTTTCGATCGGCGTCAACACCGGCCGTTTCGACCGGACGTACTCGGCGGTCTTCTCGCAGCCGTACTACACGGTGGATGGCGTATCGCGAACGTTCGAGCTCTACGACAAGAGCCTCGACCCCACGGGTCTCGCGATCTCGCAATATGCTTCGGGCACGCTCGGCGCGGCGGTCGGCTTCGGCATACCGATCACCGAGACGGACACGATCAATGTCGGCGGGCGATACGAGCACACGCACATCACGCTGTTCTCCGACAGCCCGCCCGTCTACCAGCAGTTCGTCAACGAATTCGGCTATTCGTCCGACGCGTACATCCTGACCGCGGGATGGTCGCGCGACACCCGCGACGACACGCTCTATCCGACGCGCGGCAAGCTGCAGAGCGTGCTCGTCGAAACCGGCCTGCCGTTCGGCGATCTTTCGTACTACAAGATTCAGTACACGCACGCCGTGTACTGGCCGGTTTATCGCGACCTGGTGCTGATGGCGCGTGCGGACCTGGGGTACGGTGGCGGCTTGTCCGGAAGCCCGCTCCCGTTCTTCAAGGCGTTCTTCGCGGGCGGCGTCAATTCGGTCCGCGGCTACGATACGGCCTCGCTCGGTCCACAGGACCAGTTTGGCAACGCGCTCGGTGGGCGGCGCAAGATTATCGGCAACCTCGAGGCGTTCTATCCGATCATCAAGGGCGACAAGGCGGTGCGCGGAAGCATCTTCATGGATGCCGGCCAGATCTATCAGAACGGCGAGCAATCGAAGTTCGAGTCGTTCCGCTATTCGGCGGGCGTTGGCGTCGCCTGGAGCTCGCCGATCGGGCCGCTCAAGTTCAGCTACGCGATTCCGCTCAATGCGCGCGAAGGCGACCGCCAGCAGAGGTTCCAGTTCCAGGCCGGCGCGGCGTTTTGATAGTGATCCCATACACTATCGGTTTCGCGACTTCGATCAATACCACCGTGCCGACATCCAGACGTCGCCATACGCCAAGCCTCACGGGTCGCATGGCGCTCGCTTTCATCGCCTTCGCGGTCGCGACATTCGCGAGCGTTGCGGTGGCCGCCGATTACAAGATCGGCTTCGTCAATACCGAGCGCTTGTTCCGAGAGGCCGCGCCGGCGAAGCGTGCGCAGGCGAAGATCGAGAAGGAATTCGCCGCGCGCGACGCCGAAATCCAGAAGCTCGCCAAGCAAGTGCGCGACCTGCAGGCGACGCTCGACCGCGACGGACCGACGATGACCGACGCCGATCGTCGCACCAAGGAACGCGACCTCGCGAATCAGTCGCGCGATCTGCAGCGGATGCAACGCGAATTTCGCGAGGATCTCAACCTGCGGCGCAACGAGGAGCTCGCCGGCATCCAGGAGCGCGCGAACAAGGTGATCCAGCAGATTGCCGCCGACGAGAAATACGACCTGATCCTGCAGGACCCGGTCGTGTATGCGAGCAAGCGCATCGACATCACCGACCGGGTGATCCAGGCGCTCGCGGACAAGTAGCGACAGCAAGGCGAGACCGCGCGAACGGGCCACGATGGCTTCCTTGCGCGAGTCCGCCGGCATATCGTTGGGCGAGCTCGCCCGGCTCGCCGGTGCTGCGCTCGACGGCGACGCGAGCGTCGTCGTGCGCGCGGTCGGCACGCTCGAGCACGCGCAAAGTGACGAGATCGCGTTTCTCGCGAATCCCAGATACCGCCGTAAGCTCGCGACGACGTCCGCCGGCGCGGTGATCCTCGCGCCCGACGCGATGCGATTCACGTCGCTGCCGAAGCTCGTCAGCGATAACCCGTACGCGACTTATGCCCGCGTTGCCGCGATGCTTCATCCGCAGCCGGCCGTATCCCCCGGCGTGGATGCGACCGCGCGCATCGATCCTTCGGCGCGGGTTGCGCGTACGGCCTGCATCGGCGCGTACGCGGTAATCGGCGCGAACGCGACGATCGGCGAGCGTAGCGTCGTGGGTGCGCATTGCGTGATCGGCGACGCGACGAACGTGGGCGACGATGCGGTGCTCGACGCGCGCGTCACGCTCTATCCCCGCTGCATCGTGGGCGCGCGGACGTTGAT
>DATFCW010000001.1:0-9195 GCA_035252665.1 Casimicrobiaceae bacterium | reverse complement strand
GACGAGGTCCGAGTCGGCCGGCAATGTCAGGCTCGGCATCGGGACCTCGATCTCCGGCACTTGCGCATGCTCGGCCGCCCGAGATGCCGCGCGTTCTTCGGAGCGTTGTGCCTCATGCGGCGTCACTTCGGCCGCGGGCGTGGGCGCTTCGATCTTCGCCGTCGCGGATTCGAGCGATGCCGATGCTGGCACCGCTTCGAGTTGTGGTTCGTGGGCTGTTGAATGATGTTGCTCGACCGGAGAAACCGCTGGACTTGCCGCTTCGCTCGTGCCTGCCTCCTCGGATACGGGTCGATGCGCGCGTTCGCCGCGCTCGCCCCCGCGTCCCCGACGACCTCGCCGGCGGCGGCCACCGCCGTCGCGCGCTTCCGCGGCACCATTGCCTTCACTTGCATGAGGCGATCGCGACTGCAATGGCGATTCATGCGCAACCGCTACATCGCTTTCCGCTGGAGCGACAGCTTCGGGATGTGAGGGTGCGCGCCGTTGCGGCTGCGGCGCACGCGCCTCGCGCTGATCGGCTCGCTGGCCATCCCGGTGTGGTCGCTGCGCGGAACTGCGCGACTCGCGGCGCGGCTCGCCGCGTGCGGCGTCGCTCGATCGCCGCTGATGCTGCGGCGACGTCTCGATGGCGCTGTGCGTTTCCGTGCGCCGTGGTGCATCGGCAGGTCGCCCATCGCGTCGCTCGCGCGTCGGACGCCGTTCTTCGCGACGTTGCGCCTCGCGGCCCTCGCCGCGACCACGTCCGTCGCGCGGGCCTTCGCGACCGCGATGCGGCTTGCCCGCACCGCTCGCGCCCTGCGGCACGACGGGTTTCGATTCTGCGGCGGCGTGCGGAGCCGGACTCGGCGTGCGAAACCAGTGCAGCATTCGTGAAAACCACGAATCGGTGTGGCCTGCTTGCGCATCGACTTGGCCAACGGACGCTGCGCGCGGCGCGGCGACAGGCGCGGGTTGCGACGGGGTGATCCCCTTGACGACCGCCTCCTGGCGCGGCTCCTTCGTCTCCTCCCTGCGCTCGATCGCATCGCTGGCCTCGGGCTGTTCCACCATCTCGAAGGACGAAGGGAGCGGTTCGCCCTGGTTGAGCTCGTCGTGGCGCATCCGTTGCACGCCGTAGTTCGGCGTTTCGAGATGTCGGTTTGGCACCAGCAGCACATTGACCTTGAAGCGCGTTTCGACGTTGAGCACATCGGCGCGCTTCTCGTTCAAAAGGAACGTTGCGACGTCCACCGGCACCTGCGCGACGATCTGCGCGGTGTTGTCCTTCATCGCCTCTTCCTGAAGGATGCGCAGGATGTGCAACGCGGTGGACTCGACGCCGCGAATGTGGCCGATGCCATGGCAGCGCGGGCAGGGGAGATACGCCGATTCGGCGAGCGCGGGGCGCAATCGCTGGCGCGAAAGCTCCATCAATCCGAAGCGCGAAATCTTGCCGAGTTGCACCCGTGCGCGGTCGTACTTGAGCGCATCGCGCAATCGGTTCTCGACTTCGCGCTGGTTCTTGACGCTCTCCATATCGATGAAGTCGACGACGATCAGACCGCCCAAGTCGCGCAACCGAAGCTGACGCGCGATCTCGTCGGCCGCTTCGAGGTTGGTGTTGAACGCGGTCGTCTCGATGTCGCCGCCCTTGGTGGCGCGAGCGGAATTGACGTCGACGGAGACCAGCGCTTCCGTGTGGTCGATGACGATCGCACCGCCCGACGGAAGCGCGACTTGCCGCGCATACGCGGTCTCGATCTGGTGCTCGATCTGGAAGCGCGAGAACAGCGGCACGTCGTCCTTGTAGAGCTTGACGCGCGAGACGTTGTTCGGCATCACGTGGCCCATGAACTGCTGCGCCTGCTCGTGGATCGCTTCGGTGTCGATCAGGATCTCGCCGATATCGGGCTGGAAATAGTCGCGGATCGCACGGATGACGAGGCTCGACTCCTGGTAGATCAGATACGCGCCGGTTTGCAGGTTCGCGGCGTCCTCGATCGCGTGCCATAGCTGCAGCAGGTAGTTCAAGTCCCACTGCAATTCCTCGGCCGTGCGACCGATGCCTGCCGTACGCGCGATTACGCTCATGCCGCTCGGCACTTCGAGCGCCGATACGGCTTCGCGCAACTCGTTGCGCTCCTCGCCTTCGACGCGGCGCGACACGCCGCCGCCACGCGGATTGTTCGGCATCAGCACGAGATAGCGGCCGGCGAGCGAGATGTAGGTCGTGAGCGCGGCGCCCTTGTTGCCGCGTTCGTCCTTGTCGACCTGGACGATGAGCTCCTGTCCTTCATTGAGCTGGTCCTGCACGCGGCCACGGCTT
The DNA here is from genome assembly GCA_035252665.1 of Casimicrobiaceae bacterium. Taxonomy (GTDB): domain Bacteria; phylum Pseudomonadota; class Gammaproteobacteria; order Burkholderiales; family Casimicrobiaceae; genus VBCG01. The sequence goes on along the minus strand of DATFCW010000001.1, from coordinate 6,887 downwards.
TCGCCGTCGCCCGCTTCGCCGTTGCCGTCGCTGCCGCGCCGCGAGGGTTTCAGGTATTGCCGGGATATTTCCTTGAACGGAAGGAATCCGTGTCGATCGGTGCCGTAATCGACGAAGCACGCTTCGAGCGAAGGCTCGACGCGCGTGATGACGCCCTTGTAGATGTTGCTCTTGCGCTGTTCCTTGGATGCGGATTCGATGTCGAGATCGATGAGCTTCTGACCGTCGACGATCGCCACCCTGAGTTCTTCCGCCTGGGTGGCGTTGAAAAGCATGCGTTTCATGGACCTTTGTCCCCGGCGCAGCGCCCCGGGGCAAGGGTGCGGAACGAATGCGGGCGTCGCCAATGTCGGCGGCGCTTGAACGCTTACGCGGCGGTCGAGGGCGAAGACACGCGATCGACCGGATCTCTCCAGGCGATGCGCGGTGAGCGAGGTGGCATGCGCATGAATTCGCAGCGCCGGCTTTGAAGCCGGCTTCTCGTCGTAGGTCTTCTTCTTCGCAAGACTGGCGGAGTATTCGATCCCGCGGCTGCTGCAGGAAGCGCCAGGAGCCGCGGCAGAATGATTCGCTTTGCGCCGCGCGAGCGACCGCTTCGAACCGGCCGATGCCGGGTGCGGGAGCTGCGCTGTTCGTTTACCATCGCTACTTGTTTCGCGTACAAATCCGCACGGCGAGCGACTTAGCCGCTTTCGACCCGCTACCCAACGCGGGACACTCACCGCGAGACGCACCTCTTCGCAAGCGGGCTCCGGGCGGGCCCGGAGCGGCGCGCATTCGCGCGGTTCGCTGACAATTATAAGGGAATGAACGAGTTAAGCAAGGATGCTCCGTCGTGCCTTACGGTCGGCGACGATGCAGCGGGGCAGCGAATCGACAATTTCCTCCTGCGCGCGCTGAAGGGCGTGCCCAAGAGCCACATCTATCGGATCCTGCGCAGCGGCGAGGTCCGGCTCAACAAGGGCCGCGTGGGGCCGGAGCGACGTCTTGTCTCTGGCGATGTGGTTCGCATCCCGCCGATACGAACGGCTGTCACGCCGCGGACGCGAACTCAGCCAGCGCGCCCCTTGGCGTTCGAGCCGGCGCTTTTGCACGAGGACGACTGGCTGATCGCGATCGACAAGCCGGCTGGCGTGGCCGTGCACGGTGGAAGCGGCGTCGCGCTTGGCTTGATCGAGCGATTGCGGGCGTCGCGTCCCGACGCGCGATTTCTCGAGCTCGTTCATCGGCTCGATCGAGAAACGTCAGGCGTACTGCTCGTCGCGAAGAAGCGCGCGGCCCTGACCGAGCTCCACCGGCAGCTTCGTGACGGCGAGATCGACAAGCGCTACCTGGTGCTCGTCCGGGGACCGTGGCGCGATGCAACGCGCGAGGTGAACATGCCGTTGCACAAGTTCGTCACGCGTGCGGGCGAGCGTCGCGTGCGGCCGGATGCATCGGGCAAAGCATCGGTCACCGTGTTTCGGCGTATGCAAACATGGCGCACGATCGATCCGCCGATGGCGCTTCTCGAGGCGCAGCTCGAGACCGGCCGGACGCACCAGATTCGCGTGCACCTCGCGCACCTCGGTCACGCGATTGCCGGCGACGACAAATATGGCGATTTCGCATGGAATCGCGAGCTTGCGAAGGCGGGGTTGTCGCGCATGTTCCTGCACGCGCGGCGGACGACATTCAAGCATCCGGCAAGCGGCGAGACGATGACGATCGACTCGCCGCTGCCGGAGGAATTGGCGTCGTTCCTTGCCTCGCTATCGAAGAGTCTATAGCGTTACCTGGCGCGTCGCTGCACCCGGTGCCCGTGTCCTCCCATGCCGAGCAGATTCGGTCGTATCAGGCCTCGCGCGATGCCCGTCGCAATCGCTTCCTTGCGATTCAGCACGCCAAGCTTCGTGTTGATCTTGCCGAAGTGGAAGTTCGCGGTCCTCGGCTTGATGCCGAGCTTCATCGCGATGTCCATGCTGGTCATGCCGTTCGCCGCCATTTCCAGGCACTGCGATTGTCGAGGCGTGAGCGGCGCGACGCGAACCATCAGCGGAGGGGCGTAATGGACGAGATGCGCCATGAAGAAATCATGGAACGACATGCAAAGAAGCATCACCTCGCCGAGGTGCTTGGCGATGAAGGCCTTGCGCGCGCTGTCGACCGGCGTGATCTTCGAATTGAGCGCCACCATCACGCGGCCGTGATCGGGGTCGCGAAAGGAAATCGCGACGCCGCTGCATACGCCGTAGCGTTGCGCGTCCCGCATGAAATCCCGGCACATCGGGTCGTTCTTGAAGTCAGCCGAATCCCAGACATAAGGAACGTTCCTGTTGTACGTCTGCGTGATGCGCGGATCGACTTCGATGTAGCCGCGCGAACCGTATAGCGAGAGCCAGTCGCGCGGCAGCGTTGTCCAGACGAACGACCGCGTATCCCGCCGCGTCGGCTTGGGATCCGCCGCCATTCCGTACATGAAGCTGTCGAACCCGAGCTCGCTGATGATCGATTCCATGACCGGCTGCAGCGGTTCGCGCTGAAGTGCGGCGCGCGATAGCCGAGCGATGTGCTCGTTGATGATGAAACCATGGATTTGAGCCGGTTTGCCCGGATCGATGACGGTAAGCATGACCTCTCCCCTTGTCGTGCCCGCGAGGCGATCATACCGTGCGGCCGTGGACGAATGTCAATGCCGCCCCACCTGTCACAAATGACGGGGGCAGCTGCGCCCGGTCAGGGCGAATTCGCGCGCGGTTTGGCGGCGACTTCGGGCAGCCCTTCGACCCGGTCTCCGTCGCCGATGCCTTTCCCGGCGAACCATCCCTGTCTCATCTCGATCGCGTAGAGCGCCATGCCGCGCGACCAATGCGTCGATTCGTCCTGCGGCCGCATGTCCTCGATGTTGAGGATTCGTCCGTTGGCGTCGACGAATGCGATCGACAGAGGGATGTACGTGTTCTTCATCCAGAACGCCTGCGGTTGCGGTTGCTCGAACACGAACAACATCCCGTGGTCTTGCTGCAAGCTGAACCGGTTCATCAGGCCGGTCTCGCGCGCTTCTGGCGTCGAGGCGACTTCGACGGTGAGCTTGCTGCCATCGATCGTCAACGTCCGGGTGGGAAGGCCTGCGGCAGGAGCGAGCGCGGAAGTCATGGCGAGGCAGGCGAGTGCGAGCAAGCGTTTCATGGGGTCTCACATGTCAGTCGACCACACCGACCGATGCGCAGCAGGCCGATGCCTGCACTCCGATCGGATGAGCTGTCGTCGCGAATCAGCACAGCGTCGACCGGGCCGTCGGAAGCGTACCGCTACCGACCGCCTCGAGCACGGTCATAGCGTCTCATCGCTCGCCGGCGTATCCGCGAGCGCCGCATCGACCGCGCTCTTGGAGTACTGGCCGGCGAAAAGCGTTATGAACTCGTAGACGAACCCCCGCAGGAACACGCCCCTGCGCAGCGCGAGACGCGTCGTCGACGCCGCGAACAGGTGACTCGCATCGAGCATCTCGAAATGTCCGTCCTTGGTCGCGTCGTACGCCATTTGCGCGACGATGCCGATCCCCATTCCGAGCTCGACATACGTCTTGATCACGTCGGAGTCGAGCGCCGACAGCACGACGTTCGGCGCGAGGTTCTTCGCCGCGAACGCCGCATTGATCTCCGAGCGACCGGTGAACGACGAATCGTAGGTGACGATCGGATGTTGCGCGAGCGCTTCGAGCGTCAGCGGGCGAACGCGCGCGAGTGGATGCCCTTTCGGCACCAGGACGACGCGATTCCAGCGATGGCACGGCAGCGCGACGAGATCGGGGTAAGCGCCGAGCGCCTCTGTCGCGATGCCGACGTCGACGTCCCCGTTGCGCGTCGCCTCGGCCACCTGGATGGGGTTGCCTTGGTGGAGCACCAGCCTCACCTTGGGAAAGCGGGTCGCGAATTGCGCGAGCACGTTCGGCAGCACGTAGCGCGCTTGCGTATGGGTCGTGGCAATGCCGAGCACGCCACTGTCTTCGCTTCGGAATTCGTCGGCAACGCGGCGCAGGTTGCCGATTTCGAGCAGCGCGCGCCGTGCCGTGGCGACGACTACCTCGCCGGCCGGCGTCAAGGCCGCGAGTCGTTTCCCCTGGCGAACGAAGACGCGCAATCCAAGCTCGTCCTCCAGTTGCCGGATCTGCTTGCTGATGCCGGGCTGCGACGTGTACAGCGCGTCGGCCGCGCCGGAGACATTGAGCCCGTTATCGACGATCGCGCAGAGATAGCGAAGCTGCTGGAGGTTCACCCGTCACGTAGCGCATGATGTGGCACGGGATTATAGGGTCGGCTCCGATCGAAACCATGGCGCAACTCCTCAAGATCCATCCGACGCATCCCCAGGGCCGGCTCGTTCGCCGCGCGGCCGACATCGTTCGCGACGGCGGCATCATCGCCTATCCGACCGATGCGTCCTACGCGCTGGGATGTCGGATCGGAGACAGCGATGCCGCACGGCGCGTGCGCCAATTGCGCGATGTCGACCTCCGCCATCACTTGACTCTCGTCTGCCGCGATCTCGCCGAAGTTGGTCGCTTCGCGCGCATGGACAATGCGCAGTTCGGCATCGTCAAGCACGCGAATCCGGGCGAATTCACGTTTCTCCTGCGCGCGACACCCGAAGTGCCGCGCCGATTGCAGCACCCGAAGCGCAACACGGTGGGCATTCGCATTCCGCGGCATGCCGTCGTGCGTGCGCTCCTTGCCGAGCTTGGCGAACCGATGCTGTCAGCGACGCTGATCCTTCCCGGCGACGACGAGGCGCTCAACGACGCGGACGGCGTGGCGGCGCGGGTCGGCAGCCGCGTCGACGCGATCATCGACGCGGGCACCTGCAAGACCGTGCCGACGACGGTCGTCGATCTCGAAGCTTCGCCCCCAATCGTCGTGCGCGTCGGTCTCGGCGATCCCCATGCGCTGGGCCTGGAAGCCGCGGCGAGTTGATGTAAACTACGGGCCAGGGGATGCATTTGTCGCTCTCGACCATCGTGCTATGGGCGGTGCCGGTGGTCCTCGCGATCACCTTGCACGAAGCGGCGCATGGCTACGTAGCCCGGCACTTCGGCGATCACACCGCGGAGGCGCAAGGTCGGATCACGCTGAACCCGCTTGCGCATATCGACCCGGTCGGCACGATCCTGCTTCCCGGAATACTGCTTTTGGCGGCCAAACTCGGCGGTCCCGGATTCGTCTTCGGTTGGGCGAAGCCGGTGCCGGTCAACTTCGGCAATTTGCGCAACCCCAAGCGCGACATGCTGTGGGTCGCGGCCGCCGGCCCCGCCGCAAACCTCGCCATGGCGATCGGCTGGGCGCTGGTGCTCAAGTTGTCCGTCACGCAAGGCGCGATGGAAAGCGCGCTGATCGTGACGATGGCCAAGGCCGGAATCTCGGTAAACCTGGTGCTGATGGCGTTGAACCTGCTGCCTGTTCCCCCGCTCGACGGCGGTCGCATCGCCGTCAGCCTGCTGCCGCTTCGCGCGGCGCGCGCATGGTCGCGCCTCGAGCCTTTCGGGTTTTTCATCATCATCGGATTGCTCGCGTTCGGACTTCTGAACGACGTAATGGAGCCGATCCTCCGCGCCGCGGAGTGGTTATTGCAGGCGCTGCTGAGTTTCTAAGCAGTCGATAAGACAAATCGCCCTCATGTTTCCCGATCGGGTGTTGTCGGGCATGCGGCCCACCGGGCGCATGCACATCGGCCATTACCATGGCGCGCTCAAGAACTGGATCAGGCTGCAGGAGGAGTACGAGTGCCTGTTCTTCGCGGCCGACTGGCACGCGTTGACGACGCATTACGAGCAAACGGAATCGATCGCCGAAAGCGTCTGGGAGATGTTCGTCGACTGGCTTGCCGCCGGTGTCGACCCGACGCGCGCGACGCTCTTCATCCAGTCGCGCATCCCGGAACATGCCGAGCTCGCGCTCCTTCTCGGCATGATCGCACCGGTTGGCTGGCTCGAGCGCGTGCCGACGTACAAGGACCAGCAGCAGAAACTATCCGATCGCGATTTGTCCACGTTCGGCTTTCTCGGCTATCCGGTCATGATGAGCGCCGACATTCTCGTCTATCGCGCGAACAAGGTGCCGGTTGGCGAGGATCAGGTTTCGCACATCGAGGTCACGCGCGAGCTCGCGCGCCGCTTCAACCACATCTACGGCCGCGAGCCCGGCTTCGAGGAGAAGGCGCGCGCCGCAGTGAAGAAGCTCGGCAGCAAGAAGGCGAAGCGTTACGATACGCTGCGCACAGCGTTCCAGCAGCAGGGCGACACCGAAGCACTCACGGCGGCGCGCGCGCTTCTCGAAGATACGCAGAATCTTTCGCTCGGCGATCGCGAGCGACTATTCGGCTATCTCGAAGGCGCGCGGCGCGTGATCCTGCCCGAGCCGCAGCCGCTCCTTACCGAGACGCCGCGCGTACCAGGGCTCGACGGACAGAAGATGTCGAAGTCGTACGGCAACGCGATCATGCTGCGCGAGGAGCCGGCGTCGGTCGCGCAAAAGATTCGCACGATGCAAACCGACCCGGCGCGCGTGCGACGCACCGACCCGGGCAATCCGGAGAAATGCCCCGTGTGGGGGTTGCACCTCGTGTATTCGAACCAGGAAACGCGCGACTGGGTGTGGCAGGGCTGCACGACGGCCGGGATCGGCTGCCTCGAATGCAAGCAGCCGGTGATCGACGCAATCATTCGCGAGCAGCAGCCGATCCGCGAGCGCGCGCAGCGCTACGTCGACGATCCAGCGCTGGTGCGCAACATCGTCGCCGACGGGTGCGAGCGCGCGCGCAAGCTGGCGGAAGAGACGATGCGCGACGTGCGCGAAGCGATGGGACTTTCCTATGACTAGCCGCGAAGCCGCACTCGATCTTGAGCACGTCTC